>NZ_CAJYES010000243.1 GCF_913773995.1 uncultured Pseudacidovorax sp.
TGTGTTGCCGGAACGCAAGCACAGCGCCTCGGATTGTTACCGAAGCAGCAAAGCGACCGTTGTCAATCCGCATCAACCGCGCGCGGCGCTGGAAACAACTAGTGAGGCTGCGCCAGCGCGCGCCGGACAGCTGCCCCTGCGCGAACGCCTTCAGTTCGTCTGCGCCAGCTGCTCCAGGATCGCCGGGTTCTCCAGCGTCGACGTGTCCTGGGTAATGGCCTCGCCCTTCGCGATGCTGCGCAGCAGGCGGCGCATGATCTTGCCGCTGCGCGTCTTGGGCAGGTTGTCGCCGAAGCGGATGTCCTTCGGCTTGGCGATCGGCCCGATCTCCTTGGCGACCCAGTTGCGCAGTTCGTTCGCGATCTGCTTGGCCTCCTCGCCCGTCGGCCGGCCGCGCTTGAGCACGACGAAGGCGCACACCGCCTCGCCCGTCACATCGTCCGGGCGGCCCACCACGGCGGCCTCGGCCACCAGGTCGGTCTTGGCGACGAGCGCCGATTCGATCTCCATGGTGCCCAGCCGGTGGCCCGACACGTTCAGCACGTCGTCGATGCGGCCGGTGATGCGGAAGTAGCCGCGGTCCTCGCTGCGCACGGCGCCGTCGCCGGCCAGGTAGATGGTGCCGCCCATCTCCTCGGGGAAGTAGCTTTTCTTGAAGCGTTCCGGGTCGTTCCAGATGGTGCGGATCATCGAGGGCCAGGGCCGCTTGATGACCAGCATGCCGCCAGCGCCATTGGGCAGGTCCTTGCCCGTCTCGTCCACGATGGCGGCCATGATGCCCGGCAGCGGCAGCGTGCACGAGCCCGGCACCAGCGGCGTGGCGCCCGGAAGCGGCGTGATCACGTGGCCGCCCGTCTCGGTCTGCCAGAAGGTGTCGACGATGGGGCAGCGCTCGTGGCCGATGTTCCGGTGGTACCACATCCAGGCCTCGGGGTTGATCGGCTCGCCCACCGAGCCCAGGATGCGCAGCGACGACAGGTCCCAGTTCTTCGGGTGCACCTTTTCGTCCGAGTCGGCCGCCTTGATCAGCGAGCGGATGGCCGTCGGCGCCGTGTAGAAGATGCTGACCTTGTGCTTCTCGATCATCTGCCAGAAGCGGCCGGCGTGCGGGTACGTGGGAATGCCCTCGAACACCACCTGCGTCGCGCCCGCCGCCAGCGGCCCGTAGGCCACGTAGGTGTGGCCGGTGATCCAGCCGATGTCGGCCGTGCACCAGAAGACGTCTTCGGGGCGGATGTCGAAGGTCCATTCCATCGTCATCTTGGCCCACAGCAGATAGCCGCCGGTGGCGTGCTGCACGCCCTTGGGTTTGCCCGTGGAACCCGAGGTGTAGAGGATGAAGAGCGGGTGCTCCGCGCCCACCGCCACCGGCTGGCAGTCGTCGCCCTGCCCTTCCAGCGCCTCGGCGAAGGTCTTGTCGCGGCCTTCGACCTTGTTCCAGGCCGAGGGCGTGCGCTCGTACACCAGCACCGTCTTGAGGGTAGTGCAGCCGCCCAGCGCGATGCCGTCGTCCACGATGGCCTTGAGCGGCAGCTCCTTGCCGCCGCGCAGTTGGTAGTTGGCCGTGATCACCGCCACGGCGCCTGCGTCGATGATCCGCTCGTTCAGCGCCTTGGCCGAGAAGCCGCCGAAGACCACGCTGTGCGTCGCGCCGATGCGCGCGCAGGCCTGCATGGCGACCACGCCTTCCACGCCCATGGGCATGTAGACGATCACGCGGTCGCCCTTGCCGATGCCGTGCGCCTTGAGCGCATTGGCGAAGCGGCTCACGCGTGCGAGCAGTTCCTTGTAGGTGACATGGGTGACGGTGCCGTCGTCGGCCTCGAAGACGATGGCCGTCTTGTTCTCGACGGGAGTGCCGATGTGGCGGTCCAGGCAATTGGCGCTGGCGTTGAGTTCACCGTCGTCGAACCACTTGTAGAAGGGGGCATTCGACTCGTCGAGCGTGCGGCTGAAGGGCTTGGTCCAGTTCAGGTGCTGGCGTGCCTGGCCTGCCCAGAAGCCGTCGAAGTCCTTGGCGGCTTCGTCGCACAAGGCCTGGTAGGCGGCCATGCCCGACACGCGGGCGCCCTGCTGCGCCTGGGCGCTGGGCTCGAAGACGCGGTTCTCGACGAGCACGGATTGGATGGTGGAAGCCGAGCTGCTGCTGCTCATGGTCTTGTCTCCTGCGGCCTGGCAGGCCGGTCTTGGATGATGAGAAGGGAACGCTGCGACTGTCACGTCGGCGTCTTACGACGCTCTGACTCGGAGCGCTGGCATGGCGCCTATTCTTTCGACATTCCACGGCCCTGCCACTTCAAAGGCCATGGCTATGCGTCTGGCAAATTCGATCCACAACAGGAGAGAATGCCAGTTCGCGAAAATTTCCACTGATTTGCCATGCATGCCACATCCAACTTGTCCCATGGCAGGGCCGTCATTCCCGCCGCACTGCGCGAACAGCTGGGCCTGCACGATGGCGACCAGTTGATCTGGAGCGTGCGTGACGGTGAACTGGTCGCCACGACCCGGCGCGCCCAACTGCACCGGGCGCAGCAACGTTTTCAACAAACGGTCGGAAAAGACGTGCCTTCGCTGGCCGACGAACTCGCGGCCGAGCGCCGCCAGGCGGCCGAAAAGGAATGACCGCGCCCCCGCCCATGGTGCTTGACGCCTCCGCCATCCTTGCCTTCCTACAGGAAGAGCCCGGTCATTTGGAAGTGGAGCAAGCCCTGCACGACCGAGTCTGCCTGGTAACCGCCGCCAACCAGTGCGAAATCGTCGCCAAGCTGCTCGACCGCAGCATGCAGCCGGATGCCATCGACGCCGTGGTGGCCGATCTGGGCTATCAGGTGGTGGACGTCACTGCAGAAGATGGCACCCGCGCGGGTCACTGGCGCAACGTGACCCGCGCACATGGCCTCAGCCTCGGCGACCGCTTGTGCCTGGCCGTCGCCGCGAGGCTGAATGCGCCCGTGCTCACGGCGGACCGGCCCTGGCTCGCCGTGGCTGACACATTGAACGTGCAAATTCGCTGCCTGCGCCCCGGCTCGCATTAGCGCCTGCGCCGGGGCTACTGGTTCCGCACCCTTCACTTTTCTTCCTCTCCGTCCGATTTCCATGGCCGACCTGAACGACCCCACCCCGCCCGCGCCCGTCAAACGCACCTCTCCCCTGCGCCCGCTGCCGAACCTGATCTTCGCCAGCCGCTGGCTTCAGCTGCCGCTGTACCTGGGCCTGATCATTGCGCAGGGCGTGTACGTGGTGCACTTCCTGGTCGAGCTGCTGCATCTGGTGGAGGCCGCATTCGGCAACCAGAATGCGCTGCAGGCCCTGATCACCAGCATTGGCTACAAAACCGTGGCACCCATCACCACCTTGAACGAGACGGTGATCATGCTGGTGGTGCTGGCGCTGATCGACGTGGTGATGATCAGCAACCTGCTCATCATGGTGATCGTGGGCGGCTACGAAACCTTCGTCAGCCGCATGAACCTCGAAGGCCACCGCGACCAGCCCGAGTGGCTCAGCCACGTCAACGCCTCGGTGCTCAAGGTCAAGCTGGCGATGTCGATCATCGGCATCAGTTCGATCCACCTGCTCAAGACCTTCATCAACGCCGACAACTACACCGAGAAGGTGCTGATCGCGCAGACGGTGATCCATGTGGCCTTCCTGCTGTCGGCCATGGCGATTGCGTATACGGACAAGCTGATGAGCAGCGGCGCTTCTTACGGCAAGAAGAACGGCGGGCACTGACGCTCTGCATCCGTATGCCATGACCAGTCGCTGCGGCTGGGCGTGGCCGGCTCCAACAGGCCGGGCGAACTGCCCGGCGCCTCTCTGAACCCGCCCGGCGAACGTCGGCGCGGGTTTTTTGTTGTCGGCCGCATTGCGCTATCGCGTTGGCAAAGCCCTCCATCCTGATTGAAGCGCCAGCCTTGCGCCAGCCACGGATGGGTGATGTGCGTCGCTCGCCGGCTCCTAAAAATTCGGGGCCGAAGAGGAGGCACCATGGACCCTCACCACCCGACACCGGCTGCCACCGCCCTGGACCTCGCCGTCGCAGAGAGACGCGCGGCACTGGCCCAGAGTGCGCACGCCTTCCCCGACCGGGGCTTGCCGTCGCCGGCTGTTGCCGATCCGCTCTTGGGTCTGGCCCTGTCGGGGGGCGGCATCCGCAGTGCCACTTTCTGCCTCGGGGTGCTTCGCTCACTGGCTGCCAACCGGCTGCTGCTGCGGTTCGACCTGCTCTCCACCGTCTCCGGCGGCGGGTACATCGGGGGCATGTTGGGCCGGCTGTTCGACCGCGGCTCCAGCCCCGACCACCTGACTCGGGTCAATCAGGCCCTGGCGCAGGCAGAGAGCACGCATTTCGGCTGGTGGCTGCGCGCCAGCGGGCGCTACCTCACTCCTGCCGGCGCCGCCGACACGCTGTTCGCCCTGGCCCTTTACCTTCGCAACCTTGTTGGCATCCATGTCGAGTTTGGGGTCATCGCCGTACTGGTGGCCGGGATGCTGTGCGGCATCGACCTTCTGGCCTGGCAAGGCGTCGCGCTCACCGGCAACCAGTTGCCTTCCGTGTTCGACTGGATCGAATGGCTTCATCCCTCGATGCCGACCCTGTGACCCCTTTCATGGCTGATGCTGCCGGTGGCCGTGCATTACCTGCTGGCCTATTGGCAACTGCAGTGGGCACGGTCCGCGCAGGCCGGGCCCCGGCTGCGCGGCATGGCGATCGGCATCGCCGTGGTGGCACTGCCTGCGTCTGCGCTGGCCTGGGCCAACTGGACCCACGCCATCCGCAGCGAGCCGTGGCACTGGGTGGCGATCATCGGCGCGGCCCTGTTCGTGTTGCTCAACCTGAGTTCCGCCCACATGGCCCGACACATCGCGGGCGGCCCCGCCGGTCCGCTCGGCGCCGCCCGCAACGCGCTCACCGCACGGCTTTCGCAGTGCTTCGTGGTGGCCGGCACCTGTCTCGTCCTGGGCGTCGTGGACCGGTTGGCATGGCAACTCGCCTTCGACGGCTTTTCGACCGTCAACGTCGGCCTGGCGCTTGGCGCCGCGGCTGTGGCGTTGCGCGCGGCCGCGCCGGCCATGGCGACGGGCGGGCAGTCTGCCCCACCCTGGCTGCGCTCGACGGGCAGCGTGCTGCTGCAGGCATTGGGCTATCTGCTGAGCGCCTTGTTGTTGGTGTGGTGGACGGCGCTGGTGATGAAGGTCGTCTTCGGTGCCGTGTTTCCGATCACGGGCATTGGTGCCTCGCCCGGCGGACGGGCGCTGACGCAGCCAGACTTCGGTGCGGGTTGGCTGCAACTGCTGCTGGTGATGCTGCCCGTTGCAGCCTACGCCCTCTGCACCGGCCGCAACGTCCAGTTCCTGAACCTGTCGTCGCTGCACACCTTCTATGCGGCACGGCTCACCCGCGCTTATCTGGGGGCGGCCAACGGCCGGCGCTTCAGCATGAATACGTCGGCACTCGACCCCATCGACGGCGCACTGCGCACCGACACCCCGGACCACAGCGTGGGCGAAGTGCATCCGGACGACGACACCCCGTTGCAACAGTACGCCCCGCATCGTGCAGGCGGGCCGGTTCACCTGATCAACACCTGTGTGAACCAGAGCGCCGCCGCCCGGGGCCGCCTGTTCAACCGCGACCGCAAAGGCCTGCCGCTGTGCGTCATGGCGGGCGGAGCTTCCCAGCTCGGCCAGGAGGGCTGGAAGCGAATGCCCGGCATTGGCACGATGAGCCTGGGCAGTTGGCTGGCCATCTCCGGCGCCGCCGTGGCGCCAGGCCTGGGGGCCCGCACGCAGCGCGGCTTGTCGGCTCTGCTCACTTTCGCGGGTGTGCGGCTCGGCTACTGGCTGACGCGCGAGGCGCGCGATCACGAAGCAACGCCACGGCCCTGGTGGCGTCCGCGGCTGGACAAATCGGCCGGCCTGCTCGCCGAAACTGCAGGCACCTTCGAAGCCGCCGGCAAGAACGACTGGCTGGTGTCCGACGGCGGTCATTTCGAGAACACCGCAGCCTACGCGTTGCTCGCTGCCCGTGCGCAGTTCATCCTGGTGGCGGACTGCGGCGCCGACCCCGACTACGCGTTCGCCGACCTCGAGAACCTCGTGCGCAAGGCGCGCATCGACCTCGACACGCGCATCGTGTTCCACAAGCCCGTGACCAAGCCCAGCGTTTGGGCACGCACGCTGTCGTTCTTCGGCTCGCTGAATGAACTGGCGTCGCCTCACGGCTGCGCATGCCTCTCCCTGGCCACGGTGCACTACCCCGCCCTGCCGGGCGGCGCAGCGCCGCCGCCCGCCGTGCTCATCGTGATCAAGCCCAACATGTGCGCCGGCCTGCCGATGGATGTAGAGAACTACCGCCAGCAGTGCCCGGCATTTCCGCAGAGCCGACCAGCGACCAGTTCTTCAGCGAAGCGCAGTGGGAAAGCTACTTTTCGCTGGGCCGCTTTCTGGCTGACAAGCTGACAACCGGCTTCGTGCTCGACGTGCTGAGTGCCCCGGATTCGTATTTCGAGCCGGATGCGCACCTGCAGCTTGGCAGCGGCCGCGGGCGCAAAGAGCCGACGGAGTCGGGCGGCGGCCAGTCGGACAAGGCAGCACCATCACGCCTGCCGCCGCGCATCGGTGTCGCCGCCGTGGGCGCCACGCTGAGCGCCGGCGCGGTGGCGACCGTCGGCGTGTCGGTCTGGCAGGCCGCAGAAGGGGCACGCGCGGCCATCAACAGCCGCATCATCGGCGAGCGCGCTGCCATGAAGGAGCTGGCCGACCTGTGGGCCAAGCTGCCGCCACTGGGCCCCGACCTCGCGCCCAACCAGCCGCCGCCCGTTCAAACGCCGGAAGGACGGGCCGCCACCTCCACGCTCGCTGCGGCCATCGTGCGCGCGGCCGACGCGCTGTGCCGCGGCGACGAGGCACGATGGCTGCAGGGGTCGGCCCTGGGGACGCAGATCGTGCGCGACGCCTCGACCCTGTGCCAACAGCAGGGACCGGGCATGAGCCAATCCTGCCTGGTGCTGCTGGCCTCGGGCAGTGGCCCGATGCCTTCGCTCTATCCCACCTGCGTGACGCGACGCAACGAACTACCCGCGCCGCCCTACTGGGGCTACGACTACAGCGCCGACGCCACATGGGCCACCCTGCACCCCTGCTCGCCCCGTCGCGATGCCATGGTGCGGGCCGAGACCAACTTCGAAGCCTTGACCCGCCTGCCCGGCATGCCCGCCCTCACGCCCACCGTCAAGGCCAACGGCGCAGTCAACGCGCAGGATCTGGAAGACATGCGCGTTGGCCACTGTGCCGCCGCTGCAGCGTCGCCTTCGCTGGGCGCCCCTGTGTCGATGCCAGCGCCGGCGTCGACGCCGCCAGCACCAGCACCAGCCCCAACGCCAGCACCGGACTTGCCAGCAGCGGCGGTTGTTCCAGCGGCGCCGCCGACACCTGCAGCGCCGCCCACGCCCACGCCCACGCCCACGCCCACGCCCACGCCCGCGCCTGTCGCCGGTCCGCTCCCCTGGTCACAGCGCCTCGACGTCTGCCGTCGCACCACGCTGTACGTGCAGATCTACGGTCCCGCCGACCGGGAGGCCGTGCGCGCGATGCGCGACTGGTGGCGTGGCTGGGGCGCCAGCGTGCCGCCCGTCGAAGACGTCTATGACTCCGCGCGCCGAGCCGGCCGGGCCAATCCCACGCCGGTACGCCAGACCGTGTTGCGATACCACGACGAGGGCGCAAAGCCCTGCGCCCAGGCCATCGCCGATGGCGCGAATGCCGCTTTCCGCAGCGTGGGCGATCCGGCTTGGCGTGCAGAGCCGCTGGCAAAGAGCCTGAAGGCCACGCCCGGCGTGGTGGAGCTGTGGGTCGCACCGGGCGATGGTCGCCTGGCCGCACTGCGGACCCAAGCCGGCGTTGCCATTCCGACCCGCTGAGCGCCGCCTGCGACGCAGCGTCCCGACCTGCATCCACGTCCCCACCCGCAACCCAACTCCCCCACGAAGGGCAGCCAATGGCCAACTTCAAACTCGGCAAGAACTCGCTCAACGAACTGCAGGGCGTCCACCCCGACCTGGTCGCCATCGTGCAGCGCGCCATCGTGCTGACGGCGCAGGACTTCGGCGTGCACGACGGATTGCGCACGCTCGAAGAACAAAAGAAGCTGATCGCCACCGGCGCGTCGCAAACCCTGGACTCGCGCCACCTCACCGGCCACGCGGTGGACCTGGTGCCCTACTTCAACGGCAAGCTGCGCTGGGAATGGCCGCCCATCTACGTCATTGCCGACGCCGTGCGCACGGCGGCGCGCGAGCTGAACACGCCGCTGCGCTGGGGCGGCGCCTGGGATGTGGACTTCACCGCGTCCAACGACAGCCCGGAAGACTTGGTGGCCGACTACGTCAGCCGTCGCCGGGCCGCTGGTCAGCGGGCCTTCATCGACGGCCCGCACTACGAACTGCCGCGGGCGAAGTACCCGTGAGCCGGAGAACCCAACCGGCCCATGTCCTGTTCCAGCCTCAGGCAGTTCTTGCAGCTTACGTGCGATCTCGCCTTGACGGCGCCTGCCCCATCGACCGCAGCGCGGCGGTTAGGTTCTGGAGCAACCTGGATGGCACACCGCGCAACTGCTTTCTCAACCGGCGTATTCGACGAGATCTCGACCTGCCAAGCTACTTTCAGACAGACGTGCTTCGACTTCACAGGCGGCCTCAAGCGGAGAGAGCGAATGCGCTTGGGCATACCCGTTGACCGCGCGGGCGAGAGTGATGTGAGAAACATGGAAGTTCGTGAGCTTGAGGAATACGTAGATGGCTTCGAGACGGGCGGACAAGTCGGGTTGAGCGAATGCTTCTTCGTTAGCGGAATCGGTCATGGAGGCGCCTTGATGGTGGACGGGCAGTGGCACGCAAGGATCATGCGCATATCGTTACGGAGAGTCTGGACGCGTGAGGCTGGGCGTTGTTTTAAGGCATCGAAGCAATCGTGTGCTGAAGCAACGGCAGAGCGTCAATGTCAATTTTTTTTGGATAATTCGCGGTCTTTTGCCAGCTTTGGCATGCGCGTCCTGCACCTCGCAACATAACTACTCACTAATCTCATGATCCTTGTAACCGGAGGAGCTGGCTTCATCGGCGCCAACTTCGTGCTCGACTGGCTGGCTGGTGCCGACGAGCCGGTCGTCAACCTCGACAAGCTGACTTACGCAGGCAACCTTCAGACCCTGGCCTCGCTGGACGGCGACAAGCGCCACGTCTTCGTGCAGGGCGACATCGGCGACAGCGACCTCATCGAGCGCCTGCTGGCCGAGCACCAGCCTCGCGCCGTCGTCAACTTCGCCGCCGAGTCGCATGTGGACCGCTCCATCCACGGCCCCGAGGACTTCATCCAGACCAACGTGCTGGGCACCTTTCGCCTGCTCGAAGCAGTGCGCGGCTACTGGAGCCAGCTGCCGGCCGAGCGCAAGGCGGCCTTCCGCTTCCTGCATGTCTCCACCGACGAGGTCTACGGCACCCTTTCCGCCACCGACCCGGCCTTCACCGAAGAGAACAAGTACGAGCCCAACAGCCCGTACTCGGCCAGCAAGGCCGCCAGCGACCACTTGGTGCGCGCCTGGCACCACACCTACGCCCTGCCGGTGCTGACCACCAACTGCTCCAACAACTACGGGCCCTTCCACTTCCCCGAGAAGCTGATCCCGCTCATGATCGTCAACGCCCTGGCCGGCAAGCCGCTGCCTGTGTACGGCGACGGCATGCAAGTGCGCGACTGGCTCTACGTGAAGGACCACTGCAGCGCCATCCGCCGCGTGCTGGAGGCCGGCCAGCTGGGCGAGACCTACAACGTGGGCGGCTGGAACGAGAAGCCCAACATCGAG
>NZ_CAJYES010000244.1 GCF_913773995.1 uncultured Pseudacidovorax sp.
TATCGCGGCTGCGAGCATGGCTGCATCTATTGCTTCGCCCGACCCACGCACAGCTACCTCGACCTGTCGCCCGGGCTGGACTTCGAGACCCAACTCATCGCCAAGCGCAACATCGCGCAGGTGCTGCGGGGCGAACTGGGCCGTCGCGGCTACCGGCCCTCTCACGTCGCCATCGGCACAGCGACCGATTGCTACCAGCCCATCGAGCGCGAGCTGCGCCTCACCCGCTCGGTCATCGAGGTGCTGCAGGAGGCGCGGCATCCGTTCGCGCTGGTCACCAAGTCGAGCGGTGTCGAGCGAGACCTGGACCTGATCGCCCCCATGGCGGCGCAGCGTCTGGCCGCGGTGTACGTCACCGTCCCCACGCTCGATGCCGATCTGGCGCGGCGGCTGGAGCCGCGTGCCGCCTCGCCGGCGCGCCGGCTGCGCACCATCCGCACCCTGGCCGAGGCGGGCGTTCCGGTGGGTGTGAGCGTGGCACCGCAGATTCCCTTCCTCAACGAAGACCTGGAGCAGGTGCTGGAGGCGGCCTGGGCCGCCGGTGCCCGCAGCGCGTTCTACACCGTCATCCGCCTGCCCTGGGAGGTGGCGCCGCTCTTCAAGGAATGGCTGGCGCTGCATTACCCGCAGCGCGCCGCGCGGGTGATGGCGCGCATCCAGGACATGCGCGGCGGCAAGGACTACGACGCCGATTTCGCCAGTCGCATGAAGGGCAGCGGCCTGTGGGCCGAACTGGTGGCGCAACGCTTTGCCAAGGCGACGGCGCGGCTGGGCTTCAACCGCGAGCGGATCGGCATGGACACGTCGCTGTTCCGGCCGCTGGGGGCCGAAGGGCAGGGCAATCTGTTCTGAGCCGACCGTCCACCGCGCTTCAGCGAGGCGTCTTCCGGGCGGCCGAGCGTTGGTCGGTTGCCTTCACAGCTCGCGGTGCAGCGGTGTTGGGCCTGCGGACACGCGGCGGTCTGGCGCGTTGGGCTCGCAATGCGGCCTCGTAGGCACTGCGTCCCCAGGCCAGGGCCATCTCTGCGTCGTCGAAGATGCCCTCCGGCGCCTGGCGGAACGACGGGATCGTCGCGGGGGCACCCTGGCGCTGATAGGAAAAGGGCGGCAGCTGCAAGGCGTCGAAGTCGGCCTGGGTCTGTGTGTCCACCTTGAGGTACAGCGTGTCGCGCACCACCAGCGCCAGCATCACCCCTTCGTGGTAGATGCCGTGGCCGCCGAACATGGCGCGGGCCTCGATGCGGCCCAGCGGCGCCAGCACCTCGTGCAGGTTCTGGACGAACAGGCTGGGCGAACGGCCCGGCGCGCCCGGTGGACGGGAACGGGCCGGGCGATCGGTCATGGTGTCTGCCGCGCCGCAGGGCCTGCGGGCGACGCCAACGGACCGGCCGGCGGGGCTGACGCGGGAGGCGCCGCATCCGGTTCGCGGTAGCGTGCGGCCCCAATGAACTTGCCGAAGGCCTCGCACCAGATCACCACCGTGGTGTGGCTGCCGATGTCCACGGTGGCCGGCAGCGTGACGATGAAGTTGTCGAAGGTGCGCACCTGGCCGACCTGCACCATCTCGCTGCGGTGCTGCTCGAACTCCTCTGCGGTCTGCACGAAGGTGGGCGAAAGATAGAGCCGGTAATCCGGCCCCGGCGCCACGGAACCGCGCAGGGCGATGGCCCAGGGGCCCACCATCAACTCGCCCTGTGCCCAGTGCAGCAGGTCGTTGCCCTTCAGGTCGCCGCGCATCGCCACCTTGTAGGCCGCCTGGGCAGCCACTGTGCCGACCTGGGCCTCGGTGGGGGCGGGCGGTGCGATCAGGATCGGCAGCCAGTAGATGCCCAGGCCAGTGCCGAGCAGCAGACCGACGAGCAGGGCGGCACCGTGAGTCAGGATGCGGACGGGCAGGCGGCGCGCACCGGTGGGCGGCGGCGGAACAGGAGAGGTCATCAGGGAAAGCGAAGCGCAGGCGGGACGCGCGACGCCGCGCGCGGGTGGGCGCAGATTCTATGCAAGCCCTCCTGCAGGGGCCTGACCCGGATGCCGCGGACGTCCGGGCGCACCGTGCCCACGCCAGGCATGCGGGCGACATCCTCGCACCGGCCGCCGAGGCTATGCTGCCTCGCGCTTCTTGGCTCCAACTCCCGCAACCCATGACCGACATCGAAATCCACACCCAGCCGCTGCTTCGTGCCATCGGCTTCGAGCGTCTGCTCTCCAGCGACGGCCAGGGCCGCGCGCGGGTGCGCTTCGCGCCGCGCGCCGAGTTCGCCCACACGGAGGGCACCGTGGTGCAGGGCGGCTTCGTCACCGCATGGCTGGACAACGCCATGGCCTTCGCCGTGTTCTCGCGCGAGCGGGGCGTGGGCCTGGCCTCGCTGGAGATCAAGACCAGCTTTCTTGAAGCCGTGCGCGTGGCGCCCGTGGAAGCCGAAGCCCGAGTGATCCGCTGGGGTGGCAGCGTGGTCTTCCTGGAGGCCGAACTGTTCGACGAGGCCGGGCGGCTGCTGGCGCGCGCGTCGTCCACCGGCAAGCTGCTGCGGCCACGGCACTGAGCCGGCGGGGGCCGGGGCGTCGATGCCGGGCGCCAGCCCGGGGGCCAGGTCAGCCGTCTTATTTAAGATGCCGCACCCTTTTCCCGCGGCGCAACGCCCAGAGACCTCGCATGAAGAAGATCCTCGTCCTCAACGGCCCCAACCTCAACCTGCTCGGCACGCGTGAACCTGCGCAGTACGGCCATGAAACCCTGGCCGATGTGGAGCGCATGTGCGCCGAGGCGGGCGCCGCGCTGGGCGTGGAGATCGAATGCCGCCAGTCCAACCACGAAGGCGTGCTGCTGGACTGGATCCACGAAGCCGGCCGCGAGGTCGCCGCCGGCCGCATGCTCGGCGTGGTGATGAACCCGGGCGCCTACACCCACACCTCCATCGCGCTGCACGACGCCATCAAGGGCGCCAGCGTGCCGCTGATCGAGCTGCACATCTCCAACGTGCATGCGCGCGAATCCTTCCGTCACCACTCGTACATCTCGCCCGCGGCGCGCGGCATCATCGTCGGGCTGGGCGTGAAGGGCTATCCGCTGGCCATCGAGGCCCTGGTGCGCGTCAGCAGCTGATCGATCGACGGCGTCGACGCCCGCGCCGCGGCCGCTGCGGCCGCGCCGTCAGGACTCCAGCTTCGTCGTCGCTTCCACGGGCAGTGGTGCCGCCGCGGCGGTGCTGTCGCGGCCGATTTCGGGCCAACGTCGGTGCAGCCAGGTCCAGGCGATCAGCCCGACGCCCATCATCAGCAACGACGACAGCGCCATCGCCATCGGCGAGTGCATGACCAGCGGTGCGATCAGGCCTGCGACGACACCATTGGCGGTGGAGCCGATCACCGCCTGCAGCGACGAGGCCATGCCCCGGCGGGTGGGATGCAGATCCAGCACCAGCAGCGTCACCACCGGCACCATGAGCGCCCAGCCGAAGCCGAACACCGCCAGCGGCCACAGCGCCCACCAGGCCTGCGGCACCAGCAGCGCATTGGCCACCACGTTGACCACCGAGGTCAGCAGCATCACCACGAAGCCGTCGCGGATCTGCCGCTTGGGCTTGGCCTTGCCCGCCATGCGACCGCTGGCCCATGCGCCGAGCATGATGCCGCCGATGTTGAGCACGAAGAACCAGAAGAACTGCGTGGGCGCCAGACCCAGGTGGTCGCCCAGGAAGGCCGGGGCCGCCAGCACGTAGAGGAAGAGCCCGTTGAAGGGCACGCCGCTGGCCAGCGCCAGCAGCAGGAAGCGCGGGTCGGAGCACAGCTGCCAGTAGCCGCGCATCAGGTCGCGCACGGCGAAGGGTTGGCGCTGGCTGGTGTGCAGCGTCTCCGGCAGGAGCTTCCAGTTGGCCACCAGCAGCACGATGCCCACCGCCACCAGGAACCAGAAGATGCTGTGCCAGCCCGCATGCACCAGCAGGAAGCCGCCGATGATCGGCGCGATGGCCGGCGCCAGGCCGAAGTAGATGGTGATCTGCGCCATCACCTTCTGCGCGTCGGCGGGTGGGAACATGTCGCGCACCACGGCGCGCGACACCACGATGCCCGCGCCGGTCGACAGCCCTTGCAGGGCCCGGAAGAACACCAGCTGCCCGATGGTCTGCGACAGCGCACAGCCCAGCGAGGCCAGCGTGAAGACCAGGAGGCCCCACAGCACCACCGGCCGCCGGCCGAAGCTGTCCGACAGCGCGCCGTGGAACAGGTTCATGAAGGCGAAGCCGAACAGGTAGGCCGACAGCGTCTGCTGCATCTCGGTGGGCGTGGCGCCGATGGAGCGCGCGATGCCCGAGAAGGCCGGGATGTAGGTGTCGATGGAGAAGGGCCCGAGCATGCCCAGCACCGCCAGCAGGATGGCCAGGGCCCAGCGCGGGGCGCGCCAGAGTTTGTCGGCTTCGGGATTCATGCGTGTCTCTTTCTTGTGTCTCGATGCCCCAATGAAAACGGCGCCTCGGCCCCTTCCGGAGCCTGAGGCGCCGCGTCAGCGGTCAGCGGGTCTCGCGCTTACAGCGTGTCGATGAACGAACGCAGCTTGTCCGAGCGGCTCGGGTGCTTGAGCTTGCGCAGCGCCTTCGCCTCGATCTGGCGGATGCGCTCGCGCGTCACGTCGAACTGCTTGCCCACTTCTTCCAGCGTGTGGTCGGTGGACATCTCGATACCGAAGCGCATGCGCAGCACCTTCGCTTCGCGCGGGGTGAGCGAGTCCAGGATGTCCTTGACCACGTCGCGCAGGCCGGCCTGCATGGCGGCTTCGATGGGCGCGGTGTTGTTGGTGTCCTCGATGAAATCGCCCAGGTGCGAATCGTCGTCGTCGCCGATCGGCGTTTCCATGGAGATCGGCTCCTTGGCGATCTTCATGATCTTGCGGATCTTGTCCTCGGGGATGTCCATCTTCTCGGCCAGGATCGAGGCGTCCGGCTCGAAGCCGAACTCCTGCAGATGCTGGCGCGAGATGCGGTTCATCTTGTTGATCGTCTCGATCATGTGCACCGGGATGCGGATGGTGCGCGCCTGGTCGGCGATCGAGCGGGTGATGGCCTGGCGGATCCACCACGTCGCATAGGTCGAGAACTTGTAGCCGCGGCGGTATTCGAACTTGTCCACCGCCTTCATCAGGCCGATGTTGCCTTCCTGGATCAGGTCGAGGAACTGCAGGCCGCGGTTGGTGTACTTCTTGGCGATGGAGATCACGAGGCGCAGGTTGGCCTCGATCATCTCCTTCTTGGCATCGCGCGAGGACTTCTCGCCGGCGTTCATGCGGCGGTTGATTTCCTTCAGTTCGGTCAGCGGCACCACCACGCGCGACTGAATGTCGGTCAACTGCTGCTGCAGCTCCTGCACCGGGGGGATGTTGCGCTGCATGACCGCGCTCCAGGGCTTGCCGGCCGAGGACTGCTTCTCGATCCACTGCAGGTTCAGCAGGTTGGTCTGCACGCGGTTGCCGTTCTTGTCGATGCCGCCGAAGTCGCGGATGAAGTCTTCCTGCGGGTAGCCGCACTTCTCCACGATGATGCGGCGCAGCTCGCGCTCCTTCTTGCGCACGTCTTCCACAGTGCCGCGCAGCATGTCGCACAGCTTTTCGATGGTCTTGGCCGTGAAGCGGATGGTCATCAGCTCTTCGGACAGGGACTGCTGCGCCTTCTGGTAGGCCGGCGTGCCGTAGCCTTCCTTGTCGTAGATCTTGTGGATCTTCTCGAACAGCGAGGCGATGCTGTCGAAGCGCGAGAGCGCCTCGTTCTTCATCTCCTCGAGCTTCTTGGTCAGCGCCTTGGAGCCGCCGTTGCCGTCGTCGTCGTCCTCGGCGTCGAACTCGTCGAAGTCTTCCTCGGCCACATAGTCGTCGGCCTCGTTCGGGTTGGAGAAGCCGTCCACCACGGTGGAGATGACGACCTTGCCCTCACGGATGTCCGCGGCCATGCGCAGGATCTCGGCAATCGTGGCAGGCGAGGCGCTGATGGCGGCCATCATGTCCTGCAGGCCGCCTTCGATGCGCTTGGCGATCTCGATCTCGCCCTCGCGCGTCAGCAGCTCCACGGTGCCCATCTCGCGCATGTACATGCGCACCGGGTCGGTGGTGCGGCCGAATTCGCTGTCCACGGTGGACAGGGCCGCTTCGGCTTCTTCCTCGGCCTCTTCGACGGTGGCGGCCGTGGGCGTGACGTTGTTCTGGAACAGCGTCTCGGCGTCGGGCGTCGTCTCGTACACGGCCACGCCCAGGTCGTTGAGCATGGTGACCACGACTTCCATGGTCTCGGCGTCGACCAGCTTGTCGGGCAGGTGGTCGGAGATCTCGCCCTGGGTCAGGTAGCCGCGGGTCTTGCCCAGCGTGATCAGCGTCTTCAGGCGCTGGCGACGCTTGGCCATGTCTTCTTCGGACAGGACGGTCTCGTCCAGGCCGAATTCCTTCATCAAGGCGCGTTCCTTCGCCTTGCTGATCTTCATGCGCAGCGGCTTGGCCTTCTCGACCGTTGCCGTGGTGGCGGCCTCGGGCTCGGGCGTCTCTTCCTCGGCGAATTCGGCTTCGACGTCGGAGAAGTCCTCCTCGACATCCTTGGCCTCGGCCGCGGCGGCCTTGGGCTTGCGGCCACGCTTGGCACCCGTGGTGGCGCCTTCCTTTTCGGCGGCGGCCTTGGGCGGGCGGCCCGGCTTCTTCTTGGCGGGCACGGCGGCTTCGTCGACCGTGGCGACGGCGGCGGCCTTGGCGGTCGTCTTCTTCAGTTCTTCGGTGGCCTTCTCGGCTTTGGCAGGGGACTTCGTGGCGGGCACTGACTTGGCTTTCGTGGCGGACTTGCTGGCCGGGGTGGTGGTGGTGGTCGCCTTCACAGGCGCGACCACGGCGGCCGAGGTTTTGGTCTTGGCGGCGGGCTTGGCGGCGGCGGTTGTCGTCGTCTTTCCGGACTTTTGAGCAGGCATAGGACCCCAGGGCCCATGAGGACCCACAGAAAGAAAATTGAATCAACAGGCGCCGTCAGGCCGGCGCAGCGAGAGAGTGCCGATGGGGACGCAAGGACCGCGTGATCGGCACGCCAGGCAAGATGGGGGGGCGAACATTTGGAATGCAAGCCCTTGCGGAAGAAAGGAGGCCGGTCGTGCACTGGGGCATCGGTGGGCCAGGGTCCGGAGGTGCTGCTGTCGCTCTTGCCGAGACGAGCCGTGGATTATACCTTTGTCAATCAATTCCTACGCACGCAGCGGGGGATTGACTGCGCCATTGGCACGACATTTCGCTTCCGAAAAAGCCGGGCGGCGGGCCAGCTCAGCCGGCGCGCTGCTTCTTCTCGAGCGCCAGGCGGCGCGTGAGCAGTTCCCGATAGCGGGCGAGTGCCTGCGGATCGCGGCCGGCTGCGGCGATGGCCTCGGTCTCCTGCGCCTTGAGGTGCTCGATCAGCATGCGGTCGAGCAGATCGCGCAATTCGGCGTCCCACTCGGCATCGGTGGCGGTGCCGGCCGGACCGGCCATCAGGCGTACCGCCATGTCCTCGAAGTCCTGGCCGGCCATGTCGGCGCGCAGTTGCGGCCATTCCAGGGGACCGTATTCGTGCAGGCAGCTTTCCAGCCAGGCGAACAGCGGGCCGTGGGGCGGAGGCAGGCCGCAGAGCAGGGCATGCTCCTCGCCCGAAAGATGCTCCCAGGCCTCCAGGCGTTCGAGTATCAGGCGCGCGGCATGGTCAGCACGGCTGGCCGGCTTGGGCCGCGGGCCCGCGGGGCGGGGCGGGGCCGAAGGAAAGGGCCGCTTGCCGCGGCGCTGCGAGGACCAGCGCGGCTGCGCGGGCGTGCCGTCGTCCCAAGCGGGGGGCATGGCGTCGCCATGGAAGTCGTGCGGCGCATGCTCGTCGCGGGTGGCGGCGGGCGAGGGCGGTGGCGTCTGCCCCGCCCACAGCGCCTGAAGCCCCGCCGGCTCCAGATGCGCGGCCTGGGCAAATTCGGCCAGCAGTTGCTGGCGCAGCGCGCCTTCGGGCAGCGCCTGCCACAGCGGCCGGGCCTGGCTGGCCATGCGGGCACGCCCTTCGGCGCTGCCCAGCTCGCAGCCTTCGCGCGCCGCCTCGAGCAGGAAGCGGCTGAGCGGCACGGCCTGCGCCACCGCCCGGGCGAAGGCTTCCTCGCCGTTCTCGCGGATGAAGCTGTCCGGGTCGTGCTCCTCGGGCAGGAACAGGAACTTGACGCTGCGCACGTCTGTGGCGTGGGGCAGGGCCGCCTCCAGCGCCTTGCGGGCGGCGCGCCGGCCGGCGGCGTCGCCGTCGAAGCTGAACACCACCGAATCGGTGAAGCGGAACAGCTTGTGCACATGGTCGTCCGTGCAGGCCGTGCCCAGCGTCGCCACCGCATTGGGAAAGCCGAGCTGGGCCAGCGCCACCACGTCCATGTAGCCCTCGGTGACTAGCGCGTAGCCATGGTCGCGCAGGGCGGTGCGGGCCTCGAACAGGCCGTAGAGCTCGCGGCCCTTGCTGAAGACCGGCGTCTCGGGCGAATTGAGGTATTTGGGCTTCTCGTCGCCCAGCACCCGGCCGCCGAAGCCGATGCATTCGCCCTTGACGTTGCGGATCGGGAACATCACCCGGTCGCGGAAGCGGTCGTAGCGCTTGCCATCCTCGCCTTCGTCGCTGGCGATCACCAGGCCGCTCTCGACCAGCAGCGCATCGGCATAGTCGGGAAAGACGCCGGCCAGCGTGCGCCACCCTTCGGGCGCGTAGCCCAGGCCGAAGCGCTTGGCGATGGCGCCCGAGACGCCGCGGCGCTTGAGGTAGTCCACGGCGCGGGGCGAATCGCGCAGCAGCCGGCGGTAGGCGTCGCCGGCCTTCTCCAGCACGTCGGTGAGCGTGGCCTGGCGCTCGCGCCGCGCGGCCACCTGGGCCTTCTGCTCGGGCGAGAGGGGATCGTCGTCGGGCACCTGCAGGCCGTACTGGCCGGCCAGGTCCTGCACCGCGTCGCGGAAGCCGACGCCCGTGTGCTCCATCAGGAAGCGGATCGCATCGCCGTGGGCCCCGCAGCCGAAGCAGTGATAGAACTGCTTGGTCGGGCTGACCGAGAAGGACGGCGACTTTTCCCCGTGGAAGGGGCACAGCCCCATGAAGTTGGCGCCGCCCTTCTTGAGCTGCACATGCCGGCCGACGATCTCGACGATGTCGGTGCGTGTGAGCAGTTCCTGGATGAAGGATTCGGGGATGGCCATGCGGAAGAACCAACGAAAAAGGGGCGCCTCCGGTCGGATGGCGCCCCCTCGGGCGAGGCGGAAGTATCGGCGAAAAGCCGTCCGCCCGGCCCGTAAAGGGTCAGCGCGGCGCCAGGCGGATGGCGCCGTCCAGGCGGATGACCTCGCCGTTGAGCATGTCGTTCTCGATGATGTGCCTGGCCAGCTTGGCGTAGTCGGCGGGCGTGCCGAGGCGCGAAGGGAAGGGCACGCTGGCGGCCAGCGCGTCCTGCACGTCCTGCGGCATGCCGAAGAGCATGGGTGTGCCGAAGATACCGGGCGCGATGGTCATGTTTCGGATGCCGCTTCGCGCCAGATCGCGGGCGATGGGCAGCGTCATGCCCACCACGCCGCCCTTGCTGGCGCTATATGCGGCCTGGCCGATCTGGCCGTCGTAGGCGGCCACGCTGGCGGTGGAAATCAGCACGCCGCGCTCGCCGGTGGCCTCGGGCTCGTTCTTCGCCATGGCGTCGGCCGCCAGGCGGATCATGTTGAAGCTGCCCAGCAGGTTGACGCGCAGCGTCTTCTCGAACACGGCCAGGGCGTGCGGGCCGTTCTTGCCGACGGTCTTCTCGGCCGGCGCGATGCCGGCGCAGTTGACCAAGCCGACCAGCTTGCCGAGCTCCAGCGCCGCAGCCACGACGGCCTGGCCATCGGCCTCCTGGCTCACGTCGCAGCGGACGAAGCGCCCGCCGATCTCGGCGGCCACGGCCTCGCCCTTGTCCGCCTGCATGTCGGCGACCACCACCTTGGCGCCGTTCTCGGCCAGCATGCGCGCCGTGCCTTCACCCAGGCCCGAGGCGCCGCCGGTGACGATGAAAACCCTGTCCTTGATCTGCATGGATGCTGTCTCCTTGTTGCGGGCAAAACCGCCATGATAGGAGCGGGCCGGCGGCGACGGCGGACGAAAAAAAGCCCCGCCGAGGCGGGGCCGAATGGATCCCGTGAGGACCCAAGGAGACAACCAGCAAGAAATCAGCGCTTGGCGGTGGCCGTCTTCGTGGCGGTCTTGGCGGCGTTCATGGCCTGCGTCGAGACGGCGTTGAAGTTGGCTTCGGCCACGTCGGAGGCCTGCTTGACGGCCTTCTGGACGGATTCGAAAGCGTTGTTGGCGGCGGCCACGGCGCTCTTCATCATGGCGACGGCGGTTTCGGAGCCGGCGGGGGCGTTCTTGGCGGCGCTGTCGATCAGGCCGACCATGGCTTGCTGCGCTTCCACAGCCTTGCTCTCGAAGGCCTTGGTGAACTCGGCGCTGGTGCCCTGGGCGATTTCGTACAGGTGGCGGCTGTAGGCGGCGGTCTTCTCGGCCATCGGCTGCATCATGCTGGCCTGCAGGGCCAGCAGTTCCTGCGCGTCCTTGGCGCCCAGCACCGCGTGGGCGGTGCCGGCGGCTTCGCTCAGGGCGGCCTTGGAGGCGGTCACGTTCAGCTCGATGAGCTTTTCCATGCCTTCGAAGGCCTTGGTCGTCAGACCGAACAGCGTGTCGATGTTGGCCTTTTGGACGGCGATGATCTGGTCGGCGGTGAGTGCCATGGTGAGCTCCTTGAGGGGGTGGAAGTGGGGTTGCGGCGTTTGCTGCGCTGCAACATGGGATGAAGTATGGCAGCGGCCAGCGGCGATCTCAAGGGTTTTTGCTGCGATGCAGCATTTTTAGGTGACAGCCCCTATTCGGGGCGCCCGGCAGAATCGCCGCCATGAGCAGCGCCCGCCCTACGCCCCAGCCGCGCGACCATTACCGCGCCTTCCGATCGATCACCACCCGCTGGATGGACAACGACGTCTACGGCCACGTCAACAACGTCATCTACTACAGCTGGTTCGACACGGCGGTGAATGCACTGCTGATCGAGCGCGGCGCCCTGGACATCCACACCGGGAGCACGGTGGGGTTTGTCGTCGAGACGCAATGCAACTACTTCGCCCCGCTGGCCTTCCCGCAGACCATCGAAGCCGGAGTCCGCGTGGCCCATGTAGGCAGCAGCAGCGTGCGCTATGAAGTGGGGCTATTTGCCGAAGGCGCCTCGACCGCCGCAGCCCAGGGACACTTCGTGCACGTCTATGTCGACCGCGTCAGCCAGCGGCCCGTGGGCCTGCCCGCGGCGCTGATGCAAGTGCTCGAAACGCTTCGCTGACGGCAGGCGGGTCCCGGAAGGCGAAGGGCAAGCCCGGGACTGCCCATAAAAAAGCGGCACCCGAAGGTGCCGCCAAAGCGCTTCCGTCAAACGCGAGGAGACAAATTACTTCTTGGCGACCATGGCCTTGATGTCGGCCTTGGCCTTTTCATGGTCAGCCTTGGCCTGCGACTGGCAGGCGTTCTTGGCGTCGCCGCTCATGTCGTCGCACTTTTCCTTGGCCACGTCGTAGGCAGCGTCGGCCTTGGCTTCGGCGACCTTCTTGCTGTGGCTATTGCTCGGCTTGTACGACTGCTCCAGCTCAGCCTTGGCGACGTTTTCCTTGCCCTTGGCTTCCTTCTCGCACACGTCCTTGGCGTTTTCCTTCAGCGTGTCGCACTGGGCCTTGTCGGCCTTGTACTGGGCGGAGATCTTGTCCTTCTCGGCCTTGTACTCGTCCTTGGTCATGGCGCTGGCCTGGACGGCGCCGAACAGGCAGCCGGTGGCGATGGCGAGGGTGAATGCGGTCTTCTTCATGGTTGGTGCTCCTTGGGCAACGATTGAAATGGGGAGGGGGTTCTGTCAGGACTGGCCGGTGGCTCAGTACTTTTCCATCCAGAGGGCGGCGGGGGTGCGGCCTTCGGCGCTTTCCCAGGCCTTGACCTGAGCTTCGGCCTCGTCACGGCTCACGCCATGACGCTCCTGGATCTTGCCCAGCAGTTGGTCGCGCTTGCCGGCCACAACGTCGAAGTCGTCGTCGGTCAGCTTGCCCCACTGCTCCTTGACCTTGCCCTTCAACTGCTTCCAGTTGCCTTCGATGATGTCCTTGTTCATGGGATCTCCTTTGGTTGCTTGCGGGGCACCGTGGGTGCCGCCGTGCTATGCACTCTGGTGGGCAGCCTGCGTCCGCCCGGTAGGACGCCCAAAGGAGGGTTCGTAGGCGCAGGCGCACCATGCCCGTGATAATCCGCCCCACCCGTCCCGGGCCGGGGATCGCACACATTCCCGGGGAGACAACCGCGCCGCCGCGCGCCGAGCCGTTTCATGATCATCCAGAGCCTTCTCGACACCGACCTGTACAAGTTCACGATGATGCAGGTGGTGTTGCACCACTTTCCGGGCGCCAAGGTCGAGTACCGATTCAAGTGCCGCAACCCCGGCGTCAACCTGGCCCGGCTGGCTGCGGAGATCCGCGAGGAGGTGAGGGCGCTGTGCAGCCTGCACTTCAAGGACGCGGAACTGGCCTACCTGCGCTCCATGCGCTTCATCAAGAGCGACTTCGTCGACTTCCTGGGCCTGTTCAAGCTCAACGAGAAGTACATCGAGATCGTGCCCGATGCCGCCACCGGCGAGATCGACATCCACATCAAGGGCCCCTGGCTGCACACGATCCTGTTCGAGATCCCGGTGCTGGCCATCGTCAACGAGGTGTACTTCCGCAATACGCACCGGCAGCCGGACCTGGAGGAAGGACGCCAGCGCCTGCAGGCCAAGATCGGGCAGCTGAAGGAAAGCGGCCTGGAGGACCTCAAGATCGCCGACTACGGCACCCGCCGCCGCTTCTCCAAGACCTGGCACGAGGAGGTGCTGCGGACGCTGACGGCAGAGCTGGGTGCCGTGAGCCCGCAGCCGCGCGCCGCCGAGCGCCTGCCGCAGTTCGCCGGCACCAGCAACGTGCTGTTCGCGATGAAGCTCGGCCTCATTCCCCTGGGCACCATGGCGCACGAGTACCTGCAGGCCTGCCAGGCGCTCGGCCCGCGGTTGCGCGACAGCCAGATCTACGGCTTCGAGATGTGGGCCCGCGAATACCGCGGCGACCTGGGCATCGCGCTGTCCGACGTGTACGGCATGAGCGCCTTCCTGCGCGACTTCGACCTGTACTTCTGCAAGCTCTTCGACGGTGCCCGGCACGACAGCGGCGACCCCTTCGAATGGGGCGAGCGCATGATTGCCCACTACGTGGCCAACCGGGTCGATCCGCACACCAAGACGCTGATCTTCAGCGACGGCCTGACGGTGCCGCGCACCATCGAGCTCTATCGCCAGTTCCGGGGGCGCTGCCAGCTGGCCTTCGGCATCGGCACCAACCTCACCAACGACCTGGGCTACGAGCCGCTGCAGATCGTGATCAAGATGATCCGCTGCAATGGCCAGCCGGTCGCCAAGCTCTCGGACACGCCCGGCAAGGGCATGTGCGACGACGAAAAGTACCTCGCCTACCTGCGCCAGGTGTTCGAAATTCCCCAGCCCGCCACGCCCTGAGCCCACACCGATCTGCCGTGACCTCGACTCTCCGCCGTTTTCGCCCTTCGCGGGCATTCCTGGGGGCTGCGCTGGCAGCCCCCACGCTTTCCCAGGCTGCCTCCTTCGACGGCGCTGTGCTGTCACCCCTGTGGGGGCTGCCCTTCGCCGGCATCCTGCTGTCGATCGCGCTGATGCCACTGCTGGCGCCGACCTTCTGGCACCACCATTTCGGCAAGGTCGCCGCCGCATGGGCGCTGGCCTTCCTGCTGCCGTTTGCGGCCGTGTTCGGCCCGGGGCTCGCGGGTGCGCAGGTGGTGCACGCGCTGCTGGCCGAGTACATCCCCTTCATCGTGCTGCTGACGGCGCTGTTCACGGTGTCGGGCGGCATCTACATCCGGGGCAACCTCCACGGCTCTCCGGGGCTCAACACCGGGCTGCTGGCCATCGGGGGCCTTTTGGCGAGCATCATGGGCACCACGGGCGCGTCGATGCTGCTGATCCGCCCGCTCATCCGCGCCAACGACAACCGCAAGCACAAGGCGCATGTCGTGGTGTTCTTCATCTTCATCGTCTCCAACGTGGGCGGCTCGCTCACGCCGCTGGGCGATCCGCCGCTGTTCCTGGGCTTCCTCAAGGGCGTCGACTTCTTCTGGACCACCTGGCACCTGCTGCCGGACACGGGCTTCGTCCTGCTGTGCCTGCTGGGCATCTTCTTCGCGCTCGACCGCTTCTACTACCGCAACGAGGGCGTGATGCCCGTCGACCCCACGCCCGACACGCGCGGCGTGCGCTTCGAGGGCCAGGTCAACTTCGCGCTGTTGGCGGTGGTGTTGGGCCTGGTGCTGATGAGCGGCTTGTGGCGCAGCGACGTCGCCTTCGACGTGATGGGCACGCCCGTCGGCCTGCCCGGCCTGATCCGCGATGCCGGCCTCATCGGCGTGACGCTGCTGTCGCTGGCGCTGACCAGGCGCGAGGTGCATGCGGCCAACCAGTTCGGCTGGGGCCCCATGCTGGAGGTTGCCAAGCTTTTCGCCGGCATCTTCCTGACCATCGTGCCGGTGATCGCGATGCTGCGTGCCGGCACGGCCGGCCCCTTCGGCGCCGTGGTGGCGGCCGTGACCCGGCCCGACGGCCAGCCCGAGCCCGCCATGTACTTCTGGGCCACGGGGCTGCTCAGCTCCTTCCTGGACAACGCACCGACCTACCTGGTGTTCTTCAACACCGCGGGTGGCGACCCCGCCACCCTCATGACCACCCATGCCGCGACGCTGGCCGCCATCTCGGCCGGCGCCGTGTTCATGGGCGCCAACAGCTACATCGGCAACGCGCCCAACCTCATGGTCAAGGCCATCGCCGAGGACCGCGGGGTGCGCATGCCCAGCTTCTTCGGCTACATGGCGTGGTCGGGCGCGGTGCTGCTGCCGCTGTTCGTGCTCGTCACTTTCATCTTCTTCCGCTGAGCGCGGGCGGGCCGTCGACCGGCCCGATTCCGCGCACCGGCCGCCATCTAAAAAAACGGACTCTTCCATGAGCAAGCCCCAGGTCCTCGTCGCCCGCGCGATCTTTCCCGACGCCGTGGCGCGCCTCGCAGACCATTTCGAGGTCGAGACCAATCCCTCCGACGAACTCTGGCCCAAGGCCGAGCTCATCCGCCGCCTGCAGGGCAAGGTGGGCGTGTTCACCACCGGCAGCGAGCGCATCGACGCCGAGGTGCTCGACGCCTGTCCGCAGCTGCGCATCTGCGCCAACATGGCGGTGGGCTTCAACAACTTCGACGTCGACGCCATGACGGCCCGCGGCGTGCTGGGCACCAATGCGCCCGATGTGCTGACCGAGACCACGGCCGACTTCGGCTTCGCGCTGCTGATGGCCACGGCCCGGCGCATCACCGAAAGCGAGCATTTCCTGCGCGCCGGCCAATGGACGAAATGGTCCTTCGACATGTTCGCGGGCGCCGAGGTGCACGGCAGCACGCTGGGCATCCTGGGCATGGGCCGCATCGGCCAGGGCATCGCCAGGCGCGGTGCGCACGGCTTCGGCATGAAGGTGATCTATCACAACCGCTCGCGCCTCTCGCCCGAGCTGGAGGCCGAATGCAAGGCGACGTATGTCGCCAAGGACGAGCTGCTGCGCACCGCCGACCACTTGGTGCTGGTGCTGCCCTACACGCCCGCCAACCACCACAGCATCGGCGCGGCGGAACTGGCGCTGATGAAGCCCACGGCCACGCTGGTCAACATCGCCCGCGGCGGCATCGTGGACGACGCGGCCCTGGCCCAGGCGCTGAAGGACCGGCGCATTGCCGCCGCCGGCCTTGACGTGTTCGAGGGCGAGCCCAAGGTGCATCCCGACCTGCTGGGTGTGCCCAACGTGGTGCTCACCCCCCACATCGCCAGCGCCACGATCGGCACCCGCCGCGCCATGGCCGATCTGGCCGTGGACAACCTGATCGCCTTCCTCACCACCGGGCAGCCGCGCACGCCCGTCAATCCGCAGGTGCTGGGCCGGGTGCGCGGCCAATGACGGAGGGGATGACGCTGCAGGACGGGCTGCTGCTCGGCCTCGGGCTCCTGAACCTCGTCCTGCTGGCCGTGTTGCTGCTGCGTCGGCCTGCCGAGCCTGACGCGGGCGCGCTGGAGGCGCCGATCCAGGCGATGCTGGAGCGCAACGAGCGCGCACTACGCCGCGAGATTGCCGACAACGCCCGCGCCAGCCGCCAGGAAAGCGCCGCCGCGTTGGCCACCTTCCAGCAGACCTTGCTGGCCCAGGGCGCCGAGGCCACGCGGACGCAGAACGCGCAACTCGATGCCTTCGCGCAGCAGATCGGCACGTTGCGTCAGGCGCTGGCCGAGACGCTCACCCGCCAGCTTCAGGGCCTTTCCGAAGCCAATGCCCGCCGCATCGCCGAAGTGCGCGAGACCATGGAGACGCAACTCGCCCAGCTGCAGGCCAGCAACAGCGCCAAGCTGGAGGAGATGCGTCAGACGGTGGACGAAAAGCTGCAGAGCACCCTCGAAGCGCGACTGGGCGAGAGCTTCCGCCAGGTGGCCGAGCGGCTGGAGCAGGTCTACAAGGGCCTGGGCGAGATGCAGACGCTGGCGCAGGGCGTGGGCGACCTCAAGCACCTGCTGACCAACGTCAAGACCCGCGGCATGTTCGGCGAAGCCCAGCTCGCCGCTCTGCTGGAACAAGTGCTCGCGCCCGAGCAGTACGCGGCCCAGGTCGCCACCCATCCGGAGTCGCGCCAGGTGGTGGACTTCGCCATCCGACTCCCGGGCCGAAGCGCCGACGGCACGCCGGTGTGGCTGCCCATCGACGCGAAGTTTCCCAACGAGGACTACGAGCGCCTGCTCGATGCCCAGCAGCGCGCCGACGCGCTGGCGGTGGAGGCGGCGGCCAAGGCGCTCGAAACCCGCATCCGCCTGGAAGCCCGCGGCATCCACGAGAAGTACGTGTGCCCGCCGCACACCACCGACTTCGCCATCCTCTTCCTGCCCACCGAAGGCCTGTATGCCGAGGTGCTGCGCCGCCCGGGCCTGATGGAGGCGCTGCAGCGCGATCACCGCGTGACGCTGGCGGGCCCCACGACGCTGCTGGCCATGCTCAATTCGCTGCAGATGGGCTTTCGCACCCTGGCGCTCGAAAAGCGCAGCAGCGAGGTCTGGCAGGTGCTGGGCGCCGTCAAGACCGAGTTCATGAAGTTCGGCGAGGTGCTGGACAAGGTCAAGCGCCAGACCCAGACCGTGCTCAACACGCTGGACCAGACGCAGACCCGCACCAATGTGCTGACCCGCAAGCTGCGCAGCGTCGAAGCCTTGCCCGAGGCCCAGGCGCAGCAGTTGCTGCCCACGGCGGCCGAGGCGGCGGCCGACGCAGAAGAGGTCGAGGAGGGCGGCGCCCCGTGAGCGGCGCCGAACTCGCGCGACTGATCGCGGCGCAGGTCTGCCTGCATGCCACCATGGCCGGCATCCGGCTGGCGGCGCCGCTGCTGATGCTGCAGCAGGGCCACGGGGCGGCCTCGGTGGGCGTGCTGATCGCGCTGTTCGCGCTGACGCAGGTCTTCCTGGCCCTGCCGGCCGGCCGCTACGTGGACCGGCATGGGCTGAAGCGGCCGATGGCGCTGGCGGTGACCGCCGCCTTCGTCGGCGCGTTGCTGCCGCTGCTGTGGCCCGCCTTTCCGGCCATGTGCGTGTCGGCTTTGCTCACCGGCGGCGCCACCGGCGCCACGGTCATCGCGCTGCAGCGGCATGTGGGTCGGGCGGCGCAGGGCACGGCGCAACTGCGGCAGGTGTTCAGCTGGCTGGCCATCGCTCCGGCCGGTGCCAACTTCTTCGGACCCTTCGCGGCCGGCCTGCTGATCGACCATGCCGGCAGCACGGCCGGCGATGCGCGGGCCTATGCGATCTGCTTCGCTTTCTTGGCGACGCTGCCGCTGGCGTGCTGGATGCTGGTGCGGCCCACGCGGGAAGCGCCCTCGGCCGCGCCCGCCGTCCATGCGCCCGGCACGCGCGCCTGGGACCTGCTGCGCGAGCCGATGTTCCGCCGCCTGCTCTTCGTCAACTGGATGCAGTCCTGCAGCTGGGATGTGCATGCCTTCGTGCTGCCGCTGCTGGGCCACGAACGGGGTCTGGGCGCCTCGGTCATCGGCACGCTGCTGGGCGGCTTTGCCATTGCGGCGGCGCTGGTGCGCATGCTGCTGCCGGTGCTGGCCGCCCGGGCCACCGAGCGGCAGGTGATCCTGACCTCCAACCTGGTGGTGCTGGCCGTGTTCGCGCTCTATCCGCTGCTGCGCGACCCGTGGGCGATGGGGGCGTGCTCGGTGCTGCTGGGCTTTGCATTGGGCGCGGTGCAGCCGATGGTGATGAGCATGCTGCACCAGATCACGCCGCACCACCGCCAGGGCGAGGCGCTGGGTCTGCGGCTCATGACCATCAATGCGTCGAGCGTGGTGATGCCGCTGCTCTTCGGCTCGCTCGGTGCGCTGATCGGCGTGGCGGGCGTGTTCTGGGTCGTGGGCGCGGTGATGGCGGTCGGCACCCCGGCCGTGCGTGGATTGCAGGCACCCGACGAACACCGCGGCTGAGTGCCGCAGCGCGGCCGCGTGCGGGGCCGGCCGCGGCGCCGACGCACGAGTGTCCACAAAGCTGGCAGGGATTGGATACAAAATGGCACGTCGATTGCTTGCGCTTCGGCATCCCTCCCGCCGGTGCACCAAACCGGCCCGAAAGTGCCCATGACCGACCCCCTCCACTTCGACCTGCTGCTGCTCGATGCCATCGCGCTGACGGCCGACCCCGCCCGCCCCGAGATCCGCGGTGCCGCGCTCGGCGTGCGCGATGGCCGCATCGTCTGGCTGGATGCCCAGCCGCCCGCGCACTACACCGCCGACCGCACGCTGCACTTGGCCGACCATTTCGTGACGCCCGGCTTGGTGAACGTCCACACGCATAGCATCCTCAGCATGGTGCGCGGCGTGGCGGCCGACCTGGGCTTCGCGCCCTCGTACACGCCGGGCATTCCCAAGGGCACGCAGGTCGACGAGGCGCAGGCGCGCGCCCTGGCCCGCCTGGGCGCGCTGGAGGCGCTGCTGGCCGGCTCCACCCTGGTGGGCGACAACTTCGTGCATGCCGACGTCTGCACCGAGGCCATGGTCGAGCTGGGCCTGCGCCTGGCGCCCAGCTGGCGCATCCACGACGTCGACTTTGCGCGCGTGGCCCATGGCGACTGGCAGCACAGCGCCGCCATCGGCCAGGCCACGCTGGGGGCCGGGCTGGCGCTGCACGATCGCTGGCAGGGCCACCCGCGGGTGCACGTCAACCTGGCGGCGCATGCGGTGGACACCTGCTCCGACGCCTTCCTGCGCGAAGTGGGTGAGGCCGCTGCGGCGCGCGGCCTGCGCGTCAGCACCCACCTGGGCCAGAGCAAGGTGGAGGTCGAGCGCGTGCGCGCGCGCACCGGCCGCAGCTCCACCGAGGTGCTGGCCGACACCGGCCTGCTCAACGAACGGCTGATGGGCGGCCACTGCATCTACGTGAGCGAAGCCGACGCCCGCCGCATGGCCGAGGCCGGCGCGCATGCGGTGCACATCCCCAAGTGCAACGCCGCCTCGGGCCGGCTGGCGCCCACGCCCATGCTCAAGCGCGCGGGCGTGAACATGGCGCTCGCCACCGACACCCAGCATGGCGACATGGTCGAACTGATGCGCTGGGCGCTGGCCACGGCGCGGGTGCAGGAAGGCGGCGTCGACGACGGCTGGCAGCCCCACCATGTCTTCGACATGGCCACGATGGGCGGCGCCCGGGCGCTCGGCCTGGAGGCCGAGATCGGCAGTCTGGCCGTGGGCAAGTCGGCCGACTTCGTGGTCATCGATGGCCGTCGCCCGCACCTGCGACCGCATGTGAATCCGCTGGGCGCGCTCGTGCACTGCGGCCAGGGCCGCGACGTGCGGCATGTGGCGGTGCAGGGCGAGCTGCTGGTGGAAGACGGCCTGCCTACCAGGGTGGACATGGACACCGTCTGCGCCGAGGCCGAGGCGGCTTCGCGCGTGCTGTGGGGCGCGCAGGGGCGCGACTACTGGCGCTGAGGCGCGTTCACACCTTGTCAGGGCCGCCGTTGCCGGATCAGGTCGAGCAAGGCCTCGGCCGCGGGTGAGAGGGAGCGGTCCCGGCGTCGCACCAGATAGACCTGCCGGCTGAGTCCGGGCAGGGGAAGTGGCCGGGTGTGCAGCCCCGGCTGCTCGAAGTGGAACAGCGTCAGCGTCGGCACCACGCTGATGCCCAGGCCTGCGCGCACCATGCCCATCACGGTGGCCAACTGCTCCACCTCCATCAAGGTGCGCAGCGGCTGCGGATGCAGGGCCGCTTCCAGGTACTGCCGCACGCTGCTCGTGCGCGCCAGGTGGATAAAGGGCCAGTCGCCCAGGTCGGCAGCGGTCAGCTTGCGGCGGCGCACCAGCGGATGGTCGTCGCGGCAGACCAGGTGGAATTCATCGCTGCAGAAGGGCTCGGCCTGCAGCTGGGGCGTGTCGGCGCGGATGGCGGCCAGCGCGAAGTCGGCGCTGCCACCGGCCACCCGCTCGATGCAGGGCTCGGAGAGCACGTCCGCGATCTCCAGCACGATGCCGGGATGGGCCTCGCGGAACTCTGCCAGCACCTGCGGCAGCCAGCCCGCGGCCAGCGAGGGCAGCAGCGCCAGCGAGACGCGCCCGCGCCGCAGCTGGGCGCTGTCGCGGGCGGCGTCGAGCGCCGCGTCGATCTCGGCACGGATGCGCTCGGCCGCCGCCATGAAGTTGCGGCCCTCGTCAGTCAGCGCCACATGGCGGGTGCTGCGGTCGAACAGGCGCAGCCCCAGGCCATCCTCCAGCGTGCGGATCAGCGCGCTGAAGGCCGGCTGCGACAGGTGGCACTGCTCGGCCGCGCGGGTGAAGCTGCGCGCGGTCGCCAGTGCAAGAAAGGCGTCGAGCTGCCGGCTGCTGAGATTCATCTGTTGAACGGATAAATTGATCCTGACAATCTATTTCACAGAATAACGCGCCCATCCTAGAGTGCCGGCTGGAGACACGCATGGCATTGAAGGAACGACTGCTGATCGGCTGCGCCGCCGGCTTCTCGGGCGACCGGGTGGACGCCGCCGCGCCCGTGGTGCGCGAGCTGATCGCCCGCGGCCAGAGCGCTGTGCTGATCTTCGAGACCCTGGCCGAGCGCACCCTGGCGCTGGCCCAGCTGGCCCGCCGCGACAACCCCGATGCCGGCTTCGAGCCCCTGTTGGACGAACTGCTGCGTCCCGTGCTGGCCGACTGCCTGGCCCATGGCATCCGCATCGTCAGCAACTTCGGCGCCGCCAATCCGCATGGCGCGGCGCGGCGCATCCAGCAGCTGGCGCGCGGCCTCGGCCTGCGCGCGCCGCGCATCGCCGTCGTGCATGGTGACGACCTGTCCGGGCCCGAGCATCACGACCTGCTGGCCCAGTGCCTGGGCGCCGCCATGCCAGCCGAGCCACCGGTCAGCGCCAACGCCTACATCGGGGCCGAGGCCATCGCCAACGCCCTGCGCGCGGGCGCGGACATCGTCGTCGCCGGCCGCGTGGCCGACCCGGCACTGGCCCTGGGACCGGCGCTGGCGCACTACGGCTGGGCCCTGGACGACTGGGACCGCCTGGCCGGCGCCACCATGGCCGGTCACCTGCTGGAATGCGGCGCACAGGTCACCGGTGGCTACTTCGCCGACCCCGGCTACAAGGACGTGCCGGGCCTGGCCACGCTGGGCTACCCCATCGCCGAGATCGAGGCCGATGGCAGCTGCATGCTGTTCAAGCCCGAGGGCACCGGCGGCCGGCTGGATCTGCACACCGTCAAGGAACAGCTGCTCTACGAGCTGCATGACCCCGGCGCCTACCTGACGCCCGACGTGGTGGCCGACATCCGCGAGGCCGAGGTGCTGCAGACGCCCGAAGGTGTGCGGCTGCAGGGTGTGCGCGGCCATGCGCGGCCGGCCACGCTCAAGGTCAATGTGTGCCATGCCACCGGCTGGTTCGCCGAAGGCGAGATCAGCTACGCGGGCGCCCGCGCACTGGGCCGGGCCCGCCTGGCCGGCGAGGTGCTGCGCGAGCGCCTGCGCGATGCCGGCCCGCTGCGTGTGGACCTGATCGGCGCCTGCAGCATCTTCGGCGACGACGAGGGCCGGGCACTGGCTGCGGTGCTCGATCAGGCCGCCGCCGCGACCCAGGACGCGCTGCGCGACATCCGCCTGAGGGTCGCCATCCAGCACACCGATGCGGATGTCGCCCGCCGCCTGGTGCGGGAGGTGACGGCCCTGTACTGCTGCGGCCCGGCCGGCGGCGGTGGCGTGCGCACGGGCATGCGGCCGCGCCTGGGCACGGTCTCCTGCCTGGTGCCGCGCGAAGCGGTGAACACCGGCTACTTCATGGTCGACTGACCGGAGCTGCGACATGACTGCCACCCCGCTTCCCGACGTCGGCCCGGACCCGATCGTCGTTCCCCTGCACCGGCTGGCCCACGGCCGCACCGGCGACAAGGGCAACCGCTCCAACATCAGCGTGATCGCCTGGCATGCGGACCTGTGGCCGCTGCTGGTCGAGCAGGTGACCGAAGACGCCGTCGCCACGCTGTTCGCCCACCGCCGGCCCAGCCGCGTAACGCGGCACCTGCTGCCGAAGCTCCAGGCCATGAACTTCGTGCTCGACGACGTGCTCGACGGCGGCGTCAACGACGCCCTCAACCTCGACAGCCATGGCAAGGCGCTGTCGTACCTGCTGCTCGACCTGCCGGTGCGGGTGCCTGCCGCGCTGCGCGGGCATCTGGCCGGCCCACCCATCGACTGACGACTTTCCTTCATCCACCCCCGACCCGAGGAGACAAGAGACATGAAGCGATTCCCGCCCCTGCACCGACGCACCTGGCTGGCCGCCGCGCTGGCCGCCGCCACGCTGCCCGGCCTGGCGCAGGCCCAGACCTATCCGGCCAAGCCGGTCACCTTCGTCGTGCCCTTCGCGGCTGGCAGCGCCACCGACCAGTTGGCGCGCGCGCTCGGCCAGTCCTTCACCGAGCAGACCGGTCAGTCGGTGGTGGTGGACAACCGCGCCGGCGCCAGCGGCATGATCGCGGCGCAGTACGTGGCCAAGGCGGCGGCCGACGGCTACATGGTGCTGATCACCACCAACACCACGCACGCGGCCAACGAGCACCTCTACCGCAAGCTCTCCTACGACCCGGTGAAGGACTTCGCGCCCATCACGGGCCTGGGCAAGGGCGGACAGGTGCTGGTGGTCAACGCCAGTGCGCCCTACAAGAACGTCGGCGAGCTGCTGGCCGCCGCGAAGAAGAACCCCGGCAAGATGAGCTTCGGCAGCGGCAGCTCGTCCAGCCGCGTGGCGGGCGAGATGCTCAAGCAGATGGCGCAGGTGGACATCCTGCACGTGCCCTACAAGAGCAACCCGCTGGCCATCACCGACCTGCTGGGCGGGCAGATCGACATGATGATCACCGACACCTCCACCGGCGTGCCGCAGATCAAGGCCGGCAAGCTGCGCGCGCTAGGCTATTCCACGCAGAAGCGCAGCACGCAGCTGCCCGACGTGCCCACGCTGGACGAGGCCGGGGTGAAGGGCTACGACATGGGCTACTGGTTCGCCGCCTACGCGCCGGCCGGCACGCCCGCACCGGTGGTCGCGAAGCTGAACGAGGTGCTGGGCAAGGCCACGAAGAGCGCCGCCGCCAAGGGCTTCTTCGACGGCTCCGGTTCCGAGCCCTGGACCACCACGCCCGAAGAACTGGCCCGCTTCCAGGCCGGCGAGACGCGCAAGTGGGGCCAGGTGATCAAGGCGGCGGGCATCGAGGCCGAATAGCCGCCGGGGCGGCCGCGGGCGTTCAGCGCGTCCCGGTCGCCTGACCCATGCGCCGCAGCCGCGGCGTGACCATCGGCACGGTCAGCATGGTGCTGGCCACCGCCATCAGCAGCAGGGCGGTGAACGTGGTGCTGGTGATGATCGCCTTGTCCAGCAGCACGTTGGCAAAGATGATCATGATCAGCGCCTTGGTCTGCAGCAGCCAGCCGATCAGCATCCCCTCGCCGCGGGCCCAGCCCAGGATGCGGCCGGCCAGTCCCAGGCCGGCCAGCTTGCCGGCCACCGAGGCCGCCAGCAGCAGCGCGGCGGCCCCGAACACGGCATAGCCGCCCACCTGCCAGCTGGTGCGCAGCCCCGTGCTCAAAAAGAACACCGGCATGATCACCAGCAGCACATGGTGACGCAGCAGGTCCATGTGTTCCTGGTCAAACCAGTCGCCGTCCATCACCACGCCGGCGATGAAGGCGCCGACCATGTAGTGCAGGCCGGACCAGTCGGCGCCCAGGCCGCAGGCCGCCAGCCAGATCAGGCCCAGGTACCAGCGGTCGCGCTCGGGCACGCGACGCATCAGCCGCCGGAACAGCGCCGAGGCCACGGCAAACACCAGCAGGAAACCCACCTGCCGGCCCACGCGCTCCCAGTCGGTCAGGATCACCGCCAGCACGCCCCAGATGGCGATGTCGTCCAGGCTGGCGTAGCGCAGGATGCGCTGGCCCAGCGGCTGGCGCAGGATTTCCAGCTTTTCCATCAGCAGGATCAGGATCGGCAGGGCCGTCACCGCGCAGGCCATGCCGATGCCCAGCACGAACTGCCAGCGCTGGGCCTGCGCGCCCATCCAGCCCGGTTGCGTCAGCAGCACCAGCGCGGCAGCGCTGCCCAGCAGCAGCGGCACGCCCAGCGCCAGGCCGGCGGTCACGCTGCTTTCGCCGCGGTGCGTCCAGGCCTTGCGCAGGTCCAGCTCGATGCCGGCGATCCACACGAAGAGCATCACCGCCCACTGCGCCACGCCGTTGAGCGACTGGATCACCGGCGCGCTGAACACGAACTGGTAGTAGTCGGGAAAGGCCGCGCCGAGCACGCCTGGGCCCAGCAGGATGCCCATGATGATCTGCACCACCACCAGCGGCGCGAAGTAGTCGGTACGTCCCAGCCGCCACAGCAGGTAGGGCAGGGTGAAGACGATCAGCATCGCGATCAGGAAGACTTCGGAAACGGTCATCGGCACTCGGGGTCTGGGAAGGCCGCGGCAGTGTGACATGGCTCCGGATCGGCCGAAGGGCGTAGTACGGCCCCAACACCGCACCCGCGGCCAGGGTTGCCGGCTTGGGGTTAGCCTTGGTGCATGTCCGCCCTTCCCCTGAATGCCGCGCGGGCGGCGCCCCTGCCTTCCAACCCGCCCCCGCCCGCGCCGGGACAGCCGCCGGCCTCGCCGCCGATCATCATTCCGCCGCCGGCCGGTGACCCGCCGCCGGACGAACTGCCCGTCACCGATCCGCCCGCAGCGCCGCCCGTGGGCGATCCACCCCGCCCCGTGGCGGCGCTGGGCCGCGTGCACATGCGCCGCCTGCGCGAGGTCTACCGCTCGGCCGGCTGGCCCTGCTGCGATGTCATCGAAGTGGACCTGCTGGCGGCCGGGCTGCTGGAGCGCGTCCGCTCCGCCCTGGGCCACGAGACCGTGCGCCTGAGCGATAGCGGTCTGGCGCAGCTGGCCGGCGCCCTGGCCGGCAACCGCGGCGCGATGTCGGCCCACGAGTCGCTCGTCGAGCAGGTGGCGCGCGAGATGACCCGCGGTGGCCGCATCGCCTGGCGCGGCCTGAGCCTGCGCGCCCGCCTGGCGCCGCTGGAGCCGGACGGCCCCGCCCGCTGGTGCATCGCCCGGCCCGATGTCTTCTCGATCCGCAACACCACCGTCGAGGCCTACGCCCATCCCGTCGTGCACGAGGTCAAGGTCAGCCGCGCCGACCTGCTGGGCGATCTGCGCCGCCCCGACAAGCGCGCCGCCTACCTCGACCTGGGCGGCGAGTGCTGGTATGTGCTGGGCAACGATGCCCGCGGCCGACCCATCGGCGGACCGGAGGACGTGCCTGCCGAATGCGGCGTGATGCTGCTGGAGGGGGCGCGGCTCACCGTCGCGCGCGCCGCGGTGCACCGTCCGGTGGAGCGTTTGCCCTTCGGTGTGTGGATGGCCCTGGCCAAGGCACAGCCCGTGGCGGGCTTCGATGACGAGGCGCAGCAGTGGCTGATGGGCGTCGAAACCGGCGCGGATCCGGCTTTGACACGATAGACTGCAAATAATTGTTAACAGAGTGACGGGGCGCTTGGACCGGGACGGCGACAGGACCGGTTAGCCAGACGTCCGTCGTTCGTCCTCCGGGAATCGCCGCGCCGTGATCGCTGCGAACGTCCCGGCGCTGTGCCCCCATGATTTCAAGTCTTGAATCTGCGCGGCCCCACCATTGGGAGGCCTTGCGCCGTGACCTTCGCGCCGGCGACTGGGTTGCGCCCGTCTCCGATGAGGCCGATGTGCTGCCCGGCGGTGAGCTGTCCTTCGTATTTCGCCGGGGTGGCGAGATCGCTGTGGCCACCGGCCGCTGGGGGCTGGTCACCCGGGAGACGCTTCGCGCCGGGCTGCCGGCCGCTTTGCGTGCCCGCACGGCCCTGATCCGCGACGACGAACTGGGCAAGCTGCAGGTGCGCAGTGCCTGGCAGGGCGCGCAGCAGTGCCTGGTGCCCGTGGCCGCGCTGCAGGTGCCCGACCACCGCAACCCCGACGGCGATCCCTGGTCCACGCGCATTTCACGCCGGGACGAGGGGCCGCTGTACCTGGCCGGCCTCTGGAGCAGTTGGGCGGACGAAAACGGCGTGCGGCGCCTGAGCGTGGGCCTGCTCACCGTCGATGCCACCGGCCATCCGCTCATGGGCAACTATGGCCCGCCCGGCAAGCCGCGCCGCATGCCGGTGATCCTGCCGCGCGGCCTGGGCCGGGCCTGGCTGCTCGCGCAGGGCGAGGAGCGCGCGGCCTTCCTGCGGCCGCTGCCTGCCGCACAGCTCAGCGCCGTCTGCGTGGAAAAGGGCGGGGATGCGTTGCCCGCGGCCACGACGCCCGAAGTCGTCTGGCCGCCCGCGCCTTCGACGGAAGTGCGTCGCCAGAGCCTGCTCCTGGTGGACGACGAGCCCAGCAACCTGCAGCTGCTGCGCCTTTCGCTGCAGGCCGACTACCACCTCATCTTCGCGACCGAGGGCGGGCGCGCCATCGAGCTGGCACGCGAGCGCCGGCCCGACCTGATCCTGCTCGACCTGATGATGCCGGGCGTGGACGGCTATGCCGTGTGCGAGGCGTTGAAAGCCGACCCGGGCACCGCGCACATCCCCATCGTCTTCTGCACCGCGGTGCATGACGGCGACGCCGAAGCCAAGGCGCTGCGCCTGGGTGCGGCCGACTACATCACCAAGCCCTTCTATCCGCATGTGGTGGCGGCGCGGGTGCGCACGCACATGGCGACCCTGGGCATGCTGGCCGCACAGCAGTCCAGCCTGCGCCAGCTGCAGCGCCTGTGCGATGCGGCCGCCATGCGTGCCAATGTCAGTACCTCGCACATCCAGCGCATGAGCCAGACCGCGCATGAGATCGCGCTGGAGGCCGGTGCCCGTGCCGACTGGTGCGCCATGCTGCAAAGCTCCGCCCCGCTGCACGATCTGGGCATCGTGGCCGTGCCCGATGCGGTGCTGCGCAAGCCCGGGCCGCTCGATCCCGACGAGTGGACCGTGATGCGGGCCCATCCCTTGCTCGGTGCCCAGCTGATCGGCGACGACCCCTCGGACGTGCTCGGCATGGCGCGCGACATCGCCCTGTGCCACCACGAGCGCTGGGACGGCACCGGCTATCCATCGGGCCTGGCCGGCGAGCAGATTCCGCTGGCCGCGCGCATCGTGGCCATCGCAGACACCTTCGACGCCATGACCTCGTCGAGGCCCTACCGCCGCGCCATGAGCGAGGAGGAGGCGGCGGCCCACATCCGGGCGGGTGCAGGCGCCGCCTTCGAGCCCCGGCTGGTCGAAGCCTTTTCGCGCGCGCTGCCGCGCATCCTGCGGATGCGGCAGCGCTGGGTGTACGAGGTGGAGGGGGCGTACCGGGACGAGATCGCCGCGCCGGCGACGCTCGAAGCAGCGGACGCGCAGGACCGCCGCTGACGAAGCCTGTGGCCTCGCCGATTCCGGGTCGGATGCCGGAGCCCGGGTGCTACACTCCCGCGCTGTTTTCGCCAGGGCAGGCGAGACAGCCTTCAAGGCCCTCCGCGGGCCGTCCAGGCGGGTGTAGTTCAATGGCAGAACGGCAGCTTCCCAAGCTTCATACGAGGGTTCGATTCCCTTCACCCGCTCCAATCTCTCCCAATCCTTGAATTCGTCAAGAGATTCGGGGTCCTCCCTTTTCCGCCCAGCGTTCTCATGCAAATTCTCACCCGAGGTGCTTGGGCGCCCGTTTTAAGGCGGCCCGTGCGCAGCGATGAGCACGCCACGTTGGCGCGGACTCAGGGGGTGAACCCGCAATGTCGTCTGCAGGAAAATCCCCCTTGGTCCGCTGAATACGATCGCCAGCATTGAACTTTTTCTGCAAAAATGCAGACATTGTTCATGGGGGATGGGTCATGCTGCTGGAATTCCGGGTTCGGAACTTTCGTTCAATCCGCGACGAGCAGGCACTGAACCTGATTGCGTCCGCCGACAAGGAACTGGCTGCAACCCACCTGGTGCCCACCGGGCTGAAGTCAGCGCCGCATGCCTTGCGCGCCGTGGTGGTTTACGGGCCCAACGCCAGTGGCAAGTCCAGCCTGCTACGTGCGTTGGACTACATGCGGGCCGTGGTGACCGAGTCGGCCACCGTCATCCAGCCGGGCCAGACTTACAACGTGCAGCCCTTCAAGCTGGACCCGGCCACGGCCCACCAGCCCAGCGAGTTCGAGATCACCTTCCTGCTGTCGGGGGTGCGCCACCAGTACGCGTTCGCGCTGACCCCACAGCGCATCCTCAGCGAGTCGCTGCTGGTCTACCGAAGCAGCAAGCCCACCCAGCTCTTCAGCAGGCACCACATCGATGGCGACGGCGACGACTACGAGTTCAGCGCCTATCTGACCGGCCCTCGCAAGCTGTGGCAGGAGAGCACGCGGCCCAATGCGCTCTTCCTGTCCATGGCAGCCCAGCTCAACAGTGAACAGCTCAGCCCGGTGTTCAACTGGATCGTGCGCAACATCACGTTCCTCCCGGCCGGGGCCACTGTGTTGCCTGACTTCACCACGGCGCTGCTGGCGACAGAGCAAGGCCGGGCCTCGATCCGCGAGTTCCTGTCCGCTGCCGACATCTCCATCGCCGACGTTCAGGCGGTCCCCCGCAAGGGCATGCAGGCCCAATGGGTGATGAGCGCCAGCGGGCTGCAAACCAGCCAGGAGGAGCGTGAGTTCTTGATGCCTGTGTTCGAACACAGCACGCCCAAGGGGGCCGCCAAGTTCGAGTTGCATGACGAGTCCGAAGGCACGCAGCGTCTGTATGGCCTGATTGCGCCGGTGCTGGATTGCCTGCGTGACGGACGCGTGCTGATCGTGGATGAACTGGACAGCAGCTTGCACACCCTGCTGGTGCGTCGTCTGGTCACCATGTTCCAGACGCCCGAGCTAAACCCCAACGGCGCGCAGCTGATCTTCAGCACCCACGACACCTCGCTGCTGGACCACACCCTATTCCGGCGCGACCAGATCTGGTTCACCGAGAAGGACGAGGACCAGGCGACTCGCCTGTATCCGCTGACCGACTTCAGCCCCCGCAAGCAAGAGGCCTGGGAGCGGGGCTACCTGGGCGGCCGCTACGGCGCCGTGCCCTTCTTCAGCGATTGGCCTGCGCCAGCCAAGGCCGGGCTGCAGTGAGGCGATGGGCAAAGACAACCAACCCAAGCATCGGCAGGCCGCGCGGGATCTGAAGCGGCGCGCGGCCGTGCGGCAGCCCTATGAGCGACTGTTGATCGTCTGTGAGGGCGAGAAGACCGAACCGCAGTATCTGTGTGAGATTCAGCGGGCTTACCGACTGGCAACGGCGCATGTTCGGGTGCTTCACAGCCAGTTCGGGACCGAGCCGCAGCAGGTGCTGGAGTACGCGCTGGCCGTCTTCAAGAACGGCGACCGAGACACTGGCCTCCATCCCCGCGAGTTCGACCGGATCATCGTGGTCTTCGACCGCGACGAGCACCAGAGCTATCACGCCGCACTGGCCCAGGCTGCAGCGCAGAACGGCAAGCTTCGCAATGACAACGGGGTGGCGGTGCCGGTGCAAGCCGTGGCGTCGGTGCCCTGCTTCGAGCTCTGGCTGCTGCTGCATTTCGAGGATGTGCTGGCACCGTTGCACCGGCGCGAGGCGCTGGAGCGGCTGAATGTTCATCTGCCCGGCTATGAGAAAGGCGGGGGCGGTCATTGGGCGGCCACGCATGCTCGATTGGGCGATGCCACGGTGCGTGCGAATCGGCTGGCTGAGCTCGCCAATGCCTTTGACGGCACCCAGCCGTACACCGCAATGCACGAACTCGTCTCGCGGCTCGTGCACCTGAAAGACACTGATCCACGACTGCACGGCGGCGCCGACCCGTGATCCCCTGGGCGTCCGGCCGTCCTAAGGGCCGGAACACGCGTCGGATCGGCGACGGTCTTGGAGATGGCTGAAAATGCACCTTCCAGCATTTTCGGAGCTGCGCCATGCGCCAGGTCGGTCTGATCCTCGAAGACGGTTTCCAACTCATGGGCTTGGCGGCACTGGCTGCCTTCGAACTGGCCAATACCGAGCTCGGCGCGGCGGGCTACCGGCTCACGGTGTTGTCCGAGCACGGTGGGACCGTGCGATCGTCGATGAACGCGGGCATCGAGACCATCCCCTTCGGCGTGATGCCCGACACGCTCATGGCGGCGGGTGAACTGGTGCCTTCCGACATCTCGCCGGGACTGCGCGAATTCGTGGCGCGTGCCGGCCAGGAGGCGCGGCGCGTGGCGGGGGTGTGCACCGGTGCCTTCGTGCTGGCGCAGGCGGGCCTGCTCGACGGACGCGCGGCAACCACGCACTGGGCGCATGCCCGCGACCTGCAGCAGCGCTTTCCCAAGGTGCGCGTGGACGAAGACCGCATCTTCATCCGCGACGGACCGATCTGGACCTCGGCCGGCATGTCGTCGGCCATCGACCTCACGCTGGCGCTGATCGAGGACGACCACGGCCCCGCGCTGTCGCGTTCGGTGGCGCGCAAGATGGTCGTCTACCACCGCCGGCCGGGCGGCCAGTCCCAGTTCTCGGCCATGCTCGAACTGGAGCCGCGCTCCGACCGCGTGCGGCGTGCCCTGACGCATGCGCGCGAGCACCTGCGCAATCCGCTGTCGGTCGAGGAACTGGCCGACGCCGCCAGCCTGTCGCCGCGGCAGTTCAGCCGGCTGTTCCGCGAAGAGACGGGCCAGTCGCCGGCCAAGGCGGTCGAGATGCTGAGGCTGGAGGCCGCGCGCGTCATGCTCGAGGAAGGCCGCCATCCGCTGGACGTGGTCGCGCGCGACACCGGATTCGCCGACCGCGATCGCATGCGTCGCGCCTTCCTGCGCCATTACGGACAGCCGCCCGCGGGCCTAAAGCGCAGCCTGCGCCTGATGGAAGACGAGGCCGCATGATGTCCTGAATTGCTGTTTCTGTGTCATTCGAGTCGTCCGGTCGAGGCCTAAGCTCAAGGCCTTCATCGCACAAGGACGAACGACATGACCTCCGCAACGCGCAATCAATGGCTGCCGACGAGCCACGGACGCCTGGCCATCCGTGAAGACGGGCCGCAGGGCGGCATCCCGCTGGTGCTGCTGCAGCGCTTCCGCGGCACCCTGGACGACTGGGACCCGGCCTTCATCCAGGCCATCGCGGCGGAGCGCCGCGTGATCCGCTTCGACAGCGCTGGCATTGGCCGCTCCGAGGGCCGGGTTCCGGACAGCATCGCCGGCATGGCCGCGGTGGCGGCCGAGGTGATCGTGGCACTGGGGCTGCCGCAGGCCGACGTGCTCGGCTGGTCGCTGGGCGGCGTGGTGGCGCAGCAACTGGCGCTCGATGCCCCGCACCTGGTGCGTCGGCTGGTGGTGGCGGGTTCGAGCCCCGGTGGCATCACCGACGGGCCGCAGCCCCATCCCCGCGTGCCGCAGGTGATGACGCGCGGCGTTAACGACGCGCCCGACTTCCTTTTCCTGTTCTATCCCGAGACCGAGACGGCCGTGGCCGCCGGCAAGGCCTCGCTGGCGCGCATCGCCGCCCAGGCCGACATCGGCCCGGCCGTCACGGCCGAGGCCTTCATGGCGCAGGTCAAGGCCATCTCGGCCTGGCCGGGCGTGCTCCACCGCGCGCGGGAGCTGCGCCTGCCGATGCTCGTGGCCAATGGCGCCCACGACGTGATGCTGCCGGCCTACCGCTCGTACGTGCTGTCGCAGCAGGCGCCCGACGCCAGGCTGGTGCTCTACCCGGATGCGGGCCATGCCTTCCTGTTCCAGGAGATCGAGGACTTCGCGGCCCAGCTCGACCTCTTCCTCGCCTGATCCCCCCCTCATTCATCGAAAGGACTTCATCATGCAAATGACCGGCAACACCCTCTTCATCACCGGCGCCACCTCCGGCATCGGCCGTGCACTGGCCGAGCAGTTCCACCGCCTGGGCAACAAGGTGATCATCGCGGGCCGCCGCCAGGCGCTGCTCGACGAAGTGGCCTGGGCCAACCCCGGCATCGAGGGCGTGGCGCTCGACATCGAGAACCCGGCCGACATCGACCGCGTGGCCGCGCAGCTGATCCGCGACTACCCGACGCTGAACGTGCTGATCAACAACGCCGGCATCATGCCCTTCGACGATCCCTCGGGCCGGATCGACGATGCCGTCTCGCGCCGCATCCTGGACACCAACCTGCTCGGGCCGATCCGCCTGACCTCGGCGCTGATCGAGCACCTCAAGGCCCAGCCGCGCGCCACCATCATCTACAACACCTCGGTGCTGGCCTATGTGCCGATTGCCACCAACGCGGTCTATTCGGCCTCGAAGGCGGCGCTGCATTCCTACGCGCTGTCGCAGCGCTTCATGCTCAAGGGCAGCACCGTCACCGTGCAGGAGATCGCCCCGCCCTGGGTGGACACCGACCTCATCAAGAAGAGCGGCGATCCGCGCGCCATGCCGCTGGACGCATTCATCGCCGAAACGATGAAGGGCCTGGCGACCGAGGCGCCCGAGGTCTTCGTCGAGGCGATCCGCGCCCTGCGCGACAACCCCGGCGTGGCCGAGCATGCGCTGGTGGACGGCTTCAACGCCGAGATCGCCGCCAACCCGATCCCGGTGTAGCCATGCGCCCTCTGGTCCCCGCGGGCTTCCTGGCCCTCGGCACATTCGCCATCGGCACCGAGGGCTTCATGATCGCGCCCTTGCTGCCGGTCATGGCGCAGGACTTCGGCCTGCCGATCACGCATGTGGCGCTGCTGGTGGTGGTGTTCACGCTGGTGCTGGCCCTGTCCTCGCCCCTGAGCACGGTGGCCACCGGCCGCCTGCGGCGCAAGCCGGTGCTGCTGCTGGCCATGTCGCTGTTCGCGGTGGGCAATGTGCTGGCCGCGCTGTCCTCGTCCTTCGCGCTGCTGCTCGTCGCACGGGTGCTGATGGCGGTGGCGGCCGGGCTCTACGTGCCCGCGGCCAATGGCCTGGCCGGCGTGATCGTGCCGCCCGAGATGCGCGGGCGAGCGCTGGCCATCGTCAGTGCCGGACAGACGCTCGCCATCGCCCTGGGCCTGCCGCTGGGCGGGCTCATCGGCCACACCTTCGGCTGGCGGGCCACCTTCCTGCTAGTGGGCGGCATGAGCACGGTCGCCATCGTGGGCATCCTGCTCGGCATTGACGCGCGGGCCGGGCAGGGCCTGGCGGTGGCAAGCCTGCGCGAGCGGGTCGCGGTGGTGCGCCAGGCGCCGGTGCTGCGGCTGCTGGGCGTCAGCCTGGCCTGGGCCTTCGGCGCCTTCGCCGCCTATCCCTATGTGGCCGAATACCTGGCCGCCGTGCTCGGCTTCGGCCCGGTGGCGATCACGGCCACGGTGTCGCTGTGGGGCCTGTGCGCGGCGGCCGGCGTGATGACCGGCGGCATCCTCAACGACCGCTTCGGGGCGGACCGGGTGGTGCGAGGCTCGCTCGCGCTGCTGGCGCTGGCCTTCGCGGTGCTGGCCGTGGCCACGCTATTGCCGCGACCTCTGGCCCTGCTGCCGGTGCTGGCGGCGATCAGCCTGTGGGGCTTCACCGTCTGGTCCTTCTTCCCGGCGCAGATGTCGCGGCTCATCGGTGCCGGTGGCCCTGCGCAGGCGCCGGTGGCGCTGGCCCTCGACACCTCGACCATGTACTTCGGCTTCTCGGCCGGCAGCGCCATCGGCGCCGCCGTGCTGGGCGCCGGTGCAGTCTGGGGCATCGGGGCGGTGGCGGCGGCGGCCGAGGTCGTTGCCCTGGGCTTGAACGCGGCGCTTTGGCGCCATGCCCGGAGCGTCAATGCTCGTGGGAGGGAATGCACCCAGTGACGGGGCGCGCTCCCACCGCCGTCAGCAACCCGACGTCGTCGGTCGCACACCGACGTCGTGCTGCGCAAGCAACTGGGCGACCACGCTGGCGCCCATGTGGTCGTCGGGGTCCAGCAGGCGCAGGTGGTCCAGCCGTTCGGCGGCCTGCGCCGGCTCGCCGCGCCGCAGCAGGATGAAGGCCTGGGCCTTCAGCGTGAACAGCCAGAAGCGCGCGGCGCCGGGTTGCAGGTAGTCCGCCCTGCTGACGGGCTTCACAACGCTGGCGCGTATATTGCGGCCCAACCGTTATGTACTGAACTACGTAGCAAATGTCGCAAAACCTCCCGCCCGCTCTGTCGGATCTGTCCCAAAGCCTCCAGGCCACCGACTGGCATCCCCTGCTGCTCTCGCTCAAGGTGGCGGGCGTGGCGACCGTGCTGGCCCTGGTGGCGGGCACGGCGCTGGGCTGGCTGTTCGCCCGCCGGCGCTTCGCCGGCAGCAGCCTGCTGGAGGCGATCTGCATCCTCCCCCTGGTGCTGCCGCCCACGGTGATCGGCTATGCCATCCTCGTTCTGGCCGGGCGGCGCAGCGTGGTGGGCGGCTGGCTGTACGAGTACTTTGGCTACACGGTCGTCTTCAACTGGCACGGGGCCGTCGTCGCCTCGGCCGTGGTGGCCCTGCCGCTGGTGCTCAAGTCGGCCAGCGCCGCCTTCGGCGGCGTGGATCGCAGCCTGGAGGCCGCAGCCCGCACCTTGCGCCAGTCGGCCTGGAGCAGCTTCGTGCGCGTGACGCTGCCCCTGGCCTGGCCCGGCATCCTGGCCGGCACGCTGCTGGCGTTCGCTCGCGCGATGGGCGAGTTCGGCGCCTCGCTGATGGTGGCCGGCTCGATTCCCGGCCAGACCCAGACCGCCTCCATGGCCATCTACGACGCGGTGCAAGCCGGCCGTGAC
>NZ_CAJYES010000245.1 GCF_913773995.1 uncultured Pseudacidovorax sp.
CGACGACATGCCGCCGCAGGACATGCCGCCGCCGGCCACCGAGCCGCCCGCCTTCCGCCAGGATGCCGCCCCGGCCGCGCCCGTGCGCCGTGCCGCGACCGACGCACCGCGTGGGGCCGCGCCCGCCCCATCGTCGCGAAGCAGCGCCGCACCCGCCGTGCGCATCGAGCCGGCCCAACGCCTGTACCTGCCGCCGGGTGCCGGCGGCGATGCGCCCGCACCCCGCGGCTGGCTGGTATTGGTCGACATGCCGCCCGGCCCCGATGGCCGCCATGGCGCCGCCTTCGCCGGCGATGCCGGCCGCCTGCTCGACCAGATGCTGCGCGCTCTGCGTCTGCACGCTGGCCCTGCGCCCGTGCACCTGCAGCGCGTGCACCGTCCCGCGCCAGGCGTGCCGCAAGGCGAGGACGACGAGCCCTTCGAGGCCGGCTTCGACCATGCCTGCCGCGAACTCGCGCCGCGCATGGTGCTGGCGCTGGGCCCGCTGGCGGCGCAGCAGCTGCTCGGCGCCCAGCCGCTGGGCCGGCTGCGGGCCCAGGTCGGCCGCTGCGCCGACGGCCGCACTGCCGTGGTCGCCAGCTATGCGCCGGCCTACCTGCTGCGCACCCCGGCCGACAAGGCACGCGCCTGGGCCGACCTGTGCCTGGCGGCGGCCGAGTTCGAGCGCCTGGCCGCCGCAGCCGGTTGAGCGCACGGCGCGCGGCGCCGCAGCCCGCAGGCCGCCCCCCGCGCGGGCGCCCGGCGCCGGCACAGCCGACCCGAGGGCGCCTCCTAGAATCGCGCCCCATGTCTTTCCTCGATCAGCTGCAGGCCGCGCAGCGCCAGAACCGCTCCATGCTGTGCGTGGGGCTGGACCCGGAGCCCTCCCGCTTTCCTGACGGCATGAAGGGCGATGCCAGCCGCATCTACGACTTCTGCGCCGCCATCGTCGAGGCCACGGCCGACCTGGTGATCGCCTTCAAGCCGCAGATCGCCTACTTCGCGGCGCACCGCGCCGAGGACCAGCTGGAGCGCCTGATGGCCCACATGCGGGCCGTGGCTCCGCAGGTGCCGGTCATCCTCGATGCCAAGCGCGGCGACATCGGCTCCACCGCCGAGCAGTACGCGGCCGAGGCCTTCGAGCGCTACGGCGCCGACGCCGTGACGCTGTCGCCCTTCATGGGCTTCGATTCCGTCTCGCCCTACCTGCGCTATCCCGACAAGGGCGCCTTCCTGCTGTGCCGCACCAGCAACCCCGGCGGCGCCGACCTGCAGGGCCAGCGCCTGGCCGACGTGCCGGGCCAGCCGCTGCTGTACGAGCATGTGGCCGCGCTGGCGCAAGGGCCGTGGAACCTCAACGGCCAGCTCGGCCTGGTGGTGGGTGCGACCTATCCGCAGGAGATCCGCCGCGTGCGCGAGCTCGCGCCGACGGTCCCGCTGCTGATCCCCGGCGTGGGTGCCCAGGGCGGCGATGCCGTCGCCACCGTGCGCGCCGGCTGGCGCGAGGACGCGCCGATCATCGTCAACTCCTCCCGCGCCATCTGCTACGCCAGCAGCGGCCCCGACTTCGCCGCCGCCGCCCGTCGCGAAGCCGAGCGCACGCGGGACGTGCTGGAAGCGGCCAAGCAGGGCTGAGTTCGCGGGGAGCCGCGAAGCGGCATGGGGGGTGACTCTCTAGGTCATGCCGTGAACAGATGCGAAGCCTCCACCGGCTTGCTGAACAGCCACCCCTGCGCCAGCGCATCGGGCGCCAGGGTGTGGAAGTAGGCGGCCTGCTGCTCTTCCTCGATGCCCTCCACCACCATGGTCAGGCCCAGCACCTCGGCCATCACCACGATCTGCGGTGCGATGGTGTCCTGGTCGCTCTGGTCGTGCAGCGCCTGCATGAAGGTGCGGTTGATCTTGATGGCGTCCACCCGCAGTCGCGACAGGTACGACAGGCTCGAATAGTCGGTGCCGAAGTCGTCGATGTAGACCTTGTGCCCCGCCTCGCGCACGCGGGCGATGACGCGGCTGAGCTCGCGGCTGTTGGCCGTGGTGCGCTCCGTGAGCTCCAGCCCGATGCTGCAGGCCTGCAGCCGCGCGGCCTGCAGCCGTGACGACAGGAAGGGCAGGAAGCCGCTGTCCATCAGGTCGTCGGCCGAGACGTTGACCGTGACCTGGAAGTCGGGCCGTCGGCGCAACCCGTCGCCCAGGTCTTCCAGCACGCGGCTGATCACGAAGCGGGTGACCTGGCCGATCATGCCGTTGCGCTCGGCCTCGCTGATGAAGGCGTCGGGACTCACCGGCTTGCCGGTGGCATCGGTCCAGCGCAGCAGTGCTTCGGCGCCCACGCGGCGGCGATCGGACAGGCGAACGATGGGTTGGTAGACCACGCGCAACTCGCCGCTGCGCATGGCCAGCAGCAACTGGCGGCTGAGCGAGCGGGAGCGCCCCATGAAGGCGCTGGCGGCGAAGCCACCGCTCAGGCCCAGCAACAGGCCGAAAGCGCCCATCTCCAGCATCACGGGCGAACCCCAAACGCCCTGCGGCGCCCGCAGTGCCGCCACGATGCAGCCGATGTAGGCATGCAGGCAGCGCACCTCGTAGCGATGCCCGTTGAAGGTGAGGGACCCTTCGGTGCCGGAGACGCGCTCCAGGCCCTGCAGCGCCGGCGTGTTGGTGTACAGCAGCCGCCCCACGTCGCCGTCCTTGGCCACCAGGGCGAAATCCAGCCGCGGATCGGCCAGGTCGATGAAGGTGCGCGCATGGATGGAGACCATGGCATTGCCTTCGCGGATCACCATCGAGCGACTGTCGGGCGCGCCCAGCTCGGCCACGTTGAAGGAGATGCGCCGCCCGCCCGCGCCGGCCAGGTCCACGCGCGGAGGCGGCGTCGGCGGGTCCACCCGGCCCACGATCGAGCTGCAGACCACCTGACCGTTCTCCAGGCGCGCGGCGGCCTTGAGGAAGCGGCTGTTGAGAATGAGGGAGCGCAGGCGCGCGATGTCCTCGGGCCCGCATGCGGCCGAGGCGGCGTGGATGGCCTCGATGGCCTCGACCGCCTCGCCGGTGATCCGGCGGGCCAGATTGACGTAACTGTCGGCCAGTTCGCCGGCCTGCTCGGCCCGGTCGCGCTGCACGGACCAGTAGCCGAAGGCCAGGCACAACACCACGGCCAGCACCGCCCCACCGGACATGCAGAGAACATGGCGCGTCAGTGGCTTTCTGAACATGGGCGCGGGCAAGGGGGACGGCCGCAGGACCGTCGTCTGGAAAAAGCGCGAGTATCGCCGGGGCTGGCGCCTCTCTGCGCGACGGCCGACTGCCTTGTGGGGGGGGCCGTTGCAGCGATGCCGCAGCGGCCGGTCAGCCGGCGCTGCGGGCGCCCAGACGCGTCGAGATGTCCGCCGCCGCCTCGCGCAGGGCCTTCGCCAGCCGGCCATCCCAGCGCGTGTCGAAGACGGCGGAGGCGCCGATGGCCGTCAGCGCGATGACGATGCGCCCGGCGGCATCGAAGACCGGCGCGGCCATGGCACTGATCCCGGGCAGCACCTCCCCTTCGGAACGCGACAGGCCGCGCTTGCGCACCTCACGCAGCTGGACCTCGAAGGCGGCCCAGTCGGGCAGCGGCGGCGGCGCGGGCATGCCGGCCTCGGCGTCGGCGCGGCCCTGCTGGACGCGGGCGCGTTCGGCCTCCAGCGCAGCGCGCACCACGGCCTCGTCGAGATAGGCTCCGAACAACCGGCCCGATGCGGTGCCCGTGAGCGAGAACACCGTGCCGTGGCGCATGGCCACATGCACCGCCGCGGGCGACTCGGCCGTGCGCACGATGGTGGCCCCGCGCTCGCCCCACACCGCCAGGGCCATCGTGTGGCCCGTGCGGCGCGCCAGCGCCTCGATCACCGGCGCGGCCAGTTGCACCGGGTTGGTCTGCGCCATGGCGATCAGCCCCAGCTGCAGTGCCAGCGGGCCGAGCTGGTAGTGGCCGGTGGCACCGTCCTGCTCGATCAGGCCCAGGCGCCCGAAGCTCACCACATAAGGATGCGCCTTGGCAGGCGTCATGCCGGCCTCCTGCGCCAGCACCTTCAACGGCATCGGCCGGCCGGTGTGCACCAGTGCCTGCAGCAACTGCCCACCCACCTCGATGCTCTGGATGCCGCGCTGCACGCCGCGTTCGCCGTCTTCCGCCATGGCCCGCCTGAATTCGCTGATTTGTAAATCGTTAGACATTACCAGATGCCCGGCCTACACTGGCCACCAGTTCGGCATAGTCGAACGCATTTCACTAAAACCAATTGGAGCCAACCCCGGACGGACGCGCACTTTGTGGTGTGAGGCCGGCCCGTCCCACTTGCGAGGATTTCCATGACCGCCTCCGACACCTCTTCCTCCCTGCGCTACCAGAGCGGCTTCGGCAACGAATACGCCACCGAGGCCGTGGCCGGCGCGCTGCCCCAGGGCCGCAACAGCCCGCAGCGCGCGCCGCTGCAGCTGTACCCGGAACTGATCTCCGGCACCGCCTTCACGGCACCGCGCCACCAGAACCGCCGCAGCTGGCTGTACCGTCGCCAGCCCAGCGTGGTGGCCGGCCGCTACCAGGCCTGGGCCCAGCCGCTGTGGACCACCGGCGGCGACCGGGCCGCTGCGCTGGCCCCCGAGCCGCTGCGCTGGCACCCGATCCCCTTCGAGGCTGGCGTGGAAGCCGACTTCGTCGAAGGCATGCGCACCCTGGCCGCCAACGGCGACGCCGATGCGCAGACGGGCGTGGCCGCCCACGTGTACCTGGCCACGAAGTCGATGGACCGCCGCGCCTTCGTGAATGCGGACGGCGAGCTGCTGGTGGTGCCGCAGCAGGGGCGCCTTCGCATCACCACCGAGCTGGGCGTGCTCGACGTGAAGCCGGGCGAGATCGCCCTGCTGCCGCGCGGCCTGGCCTTCAAGGTGGCGCTGCCCGACACCGAGGCCGGCGCCGGCCCGTCGCGCGGCTACGTGTGCGAGAACTACGGCGCGCAGTTCCGCCTGCCGGAGCTGGGGCCCATCGGCTCCAACGGCCTGGCCAATCCGCGCGACTTCCAGGCGCCCGTGGCGGCCTATGAAGACGCGGCCGGCCCCTACGAACTCATCAAGAAATTCGGCGGCCGCTTCTGGCGCGCGCCGGCCAGCAACACACCCTTCAACGTGGTGGCCTGGCACGGCAACCTGGCGCCGGTGAAGTACGACACGGTCAACTTCATGACCATCGGCTCGATCAGCTTCGACCATCCCGATCCGTCCATCTTCACGGTGCTCACCTCGCCCAGCGACACGCCGGGCACCGCCAACTGCGACTTCGTGATCTTCCCGCCGCGCTGGCTGGTCATGGAGGACACCTTCCGTCCGCCCTGGTACCACCGCAACCTGATGAGCGAGTTCATGGGCCTGGTGTATGGCGAATACGACGCCAAGCCGGGCGGCTTCAAGCCCGGCGGCGCCAGCCTGCACAACGCCATGGTGCCGCACGGTCCCGACGAAGAGGCCTTCGAGAAGGCCTCCAGCGCCAACCTGCAGCCGCAGAAGCTGGACAACACGCTGGCCTTCATGTTCGAGAGCCGCTACCGTTTCGTGCCCACCGCCTTCGCGATGGAGACCGCCCCGCTGGACCACGACTACGCCGACTGCTGGGCGGGCCTGAAGGACCAATTCAAAGCATGAACAAGCTCCCCCCCGTTTCTTGCTCCCACCGCGCAAGCCGATCCCCCCTCAAGGGGGCGCCGCCAGCGGCCCGGCGAAGCCGGTTCCGCGGCGTCTCCCGCATTGGAGCCGCATGCGTACTGGGCATCGGCGCGGTGCTTGGCGGTCAGGCTCAGGCGGCCGACTTCCCCTCCAAGCCGATCCGCTTCATCGTGCCCTACACCGCCGGCGGCACCACCGACCTCGTGGCGCGCACCGTCGGTCAGCGCGTGGCCGAGAAGCTGGGCCAGCCGGTGGTCATCGACAACCGCGGCGGCGCGGGCGGCAACATCGGCATGGACGTGGTGGCCAAAGCCCCGGCCGACGGCTACACCATCGGCTTCGGCGCCATCTCCACCAACGCGCTGAATCCGCACATCTACAAGTCGGTGCCCTTCGACCCCCGCAAGGACTTCACCGCCATCGGCCTGCTGGGCACCTCGACCATCGTGCTCGAAGTGCCGACCAGCTCGCCCATCAAGTCGGTGCCCGAGCTGATCGCCGCCGCGAAGAAGACGCCCGGCCTGCCCTACGCCACGGCGGGCGCCGGCACCTCGATGAACCTGGCCGGCGTGCTGTTCGCGCAGATGACGGGCACGCAGCTCACGCACGTGGCCTACAAGGGCAGCGGCCCGGCCATCACCGACCTGCTGGGCGGTACGGTGGGCGTGATGTTCGACAACCTGCCGGCCTCGCTGCCGCACATCCAGGCCGGCAAGCTGCGCGCGCTGGCGGTGGCCGGGCCGACGCGCTCGCCTTCGCTGCCCGACGTGCCGACCATCGCCGAGACGGGCCTGAAGGGTTATGCGCTGGAGCCCTGGTTCGGCGTCTACGGCCCGGCCAACCTGCCGCCGGCCATCGTCAAGACGCTCAACCAGGCCTTCGCCGAAGCCCTGGCCGAACCCGCGGTGCGCGACAAGCTGCTGCACGCCGGCTTCACGCCGCGCGCCAGCACGGCCGAGGAACTGGCCGCGCTCACGCAGTCCGAATACCAACGCCTCGGCGAGGTGGCCCGCAAGGCGGGCATGACCGCCGACTGACACCCGCACCACCTTCTTCTGCCATGACCCTTCTCGACAAGACCCACAACCCCCACCTGCGCAGCTGGGTGGAATCCGCCAACGTGGCGGGCTGCGACTTCCCGATCCAGAACCTGCCCTTCGGCCGCTTCCGCCGAGCCGGCAGCAGCGACACGAGCCTGCGCATCGGCGTCGCCATCGGCGACCAGGTGCTGGACCTGCGCGCCGCCGGCCTGGTGGACCATGACGACATGAATGCGCTGATGGCCGCCGCGCCCGCCGAGCGCGTGGCGCTGCGCCAGCGCCTGTCCGACGGCCTGGCCCAGGGCAGCACGCAGAAGGCCGCCTGGGCCGCGGCGCTGGTGCCGCAGTCGGCCTGCGAACTCGCGGTGCCCTGCAAGGTGGGCGACTACACCGACTTCTACACGAGCGTGCACCACGCCACCAACATCGGCCGCCAGTTCCGCCCGGACAACCCGCTGCTGCCCAACTACAAGTGGGTGCCCATCGGCTACCACGGCCGCGCCAGCTCGATCATTCCGAGCGGCACCGCCTTCAAGCGCCCGCGGGGCCAGACCAAGGCGCCCGACGCCGCCGAACCCAGCTTCGGCCCCTGCAAGCGGCTGGACTACGAGCTGGAGCTCGCCTGGTTCATCGGACAGGGCAATGCACTGGGTGAGCCCGTGGCCATCGACCAGGCCGAGGGCCACCTCTTCGGCGTGGCTCTCTTTAACGACTGGTCGGCGCGCGACATCCAGGCCTGGGAATACCAGCCGCTGGGCCCCTTCCTGTCGAAGAACTTCGGCTCCACCGTCTCGCCGTGGATCGTGACCATGGAGGCGCTGGCGCCCTTTCGCGCGCCCTTCAGCCGGCCCGAGGGCGACCCGCAGCCGCTGCCCTACCTGGACGGCGCCGCCAACCGCGCGCACGGCCACATCGACATGCAGCTGGAGGTGCTGATCCAGACCGCCAAGATGCGCGCCGACGGCCAGGCGCCCACGCGCCTGTCGCTCGGCAAGCTCAAGGAAGCGGCCTACTGGACGCCGGCGCAGCTGGTGGCCCACCACACGGTCAACGGCTGCAATCTGCAGCCCGGCGACCTGATGGGCTCGGGCACGCTGTCGGGCCCGTCGCTGGACACCGCCGGCTCCCTGGCCGAGATGAGCGTGGGCGGCAAGCAGCCGATCACCTTGCCCAACGGCGAGCAGCGCACCTTCCTGCAGGACGGCGACACGCTGATCCTGCGCGGCTGGTGCGAGCGCGAAGGTGCGGTGCGCATCGGCCTGGGCGAAGCGAGCGGCACCGTGCTCGCCTGAAGGCGGACGATCCCGCGAGCGGCCTGCGTGCCGCTCACCCAAAGAAAAGGCCCTGCCCGCATCGCCGCGGCAGGGCCTTCTTCTTTGCTGTCGCCGTCCGCGCGCGGGCCGGACCTCAATCCACCTTCGCGCCCGAATCCTTCACCAGCTTGCCCCAGCGCGGGATGTCGTCGCGGATCAGCTTGGCGAAGTCGGCGGCGCTGCTGCCCTGCACGTCGGCGCCCTGGCCCGACAGCTTCTGCTTGAGTGCGGTGTCCTGCAGCGCCTTGTTGATGTCGGTGTTGAGCTTGGCCACGATGTCCTTGGGCAGACCGGCCGGGCCCGCGATGCCGAACCAGGTGATGGCCTCGAAGCCCTTGTAGCCGGACTCGGCCACGGTGGGCACCTGCGGCAGGTCCGCCGCGCGCTGCAGCGAGGTAATCGCCAGCGGATGCATCTTGCCGGACTTGATGTGCGCCTGGAGCGTGGGCACCGAGGACACGTACAGCTGCACCTGGCCGCTGATCACGTCGGTGATGCCCTGGGCCGCGCCCTTGTACGGAATGTGCGTGAGCTTGATGCCCGCGGCTTTCTGGAAGGACTCCATCGCCAGGTGCGACACCGTGCCGTTGCCGGACGAGGCGAAGTTGATGCTGTCGGGCTTGGCCTTGGCCGCCTTCACCAGGTCGTCCAGCGTCTTGTAGGGCGTCGCAGTGCCCGCCACGATGACCAGCGGCGAGGTCGCCACCAGGCTGATCGGCGTCAGGTCCTTCACCGGGTCGTAGGGCAGCTTCGCGTAGAGCGTGGGGTTGATCGCCAGGTTGCTGGTCTGGCCCAGCACCAGCGTGTAGCCGTCCGGCGCGGCCTTGGCGGCGGCGTCCACGCCCAGGTTGCCGCCGGAGCCCGGCTTGTTGTCCACCACGAAGTTGTAGCCGTAGCTGGTGAGCTTGTTGGTCAGCTCGCGGGCAATGATGTCGGTGCCGCCGCCGGCCGGGAAGGGCACGACGAGGCGGATGGGGCGGGAGGGCCAGGTGTCGGCCTGGGCCACGGTGGCGGCGAGGAGGGATGCGGCGGCGAACGCCAGCGCGGCGCGGCGGGATGTCTTCACGGGTCTGTCTCCGACTGTGTATTGAACGCAAGGATTGCGTCCGGACCGCACTCTAGGTGGGGGTTTCAATCCATACAATGTCGTTTCGTTCAGCGAACCGAGGTCCGACATGCGCAACGAATCCACCCCAACAGAAGCGACCGAAGCCCGTGGCGATGGCGGCGTGATCGCCGTCACGCGCGCCCTGTCGCTGATGGAAGCCTTCGAGGTGGGCGAGTCGGCCCTTACCCTGGCCGAGTTGAGCCGCCGCTGCGGCATGCACAAGACCACCGTGCTGCGGCTGGCGCGCACCCTGGCGCAGTCGCACTACATGGTGCAGACCGACGCCGGGCAATGGCGACTGGGGCCGGCAGCCGGCTGGCTGGGCGCGCGCTACCAGGCCGGCTTCGACGTCAACAACGTGGTCGAACCGGCGCTGCACGAGCTGGTCAAGCTCACGGGCGAAAGCGCGTCCTTCTACGTGCGCGAGGGCGACATCCGGGCCTGCGTGGCACGGGTGGAGGGGCCGCAGTCGGTGCGGCACCACGTGCGCATCGGCGCGCGGCTGCCGCTGGACCTGGGCGCGCCGGGGCGGGTGATCCTGGCCTTCAGCGGCGCACAGGGCGAGCCCTACGAGACGATCCGCACCTGCGGCTTCCACATGTCGCTGGGAGAGCGCGAGCCCGACGTGTCGAGCGTGGCCGCGCCGGTGTTCCGCACCGGCTGGCACCTGCTGGGCTCGATGTGCATCTCAGGCCCCAGCTCGCGGCTCACGAAGGAGCGGCTGGAGAAGTACGCGCTCAGCGTGGTGGCGGCGGCCAACCAGCTGTCGTATGCGCTCGCGGGCGGGCGCTCGCCAGCCACGCCGCCCGTCGTGTCACGCTGGCATCCCTGATGCGGGCAGCCAGCGCGCGGGCTCAGTTCAGTTCAGCTGGATGCCCGCGTCGCGGATCACCTTGTCCCAGGTGGCGGTTTCGCGGCGCGTGCGCTCGCCCAACTCCTTGGCCGAACTGATCGACAGGTCGACGCCCTGGGCCAGCAGCCGCTCGTCGAAGGCCTTGTCGGCGGCAAGGCCGGCGAGCGCGGCGCCGAGCCGGTCCACCACCGCCGCGGGCAGCCCGGCGGGACCGTAGAGGCCATACCAGGTCGTGTATTCGAAGTTGGGGACACCGGCGTCCTTGATGACCGGAATCCCCTTGTAGGCCGGCGAGGCAGAAGGGGCCGTGACGCCGATCACGCGGATCACGCCCTTGTCGATCAGGCCCTTCATCGAAGGCAGGCTGCTGAACATGGCCTGGACCTGGCCACCGGCCAGGTCGGACATGGCCTGCGAGGTCCCCTTGTAGGGCACATGACGCGCATCGATGCCCGCGGCGCGCTGGAACAGCTCGGTGCCCAGATGCGCCAGGCCACCGACGCCGGCCGATGCGAAGTTGACCTCGCCCGGGTGGGCCTTGGCATAGGCGACGAACTCCTTCACCGTGTGCACGGGCAGCTTGCTCGACACGACCAGCACATGGGGGCTGGTGGTCACCATGGCCACGGGCGACAGCTGCTGGAGAACGTCGACGCGGGTCTTCGTCAGCAGCGGCTGGATCACCACGTTGCCGGACGCGGCGAAGAGCAGCGTGTAGCCATCGGCCGGCGCACGCGACACCGTGCCCAGCGCCGGCACGCCCGCGCCGCCGCCCTGGTTCTCGACGACCAGTGGCTGCCCCAGCGTGGGCGCCAGCGACTGGGCCAGCTCGCGCGCCACGACATCGGCCGGGCCGCCGGCGGCGAAAGGCACGATCACGCGGATCGGCTTGGTCGGATAGGCGCCTTGCGCCCAGGAAAGAGGCGTGGCAAAGGCGGTGAAGGCGGCCAGTGCGGCGGCCAGCCAGGGGCGTGAAATTCGCAAGTGATGTCTCCGGTGGTAATGCAATGTGTTCGGCGCAGGCGCCGTGGAGGGCGCCTCAGCCGCGCCGCGCCAGCGGCAGGCCCGGCACGTCCATCTCGGCGGTCATCACGCGGCCGTGGGTGGAATCGGTGACGAAGAGCGTGCGCCGCTCCGGACCGCCGAAGGCCAGGTTGGTGATGGAGGCGCCCGCGGGGCCGCGCAGCACCTGCACCGGCTCGGCCCGCGTGTTGAGCACCCACAGGTAGCCCAGCCCGGGGTTGGCCACCAGTACGCGGCCTTGCGCGTCCACGGCCAGGCCGTCGGGGCCGCTGGGGCCGTAGGAGGTGAAGAACTGGCTCACCTTCGAGACGCTGCCGTCCGGCAGCAACGGCACGCGCCAGACGCAGTTGCCGCGGGTCACGGCCAGGTAAAGCACCTTCTCGTCCGGCGACAGCGCCACGCCGTTGGGACTGGGGATGTTGCCCAGCAGCTGGTCCAGTCGGCCGTCGGGCGTGAGGCGGTAGAGCCGCCCGGTGGGGTCGTGCAGGCCGGTCTGGCCCTGGTCGGTGAAGTACAGGTTGCCGGCGCGGTCGAACACCAGGTCGTTCACGCCCTTGAAGCGTTCGCTGTTGCGCCGCGCCAGGAAGGGCGTGACGCGGCCGCTGGCCACGTTCAGCTGCATCAGGCCGTTCTTGTAGTCGGTAATGAGGAGCGTGCCGGCATCGAGGAACTTCATGCCGTTGGGCTCGCCGTCGTACTCGGTCACCAGCGACCAGCGGCCCTGCGGGTCGACGCGGAACACGCGGCCCCAGGGAATGTCGGTGAGGTAGAGATGGCCGTCGTCGCCCAGCACCGGGCCTTCGAGGAAAGAGTCGGTGGGCGTGCCGCCGCGGTTGGCGTCGGCCCAGTCGCTGCGGCGCGGACGCCGGAACTCGTCGGGCATGGCGCTGAACAGCGAGAGTTCGCGCACCTGGGGCGGTTGGAGAAGGAACATGGTTCGCGTTCTTTCAGGCGGAAGGCACGGAGCCGAAGTCGTAGAGCTTCGCCGGGTTGTGGACCACGATGCGCGCGATGCGCGCCGCATCGCCCTCGCACCAGCGGGCGAGCAGGTCGACCAGGGCGGCATCGTCCACGCTGCCCGGCGTCTCGGTGGTGTGGGGCCAGTCGCTGCCCCAGACCAGGCGCTCGGGCGCGCGGCGCACCAGCGCCTGCCCCGCGGCCACGGTGTCGTCGTAGCCGGGGCCGCCGATGGCCGAGCGCATGTAGGCACCCGACAGCTTGACCCAGGTGTTGCCCGCATCGAGCAGGCGGCACAGCAGGTCGAAGGCATCGCCGCTCGCGCCCTGCGCCGGGTCGAGCCGCGCCATGTGATCCACCACCAGCGGCACGGGCAGGCTGCGCAGCAGCGCGGCCATGGCCAGCAGCTGCTCCGGATGCACGAAGACCTGGATGTGCCAGCCCAACGGCGCGACCTTGGCCGCCAGCGTGGCGAGCATGTCGGGCGTGGTCGTGCCCCAGGACTGCGGCGTCACGAAGTTGACGCGCAGACCCCGCACACCCAGGCCATGCAGCCGCTGCAGCTCGGCCGCATCCACGCCCGCCTCGACCACCGCCACGCCGCGCGCGGCCCCGCCCATCTGCGCCAGCGCGTCGAGCGTGCAGGCGTTGTCGGTGCCATAGGTGGAGGGCGTCACGACCACAGCACGCTGCGTGCCGATCCGCGCCTGCAGCTGCCGATAGACCGCCACCGGCGCATCCGGCGGCTGGCGCTTCCAGTGCTTCGACGGCGCGAAGCGCGGGTCGAAGATGTGCATGTGGCTGTCGCAGGCCCCGGCAGGCAATGCGAAGCCCGGCCGCGCAACGCCGGCCGAATGGGGCACCGTTTGCAGCAGCGTCAGCGCGGCGGCCATGTCAGTGGTCCACCGCGCCGACGCGACACCCGCATGGCCTGGAAACCGGCGCCACACTCCTGATCGAATGGCCGCGGAGCAGGCCACGCCAGTGCACCCGCGGAACGGGCTTGGCCCGGCCGCCGGGTGCGCCCCTTGAGGGGGATGGGACTTCCACACGCAGTGAGGAAGTCCAAACGGGGTGGTCTCATTTCAATCCAGCTTGATGTCGCCCTTGCGCACCACCTCGCCCCACTTGGCGTCTTCCTTCTTCAGGAAATCGGCGAAGGCGGCGGGCGTGGAGCCGATGGGCTGCGCGCCCAGGTCCTTCATGCGCTGCAGCACCTCCTCGTCCTTCAGCACCTCGGCCAAGGCCTTCTGCAGCTTGTCGGCGATGTCCTTGGGCGTCTTGGCGGGCAGCAGCATGCCGTTCCATTCATAGGCCTCGTAACCCGGCACCACGGTCTCGGCCACGGTGGGCACGTCGGGCAGGCGCGGCGAGCGCTGGGGCGAGGTCGCGGCCAGGGCGCGCAGCTTGCCGGACGACACCAGCGGATAGCTGGCCGCCACGGTGGCGAACATGAAGTCCACCTGGCCCGCCATCGTGTCGGTGATGGCCGGGCCGCCGCTCTTGTAGGGCACATGCACCATGTCCAGCCCCAGCTTCTGGCGGAAAAGCTCGGCCGCCAGACGTTGCACCGTGCCGGCGCCGCCCGAGGCGAAGTTGATCTTGTGGGGCTGGGCCTTGGCCGCGGCCACCAGGTCCGCCACCGTCTTGTACGGCGAATCGGCCTTGGTGACCAGCATGTTGGGCATGGTCAGCACCAGCGACAGCGGCTGCAGCGCATCAGCCGCATAGGGCATGCGCGGGAACAGGTGCGGGTTGATGGCGTAGGGCGTGGCGTCGTAGAGCACGGTGTAGCCATCGGGCGCAGCCTTGGCCGCATAGGCGGCGCCGATGGTGCCGCTGGCGCCGGCGCGGTTGTCCACGATCACGCTGGTGCCCAGCTTCGGGCCCAGCTTGGCCGCGATCACACGCGCCATGGCATCGGCCGCGCCGCCGGGGGCGTAGGGCACGACGATGGTGATCGGGCGCTCGGGATAGGCCGCGTGCGCGGCGAAGGCCGCCGTCGCCAGGCTGGCGACGAGCAGGCGACGGATCAACGAGAACTTGGAAGAGGCCACACGCATATCTCCGGAGTCATTGGTTGGAAGGAAAAAAAGGGGGCAGCACGGACGGCCGCCTTCATCGCAGCGAGGGCAGCCTGCACGGCCACCCGGTGGGTGCCCTCGGCACCGGCGCCTCGGTCGCGCCGACGCCGGGCCCCGCAGGCTCACTCGGGCTTGAGGTCGAGTTCGCGCGCGAGCTGGCCGTAGGCCTTGACCTCGCGCGCCAGCTGTTCGCCGAAATCGGCGCCGCACACATGCTGGCTTTCCATGCCCAGGCCGCGCAGCTTCTGCTGCGTGGCGCCCTGGCGCACGAAGTCCTGCGCGGTCTTCTGCAGCAGCGCCAGCACGGCGGGCGACGTGCCGGCCGGCGCCAGCAGGCCGTACCAGGCATCGGCCCGGTAGCCCTTGACGCCCGCCTCGTCGAAGGTGGGCACCTGCGGCAACAAAGGCGAGCGCTGCGGCGCGGCCACGGCCAGCGCCGTGAGCTTGCCGGCCTGCACCTGCGGCAGCACCGAGCCGAGGGTGGCGAAGGAGCTGTCCACCTGGCCGCCCACGAGGTCGGTGACGGCCTGCGCCGCGCCCTTGTAGGGGATGTGGTTCATGCGCGTGCCGGTCAGCCGCGTGAACTGCTCGCTGGCGAAGTGGCCCGAGCTGCCGGCGCCCGGCGTGGCATAGGTGCGCTGGCCCGGCGCGGCCTTCACCTGCTGCAGGAAGGTGGCCAGATCGGGCACCTTCATCGACGGGCCCACCACCAGTACCGTGGGGCTCACCGCCAGGCTGCACACCGGCGCGAAGGAGCGCACGGCGTCGAACTTGACGCGGCTGCTGTAGAGCGCCGGGATCATGGTGTGGTTGGTGGCGCCCAGCAGCAGCGTGTAGCCGTCGGCCGGGGCGCCGGCCACGGCTTCGGCCGCGAGGATGGTGTTGGCGCCCGGCTTGTTGTCCACCAGGAAGGGCTGGCCCAGCGTGCGAGCGGCGTAGTCCGCGAAGGCGCGGGCCACCACGTCGGTGGGGCCGCCGGCCGAGAAGCCGACGACCAGGCGTACGGGCTTGGTCGGGTAGGCGGGCGGCTGGGCCCGTGCATCGGGTGCGGCGGCCGCAAGGCCGAACAGGGCAGCGGCGAGCAGGCCGGAGGCCTTGAGCGAAGTCGTGTTCATGGCGTCAGGGCAGCAGGGCGAATCGGTCCCGCTGGGCCAGCGAGCATTCGTTCATCACGGTCAGCGTGCGCTCGACCGTGGGCTCGCCCACCACGAAGGGGTTGGGGCCGGTGGTGCCCGCCTGACGCAGCCTGGCGAGCTTGCCCTGGGAGCCGTCCACGCGCGAATGGTTGGACAGCATCACGTCGACGCCTTCGGTGCGCACGACCTTGGCCATGCGCTGCGTGGAGTTGCCATACGCTTCCATGCGCGGAATGTCGGCGCCGAAGTTGAAGCCGGTGCCGCCCCACAGCAGCACGCGGTGCTTCTGGCCCTGCCAGGTGACGTCGAACACCGGCGACAGCGTGCCCCAGGTGTGGCCGGGCGTCACGTACAGCGTGAGGCTGGTGCCGCCGAGCGTCAGCTTGTCGCCGTCCTTGACGCTGATGTCGCGCTTGGGCGGCGCACCCCAGATGGGCGTGGCGAATTCGAGCCGGGTCTCCATCATGGTCCAGTCGGTGTCGCTCATGACCACGCGGGCACCGTACTTCTGCGCCAAGTAGGGCGCGCCGCCGTAGTGGTCGCCATGACCATGGGTGACCACGATGTAGCGGATGCGCGCCGGGTCCAGCCCCAGCTTGCGCATGCCGCCCTCGATCAGCGCCGCGGCCTCGGCCTGGTTGTTGAGGGCGTCGATCAGGATGATGCCCTCGGGCGTGTCCACGGCCCAGGCGCTGGCCCAGTCGCCGCCCACGAAGTACAGGTTGTCGAAGGCCCGGCCTGGGGGCGGCGGCGGACGGTTGATGAGGGCACGCAGACCGCGGTCGGAATCCTCGTTCTGCACCGGCCGGGCGGTGGGCACCGGCTTGCACAGTGTGAGCACCTCGCCCAGGTCGGTGCCGGCCGCGCGCGTGGCGGCAGCAACGTGAGCGGCGATGCTGGCCTCGGAGGGCCGCTGCGCCACGGGGGGCGGGCTGGCGCAGCCCCACAGGGCGGTCGCGAACGCGGCGACGAACAGGCCGCGCGGAAGGCGATGGATCATGGTTCTTGTCTCCTTTGTGGATCGCCGCAGGGCGGGGCTTAGCCGCGCGCGAGCACGGCCAGCAGGTTCTTCGCTGCCGCCACGCCCATGTTGATGTAGGCGTCGCTGGTCACGCCGCCGATGTGCGGGCTCAGCACGATGCGCTCCTGGCCCTGGAAGGGGTGGCCCGCCGTCATCGGCTCGACCGCGAAGCTGTCCAGGCCTGCGCTGGCCACCTGGCCCGAACGCACGGCGGCCAGCAGCGCGGCCTCGTCGATCAGGCCGCCGCGCGCGGTGTTGACCACGATCACGCCGCGCTTGCACTGGGCCAGCGTGTCGGCATTGAGCATGCCGCGGTTCTCGTCGGTCAGCGGGCAGTGCAGCGAGATCACGTCGGCCTCGCGCCAGATCGTGGCGAGGTCCGCGCTCTGGATGTAGTCGGGCAGGTTCTTGGCGAAGGGGTCGAATCCGAGCACCCGCATGTCCATCGCGTGCGCCATGCGCGCGAAGCGCTGGCCGATGGCGCCCAGTCCCACGACGCCGACGGTGCGGCCGCCCAGTTCCAGACTCTTGTGCGTGGCCTTGTCCCAGTGGCCGGCGTGCATGCGCGCGTCCAGCGGCACCACCGACTTGGCGCAGGCCAGCATCAGGGCCAGGGCCTGCTCGGCCACGGCCGCGGCGTTGGCGCCCACGGCGGCCACCACCTCGATGCCGCGTGCCTTGGCCGCCACCTTGTCGATGGTGTCGGTGCCGCTGCCGTGCTTGGAGATGACCTTGAGCGAAGGCGCCGCGTCCATCACCGCCGCGCCGACCTTGCCGTAGCGCACGATGATGGCCACCGGGTCGTGGCGCTGGCACAGCGCGATGAGGTCGTCCTCGGTCGGCGCCTTGCCGGCGTAGACCACCTCCATGTTGTTCAGCAGGGCCAGGGCCTGCGGCGCCAGGTCGGCGCCGGTGACGAGGACGGTGCTCACAACGCTTCGCCTTCCTTCAGCACGCCGGCCGCACGCAGCGCGGCGGGCAGCCACTTGGAGGCCGTGTCGCCGCGCGAGATGGCATCCAGGCGCGCGGCTTCGTCGGCCACCTTCTTGTCGGCCAGGGCCAGCATGGCGGGCGCCTTCTCGCGCTCGATGACGACCACGCCGTCGGCATCGCCCACCACCAGGTCACCGGGGTTGACGCTGGCGCCGCCGGCCGAGATCGGATGGTTGATGCGGCCGGGCACGAACTTGGTGGGGCCGGCCGGGTTGAAGCCGGCGCTGAAGACCGGGAAGTCCAGCTCCAGCAGCTCCAGCTTGTCGCGGATGACGCCGTCGACGATCACGCCGGCCAGGCCGCGCTTCTTGCAGGCGCTGAGCATCAGCGTGCCCATGAGCGCGGCCGTCTGGTCGCCCTTGCCGTCGATCACCAGCACGTCGCCCGGCTGGGCCAGCGCGATGGCGGCATGGATCATCAGGTTGTCGCCGGGGCGCACTTCGACGGTGAAGGCCGGGCCGGCCACGGCCATGCTGTGGTGCACGGGCGCGACGCGGGCATTCATGGTGCCGCGGCGGCCGGCCACGTCGGCCAGGATGGCGGCCTGGAAGGTCGCGGCCTTGGCAACCACTTCGGAAGAGACGCGCTCGATGTCGCGGACGATGTCGGGGAGTTGGCTCATGGCGTTGGCTCGGTTCGAAAGAAGAAGGAAGAAGGAAGAAGGGAGGAGAAAAAAGATCAGTCGGCCTTGATGCCACCCTTGCGGATGACCTCGGCCCACTTGGCCGAGTCGGACTTCTGCAGCGCGCCCAGCTGTGCGGGCGTGCCGCCCACCAGCGTGATGCCCAGCTTGTCGGCCAGGGCGATCAGGTCGGGCGTCTTGAGGGCGGCATTGATGTCGCGGTTGAGGCGGTCCACCACGGGAGCGGGCGTACCGGCGGGCGCAAAGACGGCCTGCCACTGTTCGACGACGAAGTCCTTGATGCCGGCCTCGCCCATGGTGGGGACGTCGGGCAGGGCCTTGAGGCGGGCGGCCGAGGTGACGGCCAGGGCGCGCAGCCGGCCCGACTGCACATGCGGCAGCGCCGCCGCGGCCGGGGCGAACATGAAGTTCACCTGCTCGCCCAGCGTGTCCTGCAGCGCGGGGGTGTCGCCCTTGTAGGGCACGTGGATGAAGCGGCTGCCGGTCTGCTGCGCCAGCAGCTCGCCCTGCATCTGCAGGATGGTCCCGGTGCCGCCCGAGGCGAAGGCCAGCTTGCCGGGTTGCGCCTTGGCCGCGGCCAGCAGCTCGGCCACGCTGCGGTAGGGCTGGTTGGCGCCAACCACCAGGATGTGCGGGATGGTGCCGATGGTGATCACCGGCGCGAAGCTGCCGATGGGGTCGTAGGGCAGCTTGCCCATCAGGTGCGGCGCGATGGCCTGCGGCCCGATGGAGGTGCCCAGCAGCGTGTAGCCGTCCGGCGCCGACTTGGCGACGTAGGCCGCGCCGATGGTGCCGGTGGCGCCGGCGCGGTTGTCCACGATGATGTTGGTGCCCAGCGAGCCGCCGAGCTTCTGTGCCACGGCGCGGCCCAGCACGTCGGTGCTGCCGCCGGGCGGGTAGGGCACGACCCAGGTGATGACGCGGCCGGTGGGCCAGTCGCCCTGGGCCAGGGCACTGCCGGTAGCCAGCAGGGCGGCAGCACCAGCGATGAGAGAGCGGCGGGTGAGGAAGGTCGGGTTCATGTGTCTGGGTCTCCTTGGAATTCGATGGAAGGGCCGAAGCCGTACAGCGCCGCCGGGTTGCGCACCAGCACCTGCGCGAGGCGCTCGGCGCCGCCGGTCCACTGCGCCAGCCGGTCGAGCTGGCAGGCGTCGTCGGGCAGGGGCTGCAGGCCGGCCGAGGCGGTGGCGTGGGGCCAGTCGCTGCCCCAGACGACGCGCTCCGGCGCGGCGTCGAGAAAGCTGCGTGCGAGGTCGTCCAGCGCCGGGTCCTCGGTGCTGCGCGTGGGGCTCACCAGGTAGCCGCCGGACAGCTTGATCCAGGCCCGGCCGGCGCGCAGCAGCTGCAGCACCACGGCATGCGCGGGATGGCGGCCGGCATCGCCGGGCGACAGCCGCGCGAAATGGTCGAAGACGAGCGGTACGGGCAGTGCGGCCAGCACGGCGGCCTGGGCCTGCAGCAGATCGGCCGGCATCAGCAGCTGCAGGTGCCAGCCCAGCGGCGCGATGCGCTGTGCGATGGGCGCCAGCATGTCCGCATGCGTGCCCACGCCCAGCGAGAGGTTCAGCCGCACGCCGCGCACGCGCTGCGCATCCAGCTGCGCCAGGTACCCGTCGGACTCGCTGCCGTCGATCACGGCCACGCCGCGGGCAGCGTCGCCCAGGGCGCGCAAGGCCGCGAGCATCGGCCGGTTGTCAGAGCCGTAGGTGGAGGGCGTGACCACCACGGCCCGCTGCAGGCCGGTGCGGCGCTGCAGAAGCCGGTAGTCGGCCACCGAGGCATCGGGCGGCAGCAGCCGGGCACCGGAAACGGCCGGGAAGGCGCCGTCATAGACATGCAGGTGGCAGTCGCAGGCGCCGGCCGGCAGCGGCGCCGCGGGCGGCTGCGTGCCAGCGCTGAAGGGCACCTCCGTCGAACGACCGGCGTGCGCGCGCGCACCCGCGCCCGTGACTGCGCCATCGAAGGGCGGCTGCGCGGTGGGCAGGGGCAGAGGCAAGGTCATCCGGTCGTCTCCATGCGCGGCGTCTTGGCGCTGCGATGCCGCGGACTCTAGACACGCGTTGCACTAATCACAATGCCGATTCGTACAGCGAAACATGTTGTGGTCCGTGAAACGAGACTAAGGACGATCCCTTGGCGACGTTCCGACCCCCTCTTGTTCCCGGCCGACCGCGGTAGCCCGATCCCACAAAGTCACGGCAGCGTGGCTCGCGCCTGTCCGGCGCGTCCCACATCGCCGCGCGCCTTCAACCGTCGACCTGCTGGTCCCTGCACCGAGTCGGGCGGCGGCGGCGGCACCGCACAGTGATCTGCTGCCGCCGACTGCCTCGCCACGCATCGCTGTTCGCGCCCCACCCTGTTCCAGGCGGCCCATCCCCACGGAGTTCACATGGCCCCCACGTCCAAGTCCCCACCGCTGCGCGACCGCGCACCGGAAGCCGCGCCCGGTGGCAACGCGCCCGCCGCCGCCTTGCAGACCACCGTCCGCCTGGTCGTCAACGGCCAGGCACGCAGCCTCACGCTCGACAACCGCACCAGCCTGCTCGATGCCCTGCGCGAGCACCTTCAGCTGTGCGGCACCAAGAAGGGCTGCGACCACGGCCAGTGCGGCGCCTGCACCGCGCTGGTCGACGGCCGGCGCATCAACACCTGCCTGAGCCTGGCCGTGATGCACGAAGGCAGCGAGGTCACCACCATCGAGGGCCTGGGCACGCCCGAGGCCATGCACCCCATGCAGGAGGCCTTCGTGCGCCACGACGGCTTCCAGTGCGGCTACTGCACGCCGGGGCAGATCTGCTCGGCTGTCGGCGCCCTGCGCGAACTGCGCGACGGCGTGCCGAGCCATGTGAGCAGCGACCTGCAGGCCCAACCCCTGTTGTCGCCTGACGAGATGCGCGAGCGCATGAGCGGCAACATCTGCCGCTGCGGCGCCTACAGCAACATCCAGCAGGCCATCGCCGAAGCCGCGGAGGCCACCCGATGAAAGCCTTCAGCTACGAACGCGCGGCCACGCCCGAAGCGGCGGTCGCGGCCCTCGCCCGCACGCCGGACGCCCGCTTCATCGCCGGCGGCACCAACCTGCTGGATCTGATGAAGCTGCAGGTGGAAACGCCCACGCACCTGATCGACATCAACGGCCTTGGGCTGGATCGCATCGAGCCCATCGACGGCGGCGGCCTGCGCATCGGCGCGCTGGTACGCAACACTGACCTGGCCGCCAATGCCCGCGTGCGGCGCGACTACGGCGTGCTTTCGCGCGCGCTGCTGGCCGGTGCCTCGGGTCAGCTGCGCAACAAGGCCACCACCGCCGGCAACCTGCTGCAGCGCACGCGTTGCCCCTACTTCTACGACACCGCCCTGCCCTGCAACAAGCGAGAGCCCGGCAGCGGCTGCGGTGCGCTGCAGGGCTACAGCCGCCAGCTGGCGGTGGTGGGCGGCAGCGAGCACTGCATTGCCACCCATCCGGGCGACATGTCAGTCGCCCTGCGCGTGCTCGATGCCCAGGTCGAGACGGTGCAGCCGGGCGGCCAGCGCCGCACCATTCCGATTGCCGACTTCCACCGGTTGCCGGGCAACACGCCGGAGCGCGACACCGTGCTCGCGCCGGCGGAGCTCATCACCGCCGTCACGCTGCCCGCGCCCGTCGGTGGCACGCATGTCTATCGCAAGGTGCGCGACCGCGCCTCCTACGCCTTTGCACTGGTGTCGGTGGCGGCCATCGTGCAGCCGGACGGCACGGGCCGCGTCGCCTTCGGCGGCGTCGCGCCCAAGCCGTGGCGCATGGAAGCCGCCGAGGCCGAACTGCCGAACGGTCCGCACGCCGTGACCGAGCGCCTGTTCGCCGACGCCCATCCGCGCCCCGACAACGCCTTCAAGCTGCCGCTGGCGCAGCGCACCCTGGCGGCCGTGCTGGCCGACGCGAAGGAGATGCAGCCGTGAAATTCGATCCCTCCACCACCGCCGTGCCCGGCGAGGACCTGCGCCATGTGGGCCAGGCCACGCACCGCGTCGATGGGCCGCGCAAGACCACCGGCACCGCGCCCTATGCGGGCGAATGGCATCCCGAATTCGACGCCCATGTGCGCGACGCCGCGTACGGCTGGGTGCTCGGCGCCGGCATCGGCAAGGGCCGCATCGCCAGCATGGATCTGGAAGCCGCGCGCGCCGCGCCGGGCGTGCTGGCCGTCGTCACGGCCGCGGACGCCGGCTCGCTCGACAAGTCCAAGCGCAACACGGCCCGGCTGCTCGGCGGCCCTGTCATCGACCACTACCACCAGGCCATCGCCGTGGTGGTCGCCGAGACGCTGGAACAGGCCCGCGCGGCCACCGCGCTGATCCGCGTGCGCTACGAGACCGTGTCCGGCCGCTTCGACCTGGACGCCGAACGCGAGCATGCCGAGATCGCGGGCGACGATGCCAAGACCGAGGTCGGCGATTTCGACGCCGCCTTCGCTGCCGCGCCCGTGCAGCTCGACGCCACCTACACCACGTCCGACGAATCGCACGCCATGATGGAGCCGCATGCCACGCTGGCCTCCTGGGAGGGCGATCGCCTCACGGTGTGGACCTCGACCCAGATGGTCGACTGGTGCCGCACCGACCTCGCGACCACGCTGAAGATGCCTAAGGAGAAGGTGCACGTGCGCTCGCCCTTCATCGGTGGCGGGTTCGGCGGCAAGCTGTTCCTGCGTGCGGATGCGCTGCTGGCGGCCCTGGCGTCGCGCGCGGTGGGCCGCCCTGTGCGTGTCGGACTGCATCGTCCTCTGATCGCCAACAACACCACGCACCGCCCCGCCACGATCCAGCGCATCCGCCTGGGCGCGCACAAGGACGGGCGCGTCAGCGCCATCGCGCACGAGAGCTGGTCCGGCGATCAGCCCGAGGGCCAGCCGGAGACGGCCGTCAACCAGACGCGGCTGATTTACGCCGGCGCCAACCGTCGCACCGCCATGTACCTGGCCGAGATGGACCTGCCGGAAGGCAACTCCATGCGCGCACCGGGTGAGGCGCCCGGCATGGCGGCGCTGGAAGTCGCCATGGACGAGCTGGCCGAGCGCCTCGGCATCGACCCGGTCGAGCTGCGCCTGCGCAACGACACGGAGGTGGACCCGGAGCATCCCGAACGCCGCTTCACCCAGCGCCGCCTGGCGAACTGCCTGCGCGAAGGCGCCGAGCGCTTCGGCTGGGACCAGCGCCCAGCCAAGCCCGGTCTCAAGCGCCAGGGCCGCTGGGCCATCGGCGTGGGCATGGCGGCGGCCTTCCGCAACCACATGCTGATGAAGTCTGCCGCGCGCGTGCGCCTGGCGCCCGATGGCCGCGTCACCGTCGAGACCGACATGACCGACATCGGCACCGGCAGCTACACCATCCTGGCGCAGACGGCGGCCGACCTGCTGGGCGTGCCCTTGGATCGCGTGGACGTCAAGCTGGGCGATTCGGACTGGCCCGTGTCGGCCGGCTCGGGCGGCCAGTTCGGCGCGGCCAATGCCACGGGCGGCGTCTATGCAGCCTGCGTGAAGCTGCGCGACGCCATCGCCCGCAGGCTGGGGCTGGAGGCCGAGGGCGCCGAGTTCGTGGACGGTGAGGTCCGAAGCGGTGGCCGCAGCGTGGCCCTGACCGATGCGGTGAAGGACGGCGAGCCGCTGACCGCCGAGGACGGCATCGAGTACGACGAGTCGCTGTCCAAGCAATGGCAGCACTCGACCTTCGGCGCCCACTTCGTGGAAGTGGCGGTGCATGTGGACACGGCCGAGATCCGCGTGCGCCGCATGCTGGCGGTGTGTGCCGCCGGCCGCATCCTGAACCCGGTGACGGCCCGCAGCCAGGTGATCGGCGCCATGACCATGGGCGTCGGCGCCGCGTTGATGGAGGAGTTGGCGGTGGACACGCGCCTGGGCCTCTTCATCAACCACGACCTCGCGGGCTACGAGGTGCCGGTGCATGCCGACATTCCCGAGCAGGAGGTGGTGTTCCTCGACGAGCCGGACGGCATGGCCTCGCCCCTGGCCGCCAAGGGCATCGCCGAGCTGGGCCTGTGCGGCGCGGCGGCGGCCGTGGCCAACGCCGTCTACAACGCCACGGGCGTGCGGGTGCGGGACTATCCGGTCACGCTGGACAAGCTGATCGCGCAATGGCCGGCGGCGGCGTAAGGTGCCGGCAAGGAGCATGCAGCGCCAGCGCCGTGCTGTCTGCTCCTGCCATTCGCCAGACTCTTATTCAGTGACGGCCGCCGCAGCCTCCGGATAGAGGCTGGGAAAAAGGATGTTCAGGGCGTGCAGCGGGAAGGCAAGCCGCAGCGGACCACGATGGCTGTCGCTCTGCAACAGCCCATCCTTGAGGAAGCGCGAAATCACCTTCCGGGCTGTGCGCTCTTCCAATCCCGTCATGCGGCTGAACTCGCCGCGCGACAGGGTCCCAGCGGCGGCGAGCATCTGGAGCGGCAATACCGCTTCTTCGCGGTACTGCGTCGAATCACCACCCGCTCGTCGCACCAGCACCCAGGCTTGCAGACGTTCGCGCAGGCGACTCAGGTCCAGCATGTGCGCCATGAAGCTGATCTGGTCCGCGCAGACTTCCAGGAAGTAATTGCACCAGTCCCAGAGTGCCTTCTCGCTGAGATTGCCGCGACCGTCTAGGCCGGCCTGACGCATGGCGTCAGCGCCGTCGAGCATCAGGTAGTAGCGGTCCCGGTCCCGCGCCAACCCCCGATTGACCGACCAGAGTCCGCCACTCAAAAGAAACAGGGCGCAGTGCGTCTGTAGGCGCACCGCACGGCCGTTGCCATCCTCGAAGGGGTGGGTCCACATCATCCGGTGATGGGCGGCGGCCACGGTGTAGAGCAGCGCATCGACGCCTTTCAGGCGGCCATACACCTCGTCCATCCGCTCGAGAAATAGCGGAACTGAAGACCAGATCGGCGGCTGGTGGCGGCCAACGGCCACGTCGTGCCGGCGAAGTTCGCCGGGCAGGATCTCGCGGCCATCGTCGGTACGCCGGTCCGCCGCCGGAAGTCGCTCGTAGAGCTGGCGATGGGCCTGCTGCACAAAGCCGCTGGACAGCGCCTGTGCCTCCGTGCTCACCAGCGGTTCGAGCGCCCGCTCGGCCTCGATGTGCGCCAGCGCCAGCCGCTGCCGCCGCGCCACATCGGGTGTCGCTGAAAAGTCCTGCCGAAGCGCCCGTTCGATGTGGGCGGGATGTGTGCTCTGCCCCTCGATTCGGTTGGAGTAGTACGAGTTCATGGATCGCACGATCTCGCGCAGACCAGCCCGCACCGGCTCGCTGGCCGCAGCCTTGAGGGCGGCCGACTTTTCGAACACCTCCCGTGTCCGCTCCCGAAGCAGGCCCAGCCTTTGGGCGGGAACCAGGGGCTCGAACTGATGCGGCTGGTCGAAGACAGCGATGGGAGTAGACACCACGAATTTCCGGTTCAGTTTCTGCTCATTCTATGAATATGTCATTGAATGACAGCAACTTATGAATCAGATAGCCACATCGTGATTCCGGTTCTTTTTCCGGCTCTTTCTTCGGTGGCCCCAGCCGCTACTCCTCTCGCCTATACCCCGCCGCATCGATCCCCAACCGCTTGAGCTTGTCGTACAGCGTGGCCTTGGCAATGCCCAGTTCCTTGGCGGCCTGAGGCACGTCGCCCTGCAGGCGGCGCAGGGCCTCGCTGAGCAGGGTGCGCTCGATCTGCTCCAAGTGCTCGGGCAGCGAGACGCCGCGCTGGCCGCCGCCCAGGGCGTCGGAGAAGCTGTCGCCCAGCAGGCCGAGCACATAGCGGTCGGCCACGTTGCGCAGCTCGCGCACGTTGCCGGGCCACGCGTGGCCGAGCAGCGCCGACAGCGCCTGGGTGTCGGGCACCGGCGCCGGCTGGCCGTAGCGCTTGGCGGCCTGCAGCGTGAAGTGCTCGAAGAGCAGCGGGATGTCCTCGCGCCGCTCGCGCAGCGGCGGCAGCTCAATGAAGGCCACGCCCAGGCGGTAGTACAGGTCGGCGCGAAAACGCCCCTGCTCGCTGGCCTCGCGCAGGTCCACTTTGCTCGCCGCAATCACGCGGCAGTCCACCGCCACGTGCTGGTTGGAGCCCACACGTTCGATGGTGCGCTCCTGCAGCGCACGCAGCAGCTTGACCTGCACTGCCATCGGCATGCTTTCGATCTCGTCGAGGAACAGCGTGCCGCCGTGCGCATGCTCGAACTTGCCGATGCGGCGCTTGACGGCGCCGGTGAAGGCGCCGGCCTCATGGCCGAAGAGTTCGCTGTCGACCAGGTTCTCGGGCAGGCCGCCGCAGTTGACCGGCACGAAATGACCGCCCCGCCGGCTGCTGCGCTCGTGCAGGCAGCGCGCGACCAGGTCCTTGCCAGTGCCCGTCTCGCCATAGATGACCACGTCGGCCGGCGTGGCCGCGAGCGTGCGCACGGCCTGCCGCACCCGCTCCATGGCGGCGGAGCGGCCGATGAGCGTGGCCTTGATGCCGCTCCAGTCGTCCAGTGCGCGGCGCAGCGATTCGACTTCCAGCGCCAGCCGGCGCTGCTCGGCGGCGCGGCGCACCACCGCCACCAAGCGGTCCGAGGCGTAGGGCTTCTCGATGAAGTCGTAGGCGCCGTCGCGCATGGCCTGCACCGCCATGGCGATGTCGCCATGGCCGGTGACCAGGATCACGGGCAGCTGCGGGTCGGCCTTGTGCAGCTCGGCCTGCCAGCCCAGGCCGCTCTGGCCGGGCAGCTGCACGTCGCACACCACCACGGCCGGCACGCCCTCGGTGATGGCGGCGCGCGCGGGCTCGACGGCGCCGAAGGCCTGGACCTCGAAGCCGGCCAGGTCGAGGGCCTGGGCAGCGCCCAGACGCACGTCCTCGTCGTCCTCGACCAGCAGCACGCGGATGGGATGGGTGGGGGCGTTCATGGTTGTTCGCGGGGGGCGGGGGCGGGGGCGGGTGCGGGTGCGTCGGCGGCGACTTCGGCGGGCAGCTCGATGACGAAGGCGGCGCCGGCCCCGTCGGGCATCTCGTCGGGCCGGGCCAGGCGCAGGCTGCCGCCGAAGGCCTGGATGATATGGGCCGACATCATCAGCCCCAGGCCCAGGCCGCGGCCGGCAGGCTTGGTGGTGAAGAAGGGCTCGAACAGCCGCGCCTGCGCCTCGGGCGGGATGGGCGGGCCGCTGTTGGCGACGACGATGCGGCAGAGCACGGCGGCGCTGTCGCGATCGGACTCCTGCCGCTGCCCGAGGCTGGCCGCAGACGGACGGGAATCTTCGGCCGCCGCATCCATGCGCAGGGGATCGCCGCACTGCGCCGTCGCGGCGATCCATCGCGTCCCGGCCGGCACTTCGGCCAATGCATCGGCCGCGTTGCCGACGAGGTTGGCCAGCACCTGGACCAGGCGCGTCTCCTCGGCCATCACGGCCAGATCTGCCGGCAGGTGGTCGGCACGCAGCTCCACGCCCAGCTCGCGCAATCGGGGCGCGTGCAGCAGCGCGGCCTCGCGCCATGCGCGCTCCAGCGGCACGGGCACCGGCGGCTCGGTGCGCTTGTGCGCAAAGACCTTGAGCTGGGCGGTGAGCCGGCCCAGCCGATGCACCAGCTGCGCGATGCGCGAGAGGTTGGCCCGTGCGTCGTCGGTGCGGCCACGCTCGAGCAGCAGCACCGCGTTGTCCGACAGGGTGTGAAGGGCCGCCAGCGGCTGGTTGAGTTCGTGCACCATGCCGGCCGACATCTGGCCCAGCACGGCCAGTTGGCCCGCATGCACCAGCTCGGCCTGGGCGGCCCTCAGTTCGGCGGTGCGCTCCTGCACGCGGCGTTCGAGCGAATCATTGGCGGCTTGCAGTGCCGTGCGGCTGGCCAGCTGCTGGCGCACCAGCCGGCGGCGCTGGCGCAGCACCAGCAGGCCCAGCAGCAGTGCGGCGGCCGCCAGCGCGGCACCACCCGCCGCCGCTGCAGCGACCGCCCGCACCGGCCCCTCGTCGCTCAGCAGCACCAGGCGCCAGCGCCCGGCGTCCAGCCGGTGCACGGTCGCCGCATAGGTCCGGCCGTCCAGGCGCACCTCGCGTACCGGGCCGGGTTCCAGCGGCCCGTCGCCGGCCATGCGCCACGACAGGGGCGTGAGCGGGGCGTCGCCATAGCGCCGCGAGGTGGCGGCCTCGGCCCGCTCGGCCTCGGGCAGCGGCGCGATGGGGCGGTACTTCCAGTCCTCGCGCGAGGCCAGGATGGCGACCTGGTGCTCGTCGAGCAGCAGCATCTCGCCGGGCAGCTGGCGCCAGGCCAGTGCCGCGGGGCGCAGATCGATTTTGACGGTGGCCACGCCGCGCACCGTGCCGCCGCCGCGCGGCAGCGCATAGGCCAGGTAGTAGCCCGGCACGCGGCTGGTGACGCCGATGCCGTAGAAGCGCCCGCGCCCACCCGCCAGGGCCTCGCGCAGGTAGGGCCGGTACGACAGATTCTGGCCGGCGGGCGTGCCGAGCTGGCCATCGTCGCTGGCCGCGGCGGCCACGCCACCGGGTTCGAGCACGTAGAGCGTCTCGGCCCCGGCGATGGCGTTGAGCGCATGCAGGTAGTGACTCGCCTGCGCGCGCAGCGCCGGGTCGAAGGGACTGGCCAGCAGCTGCTGCACCTGGGGCGAGGTCTCCAGCAGCGCGGGCAGGTAGTCGAAGCGGGCCAGCTCGGCCTCGATGCGGCCGACCTCCATGTCCAGCCGGTGGTCGGCCGCCTCGCCCAGCCGGTCCAGGCCGATGCGCAACGCCAGGGCATAGGCGCCCCAGGCGGCCAGCGCCACCAGGGCGAGCACGGCCAGCGCCGGACCGAGGCGGGTGCGCCCGGCGCCGGTCGGCAGGAATGAAAAAGGGGCGCGTCGCGCCCCCGGGGAGTTGGATGCCACGGCGCGAGTATGGCCGTGGCGGGCGGCAGCCGGCGCTGCCGTGGCTTCTCAGGCCGCCTTCGTGGGGAAGCGCGCGGTGGTAGCGTCCAGCACCTGCTCCGGCGCATCGGCTTCGAGCGTGCTCTCGTTGTTCAGCACCTCGTGCATGCGGCTCTCGTCGAGGTCGCCGGTCCACTTGCCGACCACCACCGAGGCGACGGTGTTGCCCACGAGATTGGTCAGGGCGCGGGCCTCGCTCATGAAGCGGTCGATGCCCAGGATCAGCGCCAGACCGGCCACCGGCACATGGCCCACGGCCGACAGCGTGGCCGCCAGCACGATGAAGCCGCTGCCCGTGACGCCGGCGGCGCCCTTGGAGGTGAGCAGCAGCACCAGCAACAGCGTGATCTGGTGCGTGATGTCCAGCTGGGTGTTGGTGGCCTGGGCGATGAAGACCGCGGCCATGGTCAGGTAGATGGAGGTGCCGTCCAGGTTGAAGGAATAGCCCGTGGGCACCACCAGGCCGACCGTGGACTTGCGCACGCCCAGGTTCTCCAGCTTGGCCATGATCCGCGGCAGCGCGGCTTCGGAGCTGCTGGTGCCCAGCACGATCAGCAGTTCTTCCTTGATGTACTTGACCAGCTTCCAGATGCTGAAGCCGTGCAGGCGCGCCACGATGCCCAGCACCAGGAACACGAAGACGAAGCAGGTGGCATAGAAGGTGCCCATCAGGAAGGCCAGCTGCTTGAGCGAGCCCACGCCGTACTTGCCGATGGTGAAGGCCATGGCGCCGAAGGCACCGATGGGCGCCACCTTCATGATGTAGCCCACGATCACGAAGAGCACGTGCGAGGACTTCTCGATCATGTCGAACACCAGCGTGCCGCGGCCACCGAAGCGGTGCAGCGCGAAGCCGAAGAGCACGGCCACCAGCAGCACCTGCAGCATCTCGCCCTTGGCGAAGGCGTCCACCACCGTGTTGGGGATGATGGCCAGCAGGAACTCGGTGGTGCTCTGCATCTTGCCCGGGCCGGTGTAGGCGGCGATGGCCTTGGTGTCGAGCGAGGCCGGGTCCACGTTCATGCCCACGCCGGGCTTGACCACGTTGACGATGATCAGGCCGATGATCAGCGCCACGGTGCTCATGATCTCGAAGTACAGCAGGGCGTAGCCGCCGGTCTTGCCGACCTTCTTCATGTCCTCCATGCCCGCGATGCCGACCACCACGGTGCAGAAGATGATCGGCGCGATGATCATCTTGATGAGCTTGATGAAGCCGTCGCCCAGCGGCTTCATGTCGGTGCCGAGGGCGGGATAGAAGTGGCCCAGGAGCACGCCGATGACGATGGCGACGATGACCTGGAAATAGAGGGACCGGTATAGCGGCTGGCGGGGGGCGGGTGTGGGGTCTTGCATGCGGGCTCCTGGGGTGTCTCCGTTGCGGGATGGGCGCCATCGATGACGGCCGCTGATCAGCGCAAGGAGGGTGCCAGCCCAGACGGGCGGCGGAGGCGATGCAAGTTATTGTTTTTGAACGGCTTTTTGAAGCCTTGCGGCGCGTGGCCAAGCCGCACCCGGACTGCTCGCCGCAGGTGCGTCCGGCGCGCCGGACGCAAACTTTCGGGAAAACCCTAGGACTTGGGCGTCGAGCCCGGCTTCGACAGGCTCAGCCCGAACGGGTGGGATTGACTCAGCCCGAACGGGTGGGGGGTGAGCGGGTTCTTCACTCTTCGTGCCGAGCCGGGTTGTCCACCGTTCGCGCTGAGCTTGTCGAAGCGCCGCGGCCCTGGAGGCGGTTCAGTCCGCCGATCCGCTCAGGCTGGGCGGCGGCGCGTCCGCCACCGTGCGGGCGGCGTCCAGATGGGCGCGGGCGCGTTCGGCCAGGGCGATCTCGCCGGGGGTCTTGGGCTGGTAGGCGTCCACCGGCAGGGGGCGGCCGTGCGAATCGACCGACACGAAGACGATCAGGCATTCGGTGGTGCGCACCATCTGGCCGCCCTTGAGGTCGCCGCTGCGCACCTCCACCGAGATGTTCATGCTGGTCTTGCCGGTGTAGGCCATGCGGGCCTCCACCTCGACCAGGTCGCCGATCATGATCGGGCGGTGGAAGCGGATGCTGCCGATGAACACCGTGACGCAGTAGTTGTGCGACCAGCCCGTGGCGCAGGCGTAGCCGGCCTCGTCGATCCACTTCATGACGGTGCCGCCGTGGACCTTGCCGCCGAAGTTGACGGTGCTGGGTTCGGCCAGGAAGCGCAGGACGATGGAGGACATGGCAGCGAGTCTCGCAAGTGACAGTGGGGTGGGAGCGGCGGATTATCCGGGCGCGGCGCCACCGCCGAACAGTTGCGCCATCGTCCGCCGCAGCCAGGCGTTGCCATCGTCGGCATGAAAGCGGGCATGCCAGTGCTGCTTGACCGCATACGCGGGCAGCGCGAAGGGCGGCTCGATGATGCGCACCGGCTCCTGCGTGGCCAGGATCTGGCCCAGCACGCGCGGCACGATCACCACCAGCTCGGTCTGCGCCACGATGCGCGCCACGCCCAGAAAGCTCGACAGCCGCACCGCCACCTTGCGCTCGATGCCGGCGCGGGCAATCGTCTTGTCGACGATGGCATGGCCGGTGCCCGACGAGGCGATGACCGCATGCGACGCGTCCGCGAAGGCCTTGCGCGTCAGCTTGCTGCCGATGCGCGGATGGTCCTGGGCCACCAGGCAGACGAAGTTCTGGCGGAACAGCGTCTGGCCGTAGAAGCCGGCCTCCAGCTGCGGCATGAAGCCCACGGCCAGGTCCACTTCGCCGTCCTCCAGCCGGCGCGCGCTGGCGGCCGAGACGATCTCGGTCTCCACCTGCACGCCCGGCGCCTCGCGGCCCAGGTGGTCCAGCAGACGCGGCAGCAGCACCACCTCGCTGATGTCCGTGAGGCAGATGCGAAAGCGCCGCTTCGCCGTCGCCGGGTCGAAGGCCTCGCGGCTGGCGCGCGCCTGCTCGATCTGCGCCAGGGCTTCGCGCAGGGCCGGCTGGATCTTCTGCGCGTGCGGCGTGGGCTGCATGCCCAGCGCCGTGCGCTCGAACAGGCGGTCGTCGAAATGCGCGCGCAGCTTGTTGAGCGCGGTGCTGGCCGCCGCCTGCGCGATGCCCAGGCGCTCGGCCGCCTTGGAGACGCTGGCGGTCTGCCAGACCTCGTCGAACACCTTGAGCCATTCCAGGTCCAGCTTGGACATGCGCGCACCCCACTATCGAAAAACGCGATGCCGAGTATCGGCCACAGCGCTTGAGGCAATAGTGGGGCCTGCGAACAATCCGCGCCATTGACAGGCATCAATGCAGAACAGCCGGAGACAGGCATGGCATCCCTCGCAGCATCCCCACGCGCATCCACTTCTTCCTCCGCCCTGCCGGTGCTGGTGGCCGGCGGCGGCATCGGCGGCATCGCCGCGGCGCTGGCGCTGGTGCGCCGCGGCTTCGACGTGATGGTGCTGGAGCAGGCGGCCCAGCTGGGCGAGATCGGCGCCGGCATCCAGTTGGGGCCCAATGCCTTCGCGGCCTTCGACGCGCTGGGCATCGGCGAGATCGCCCGCGCCCGCGCCGTCTACACCGACGAGATGGTGATGCACGACGCGCTGGACGAGACGCTTGTGGGCCGCATCCCCACCGGCGAGGCCTTCCGCCAGCGCTTCGGCAACCCCTATGCCGTGATCCACCGCGCCGACGTGCACGGCTCGCTGCTCGAAGGCGCCCATGCCACCGGCCGGGTGGAGATCGCCACCGCCACGCAGGTGCAGCGCATCGCGCAGGACGACGAGGGCGTGACCGTGGTCAGCAGCGATGGCCGCAGCTTCCGCGGCTGCGCGCTGATCGGCGCGGATGGCGTGAAGTCCGCCGTGCGGCGGCAGTACGTGGGCGACGACGCGCGCGTCTCCGGCCATGTGGTGTACCGCGCCGTGGTGGACCGCGCCGACTTTCCGCCCGACCTGCAATGGAATGCCGCCAGCATCTGGGTGGGGCCCAACTGCCACCTGGTGCATTACCCGCTGCGCGGCGGCGAGCAGTACAACGTGGTCGTCACCTTCCACAGCCGCGAGCAGGAGGAATGGAGCGTGCGCGAAGGCAGCCGCGAAGAGGTGCAGAGCTATTTCGAGGGCATCTGCGCCCGCGCCCGCCAGCTGATCGACCTGCCCAAGGACTGGAAGCGCTGGGCCACGGCCGACCGCGAGCCCATCGGGCAGTGGGTCTTCGGCCGGGCCGCCCTGCTGGGCGATGCCGCCCATCCCACGCTGCAGTACCTGGCGCAGGGCGCCTGCATGGCCATAGAAGACGCCGTGACGCTGGGCGAGGCCCTGCGCGTGCACGACAACCAGTGGGACAAGGCCTTCGCCCTCTACCAGCGCTCGCGCGTGGCCCGCACGGCCCGCGTGGTGCTGTCGGCGCGCGAGATGGGGCGCATCTTCCACGCCAAGGGGGTGGAGCGCCTGGTGCGCAACGACCTGTGGAAAGGCCGCACGCCGGAGCGCTTCTATGACGCGATGGAGTGGCTGTACGGGTGGACCGAGAAGAACTGTCTCGCGTCATGAAGCCGTGTACGCCGTACCGCCGCACGCCCCTTTGGCGCTGAATCGCCCCAACCGTCAGCGTTGAATCACCCCAGCCGTTGGCGCCGAATCACGTCCAGCCGTTCGCGCCGCGTCACCCCCCACCGTTCGCGCTGAGCCTGTCGAAGCGCCGCCTCCACCTGTTCATCCTCTCCCCCCTCACCCCATGACCGACTACCTCTGGACCCCACCCCCCGTCGCCTCCCTGCCCGTGCGTGGCGACAGCCGCCGCCTGCCGGTGAACCGCCTCTTCTTCGTCGGCCGCAACTACCACGCCCATGCGGTCGAGATGGGCCGCCCCGTCGACAAGTCGGTGGAGCAGCCCTTCTACTTCACCAAGGCGCCTTCCACGCTGGTCGAATCCGGCGCCACCGTGGCCTACCCGCCCGGCACGCAGAACTTCCATTTCGAGATGGAACTGGTGGTGGTCATCGGCGCGGCGGGCTTCCGCGTGGCGCGCGAAGACGCCGGCCGCCTGATCTACGGCTACGCCTGCGGCCTGGACATGACGCGTCGCGACCTGCAGTTGGTGGCTCGCGACAAGGGCCGGCCCTGGGACCTGGGCAAGGACGTGGAGCAGTCCTCCGTCTGCTCCGAGGTCGTGCCCATGTCCGGCACCGTGCTGTCGCAGGGCGCGATCGCGCTGCAGGTCAATGGCGAGACCAAGCAGAAGTCCGACCTCGACAAGCTGATCTGGAACATCCCCGAGCTGATCGAGGACCTGTCGAAGTACTACCACCTGCAGCCCGGCGACCTGATCTACACCGGCACGCCCGAAGGCGTCGGACCAGTGCTGCCCGGCGACCGCATCACCGGGCATGTGCAGGGCGTGGGCGAAATCGCCCTGGCCATCGGCTCCGCGGCATGATGGCGGCCGGCGCGACTGCAGCGTGCGCGCGGCCCCCGCTCCTCTCCCCTTCGGGGAGAGGCTGGGTGAGGGGCCGCGGACCTCTCACGCTCTGCAGCTGCACCATCGCCGCGGGCCCTCACCCCCACCCTCTCCCACCGGCAGAGGGTGCCCCCACCAGGAGACGCTTCATATGGCTGCCGTGATCGACACCGTTCCCTCCCCCGTGCGGCTGCAGGCCGTGGCCGCGCCCGGCCAGCCCGAGCCCACGCCCGCCCTGAGCCAGCTCTACCGCGGCTTCGAAGAGGAGCTGCTGGTGCCCCTGTGGACGCAGATCGGCAGCCTGATGCCACCGCATCCGCGCAGCAAGGCGGCGCCGCACCTGTGGCGCTGGGAGCGGCTCAAGCAACTCGCGGCCGAGGCCGGCCAGTTGGTGCCCGTGGGCCGCGGCGGCGAGCGCCGGGCCATCGCCCTGGCCAACCCTGCCCTGGGCGGCCAGCCCTATGCCACGCCCACGCTGTGGGCCGCCATCCAGTACCTGATGCCCGGCGAGCATGCGCCCGAGCACCGCCACACGCAGAACGCCTTCCGCTTCGTGGTCGAAGGCGAAGGCGTGTGGACCGTGGTCAACGGCGACGCGGTGCGCATGGCGCGCGGCGACTTCCTGCCGCAGGCCGGCTGGAACTGGCATGCCCACCACAACGCCGCCACCGAGCCCATGGCCTGGATCGACGGGCTGGACATTCCCTTCGCCTACTACACCGAGTCGCAGTTCTTCGAGCATGGCCGCGACCATCTGAGCGAGGCCGAATGCGCCACGCCCGAGCGCTCGCGCTCCGAGCGGCTGTGGGCCCATCCGGGTCTGCGGCCCCTTTCGCAGCAAGCCGACACGCCCGCCACGCCGCTGCTGGCCTACCGCTGGGCCGACACCGACCGCGCCCTGGCCGACCAGGTCGAACTGGAGGACGAAGGCCACCCCGGCGTGCTGAGCCCCGGCCATGCGGCCGTGCGCTTCACCCACCCGGGCACGGGCCGCGACGTGCTGCCCACCATGCGCTGCGAGATGCACCGCGTGCGCGCCGGCGGCCGCACCCGCACCTGGCGCGAGGTGGGCGGCTCGGTGTACCAGGTGTTCGACGGCACCGGCAGCGTGACCGTGGGCGACAAGACCTGGCGCGTGCAACGCGGCGACCTGTTCGTCGTGCCCTCGTGGCAACCCTTCTCGGCCACCTGCGATGCGCAGGCCGCCTCGCTGGACCTGTTCCGCTTCGGCGATGCGCCGATCTTCGAGGCGCTGAACCAGTACCGCCTGCAGGTCGACGATCTTGTCGCCTGAGCGCCATGCCCATCAGGCAGCACATCGACCCGCGCTTGCCCTGGCTTCGACAGGCTCAGCCCGAACGGTCGTGGGTCCACTGACCGCATGCTTGCGCGCCGGCCCGAAACCGCTTTCCCATTCCTGCCAACAACACCGGAGACATCCTTGAAATTCCTGCTTCCCGCCCTGGCCGCCGGCCTGGCCACCACTTTTGCGGCTTCCGACGCCTTCGCCCAGGCCGCCGTTGACTACCCCACCAAGCCCGTGACCATCGTCACGCCCTTCGCGGCCGGCAGCGGCCCTGACGCCGTGCTGCGCCTGGTCAGCGACAAGCTGGGCAAGCTGTGGAACCAGCGCGTGACCATCGACAACAAGCCCGGCGGCGGCGGCTTCATCGCCATCGACGCGGCCCGCCGCGCCGCGCCCGACGGCTACACGCTGATCCAGTTCGACAGCGAGCACCTGGCCGCGCTGCCGCACCTGTACAAGTCGCGCAACTTCGTGACCCTGCAGCACTTCGACCCGGTGGCGGCGCTGTTCCGCACGCCCTTCTTCGTGGCGGTGAGCAGCGAGTCGAAGTGGAAGTCGATGCGCGACCTGATCGCCGACGCCAAGGCCAAGCCGGGCCAGATCACCTACGGCTCCTGGGGCGTGGGCAGCCCGGGCCACCTGGGCGGCCAGCAGTTGGACGCGCTCACCGGCACGCAGATGAACCATGCGCCCTACCGCGAGGTGTCGCAGCTGTACGCCAACGTGGGCACGGGCGAAGTGCCGTGGGCCTTCGCCAGCATCCCGTCCAGCCAGGGCATCTACAAGGCCGGCAAGCTCAAGTACCTGGCCGTGGCGGCCAAGAAGCGCGTGCCGCAGATGCCCGACGTGCCCACCATGGCCGAGTCGGGCGGGCCGGCCGAGCTGGAGGTCAACTCCTTCGTGTCGCTGCTGGCGCCCAAGGGTGTGCCGGACGCCATCAAGAAGAAGATCAACGCAGACGTGGCCAAGGTCATCGCCGACCCCGAGATCCGTGCCCGCTTCGACACCTTCGCCTTCGAGCCGCTGGACTGGTCGCCCGAGGAGATCGCGCGCCAGGCCGAGATCAAGTCCAAGGTCTACGGCGAGCTGGTGCGGCGCGGGAACATCAGCCTGGATTGAGGGCGCGCAGCGGCAGGCGGGGCCGGGCCCCGATCCGTTCGCACTGAGCTTGTCGAAGTGCCGCTGCAGCCGTCGCGCAAGCCCCCTAGACTCGGCGCCTCCCTTCCTTTCCGGCACCTGACCGATCCCATGTCGATTGCACGCAGAACCCTTCTCGCCACCGCCTGTGCCCTGCTGGCCGCCAGCGGTGCGCAGGCGCAGACCGCTGCCGCGCCCTGGCCCACCAAGCCGATCCGCCTGGTGGTGGGCTTTCCGGGCGGCTCCACGCCCGACATCGCGGCGCGCGTGCTGGCCGAGCCGCTGGCCAAGGCCCTGGGCCAGCCGGTGGTGGTGGACAACAAGCCGGGCGCCTCCGGCAACATCGCGGCCGACACCGTGGCCAAGGCCACCGACGACCACACGCTGGGCATCGTCATCAACGGCAACCTCACGTCGTCGAAGATGCTGTATTCCAAGCTGCCCTACGACCCGGCCAAGGACTTCAGCTACCTCTCGCTGATCGCCACCGCGCCGCTGGTGCTGGTGGCCAGCAACGACATTCCCACGGGCAAGGACTTCCTGGCCGCGGCGCGCGCCTCGGGCACCAAGTGGAACTACGGCTCGGTGGGCGTGGGCTCGGTGGGCCACCTGGGCATGGAGCTGCTCAAGAACCGCATCCCCGGCATGGACGCCACGCATGTGCCCTACGCGGGCAACCCGCAGGTGGTGACGGCCATGATCGGCGGCCAGCTGCAGCTGGCCCTGGTGCCGCCGGCCATCGCGATTCCGCAGGTCAAGGCCGGCAAGCTCAAGGCCATCGGCCTGACCAGCGGCCGCAGCACCCTGGCGCCGGAGTACGCCCCCCTGGCCGACATCGGCGTGCGCGACTTCAACCTGGAGGTGTGGACCGCCCTGCTCGGCCCCGCCAGCCTGTCGCCCGCCGCCCGCGACCGCATCACCAAGGAGATCGCGGTCATCATGAAGAACCCCGAGGTGCGCCAGCAGCTCTTCGACAAGGGCTGGCAGCCGGTCGGCACCTCGCCCGAGGGCATGCGCCTGCGCGTGCAGGACGAGGCGGCGATCATGACCAAGATCATCCAGGCGCGCGGGATCAAGCTGCAGTGAAGGCCTGACTTCATTGCGTTGCAGGCAGCAGCGGCTCTGTGGCTGCTGTCGCCTGAATGGCGACGAATGTCGCCCGAAAGGCAACACCCCCTCTTACGTCCAGGTGATGCACCCACCTCGCATGAAAACTCGATGACCGACCGAATGCCCTCACTTCAGGAACCCGCCCGCACCCTCCCCCTCTTCGGCGAATGGGACGTCGTGGTCGTCGGCGGCGGCCCGGCCGGGATCGCCGCCGCAGTGAGCGCCGCGCGCAACGGCGCCCGCACGCTGCTGGTGGAACGCTACGGCTTTCTCGGCGGCATGGGCACGGCCGGCGGCGTAACCAACTTCGCGGGCCTCTATGGCCGGCGCGGCGGCGAGATGCAACTGCTGGTGCGCGGCGTGGCCGACGAGCTGCTGGCGCGCATCGACGCATTGGGCGGCCTCAACCGGCCGCAGGACGGCATGCAGGGCCGCATCCGCGTGCGCTCCTACGACACCTCGGCCTACAAGTGCGCCGCCGACCAGTTGCTGGCCGATGCCGGCGTGGACCTGCTCTTCCACGCCTGGGCCGCGGCCGTGGTGATGCAGGGGCCGCGCATCGCCGCCCTGGTGGTCGAGACCAAGTCGGGCCGGCAGGCCATCCGCGCCGCGGCCTTCGTCGACGCCAGCGGTGATGCCGACGTGGCGGCCTTCGCGGGCGTGCCCTTCGAAGTGGGCGATGGCCATGGCAGCGGGCTCTTTCCCACCACCATGTTCCGCGTGGGCCAGGTCGAGGCCGGGCCGGCGCTTGCGGCGGTCGGCGAGTTCAAGGCCATCAACGACTGGATCGAACGCGTCAAGGCGGCCAAGCCGGGCGAGTACCGCTTCGCGCGCGAGGGCGCGATCCTGCGGCCCAACATCGACCCGCGCGAATGGCGCGTCAACGTCACCCAGATCCGCAATGCCGAAGGCCGCGCGATGAACGGCGTGGATGCGCGGCAGCTGAGTGAAGGCGAGCTGGAGGGTCGGCGGCAGATCGCCGAGTTCCATCGCTTCCTCAAGGCCGAGATCCCCGGCTTCGCGCAGTCCGCCATCGTGGAGATCGCACCCCAGGTGGGCATCCGCGAGACCCGGCGCATCCGCGGTCTCTACGCGCTGGCGGGCGAGGACATCCTGGGCTCGGCGAAGTTCGACGACGTGATCGGCCTCAGCGCCTGGCCGATGGAGCTGCATGCCGACGGCCGCATCGAGTGGGGCTTTCCGCGCGACAGCGACAACGCCTACCACCACCTGCCCTGGCGCATGCTGGTGCCGCAGGGCGTGGACAACCTGCTGGTGGCCGGCCGCTGCGCCAGCATGACCCACGAGGGCCAGTCGGCCGCCCGCGCCAGCGGCGGCTGCTTCGCGATGGGCCAGGCCGCCGGCACCGCGGCCGCGCACCTGGGCGCGGGCCGCTTCGCCGATGTCGATGTGCCCGCGCTGCAGCAGCGGCTGCGGGCCGATGGCGCGGACCTGGACCACGCGCTCGACTGAATCTCGGCTCAACCCAAAATCGAATGGCCGCGGAGCAGGCCACGCCAGGGCACCCGAGGAACTGGCTTTGCCAGGCCTCTGGGTGCGCCCCCCTCCAAGCCGAAGGCGCCAGAGAGTGGGGGAGCCGCGTAAGCGGCATGGGGGGTGCTTACCTGTACCCAGGCTCGGCGGCGTTGTGAATGATCCAGATCAGGTAGCCGCTCGTGAAGTCCCCCATGCCGCCGCCCGCGAAGATCAGCCGGCCCTGGCCCTTGTAGGTCATCTCGAAGCGGTGGCGGTCGCCGCCGAAGTAGAAGGGGATCCAGGCCTTGCCGGTCATGTAGGCGCCCTGGTCGGTGGGCGGGCCGATCAGGTCGGTGACCTGGCGCACGGGCATGCCGATCTGCAGCTTGGTGAACTTGCTGTTGGCGGCCGGGTTGCCGGTGATCTCGCCTTCGTAGTCGTTGATGCCCTTGACGGTGATGCCGCTGCCTGCCTCGACCTTGGACGAATCGACCACGTTGCCGTTGGCGTCCATGCCCGGCTTGCCGGCACCGCGTGTGCCGGACCCCTTGGCGGACAAGGCTGCGGTCACCGGGGCGGCGGCCGCAGCGGCGGGCGCGGGCGCAGGTGCCGCTGCGCGGGCAGGCGCGGGTGCAGGCACTGGTGCGGCAGCCGCCACCTCGGCGCAACGGTCCAGCTCCAGCACGCGATGCTTCGGCTTGGCCGTGACCTGCACCGAACGCACCTTGGCCGTCACCGTGCCGCCCTTGAAGCCACGCTCGGAGGTCGCGCAGCGGAAGAAGATGCCATCCTCCGCATCGACGGCATAGGCGCCGGCAGGCACGCCCCGGCCCGTGGCGCGGGCGAGTTCCACCGACACGGTCTCGCCGACCAGGGCCTTGCGGATCTTGACGGCGCTGCTGTCATCGGCCGCATCGCGGATAGCGGCGTAATCCAGGCCGGGCAGCCTGGGTGGTGCCGCGGGGGCGGGTGCCGGGGCGGGCGCAACGGCCGGCGCCGGTGTTGCAGCGCCCGGGGTGGCGGCACTGGCGGTATTGCCGCTGCTGGCGCTGTTGCCGCTGGAGGCACAGCCCGCGAGCAAGGCGGAGGCTGCAGCGGCGGCGAGCAGGGACAGGCGAAGTGTCGATGTCATCAAGAGTTCCCGTCTTTGGTGGTGATGGGCCGACGTCCCGCATGCAACAAGGGCGCCGGTCGGCGGGGCATTGTGCCAACCCCCCATGGCTGGACGATGCAGGCCCGCGCCGCCTATGCTGGGCCATGATCTCGCACGTCTTCCTGGGCACCAGCGACTTCGAGCGCGCGCTGGCCTTCTACCAATCGCTACTGGCGGCGCTGGGCCTGCAGCAGCGCTTCATCGAACGCGACCATCCCTGGGCCGGCTGGCAGCAGCCCGGCGTGGCGCGACCCCTGCTGCTGCTGGGCCGTCCCTACGACCGGCAGCCGGCCGTGGCGGGCAACGGCGCGATGCTGGCCCTGCTGGCCGAAAGCCGCCGCCAGGTGGACGAGGTGCATGCGCTGGCACTGCGACTGGGCGGCCGCTGCGAAGGCCCGCCGGGCCTTCGCCCGCACTACCACGCGAACTACTACGGCGCCTACTTCCGCGACCTGGACGGCAACAAGCTGGGCCTGGCCTGTCACACACCCGAAGGGGGCGGGCCCATCCAGAGCCCCAGCACCCATTCGTCCACGTAGTGGTCCTGCGCGGCGCGCTTGTAGAAGCCGCGCAGCGTGCCCTCGTGCACGAAGCCCAGCGACTGGTAGAAGCGCAGTGCGCGCGGGTTGTCGCTTTCGGCGAAGAGCTCCACGCGCAGCGCGCCCTCGTCGCGCAGACGGGCGAGGGCATCGTCGATCATGGCGCGGCCCACGCCCCGGCCATGGTGGCGCGGGTCCACCGCCAGCGTGCCGAGCAAGGCCACATGGCGGGCCCGCCCTGCATGGCGCACGGCGCGGTAGAAGCCGGCCACCTGGCCCTCTACCTCCCACACGAAGAAGCAGCCCGAGGCGAGCAGCTCGTCGAACACCGGCCGGAAGTCCTCCAGTGGCATCGGCTCGTGCGTGAGGAAGGGCACCACGTCAGGGTGCATGTAGATCGCATGGACGGCGGCAAGGTCGGCGGGCGTGGCAGGTCGGCGCATGGCGGCATTGTGGGCGGCCCGCATCCATGCGTGGGATGCGGCGGGCGATGCGGGCAGTGGACCAAAGACCGTTCGGGCTGAGCCTGTCGAAGCCGGGGCACCGATGCGATCGGCGTCGCCCGCGTGGCTGCCCGCCGGCCCAGGCTTTGCTAACGTGAGGGGCTGCTCCGCTTCTGCCCCACGCCATGACCGACGCCCCCACCACCGCCTGCCTCGTCGAAGACCTCGTCGCCCTCATGCGCATGGAACCGCTGGGCGAGGGCCGCTTCCGCGCGCAGAGCGAGGACATCGGCACGCTGGCCGTCTTCGGCGGCCAGGTGCTGGGCCAGTCGCTGATGGCGGCCTGCCTGACGGTCGAGCCCGACCGGCCGGTGCACTCCATGCATGCCTACTTCCTGCTGCCGGGTGAGCATGCACCCATCGACTACAGCGTGGACCGCGTGCGCGATGGCCGCAGCTTCACCACCCGCCATGTGCTGGCGCGGCAGTCGGGCCGCATCATCTTCGAGATGGCGGCCTCGTTCCAGACGCGCGACCGCGGCGTGGAGCACCAGTTGGCCATGCCCGAGGTGGCGCCGCCCGAGGCCCTGGCCAGCGACCGCGAACGTCGCCGCGCACTGGGTGACCAATTGCCCGAGCCCTTCCGCGTGAAGGGCACGCAGCCGCATGGCATCGAGTTCCGCACCGTCGAGCAGGACGACCTGCTCGCCCCCCTGCCGCGCGAAGGCGGCAGCGCCGTCTGGATGCGCGCCGTGGCCCCGCTGCCCGACGACCCCCACATCCACCGCGCGCTGCTGGCCTATGCCTCGGACCACGGCCTGCTGCGCGCCGCCATGATTCCGCACGGCCTGAGCTTTCTCACCGGCCAGGTCCGCGCCGCCAGCCTGGACCATGCCATGTGGTTCCACCGGGACTTCCGCTTCGACGACTGGCTGCTGTACGTGATCGACTCGCCCAGCGCCGGTGGCGCGCGCGGGCTGTGCCGCGGCAGCGTGTTCTCGCGCGACGGCCGACTGGTGGCCTCCACCGCGCAGGAAGGCATGCTGCGGGTGCGCGAGCGGCGCGGCTGAGGCCCGCCGCCCAACCCCGACGCTCGCCGCCTCCTCGCCTCGGCCTCGGCGCCTGTCCGACTACACGCCCAGGTAGCGCGACCACACCCCCCGGTCGGCATCCAGCGCCGCCGAGTCGCCCTGCCACACCACGCGGCCACGTTCCAGCACCACATGCCGGTCGGCCAGGCCCAGCAGGCGGTCGATGTACTTGTCGACCACCAGCGTGGTCTGGCCGGCTTCTTTCAGCTGGCGCAGGCAGCGCCAGATCTCCTCGCGGATCACCGGCGCCAGGCCCTCGGTGGCCTCGTCCAGGATCAGCAGGCGCGGGTTGGTCGACAGCGCGCGGGCGATGGCCAGCATCTGCTGCTCGCCGCCCGACAGCTGATGCCCCAGGTTGTCCGCGCGCTCGGCCAGGCGGGGGAAGAGCGCATAGAGCTTGTCGAGCGTCCAGCCGTCGCGCAGGCCGTTGCGCTGGTCCGCGAAGGCCACCAGGTGCTCGCGCACCGTCAGGTTGGGAAAGCACTGCCGACCCTCGGGCACGATGGCCACGCCCATGCGCGCGATGGCGTCGGGCCGGCGGCCGTGCACCGCCTCGCCGCCGAAGCGGATGCTGCCGTGGCGCAATGCCAGCGCACCGATCAGCGTCTTGAGCGTGGTGCTCTTGCCCATGCCGTTGCGGCCCAGCAGCGTGAGCACCTGGCCATGGCGGATGTCGAGGTCGATGCCGAACAGCACCTGGCTGGCGCCGTAGCCGGCCTCCAGGCCGCGGGCTTCGAGCAGCAGGGTCGCGCCTTCGCTCATGCGTCCACCTCTTCCGTGCCCAGGTACACCGCCTGCACCTGCGGATTGCCGCGGATCTCGTCGACGCTGCCGGCCACCAGCACGCGGCCGTAGACCAACACCGAGATGCAGTCGGCCAGTTCGAAGACGGCCTTCATGTCGTGCTCGATCAGCAGGATCGCCATGTCGCGCTTGAGTTCGTGGATGAGGGCGGTCATCTGCTGCGAATCCTCCGGGCCCATGCCGGCCATGGGCTCGTCCAGCAGCAGCAGCTTCGGGCACGCGGCCAGGGCCAGCGCCACGTCCAGTTGCCGCTGCGCGCCATGCGGCAACGTGCCGGCGATGCGGTCCAGCGCCTGTGACAGGCCGACGCGTGCGGCCAGCTCATCGGCCGTGGCGCGCAATGCAGCTTCGCGGTTGCGCTCGCCCAGGAAGCGCAGGCTGCTGCCGGCATGCGCCTGCGCGGCCAGCAGCAGGTTCTCCATCACGGTGGACTGCCGGAAGATGCTGGTGATCTGGAAGCAGCGCGACAGGCCCGCACGCACGCGGGCATGCATGGGCAGCGGCGTGAGGTCCACGCCATTCAGTCGCACGCAGCCCGCATCGGGCGCGATCAACCCCGAGATCAGGTTGACCAGCGTGGACTTTCCCGCGCCGTTGGGCCCGATCAGCGCATGGATCTGGCCGGCATCGACGGTGAGCGACACGTCGTCGGTGGCGCGCAGGGCGCCGAAGTTCTTGCGCAGGCCTACGACCTCGAACAGGCTCATGTCGCGCTCCCTTCGGGCATGGCGGCCGTGGCGGCATGCGTCGCGGTCCGCCGCCGCACCGGCAGGCGCAGACCCGCCAGCCCACGCGGCGCCAGGAAGACGATGGCGATCAACAGCAGCCCCAGCGGCAGGTGCCAGTAATCGGTGAAGCGGCGCACGATCTCTTCGAGCCCGATCCACACGGCTGCGCCCACCGGGCCGCCCCAGCGGTGGCCGACCCCGCCGATCACCACCATCACGATCAGCGTGGCGGATTGCGTCCAGTGCATGACCGACGGGCTGACGAAGTTGTTGTGTGTGACCAGCAGCGCACCCGCCAGCCCAGCCACGGCACCGGCCAGCGCGAAGGCCACGAGCTTGAGCCGGAACACCGGATAGCCCATGGCCTGCATCCGTACCTCGTTGTCGCGGATGCCCACGAGCGCCTGGCCGAAGCGCGCCCGCGTGGCGCGGTTCATCAGCGTCATCACGGCGGCGAACAGCACCAGCACCACCCAGTAGAAGGTCGGCTCGTTGGCGAGGTCGATGCTCAGGCCCAGCTCGGGCCGCTGCATCAGGTTGTAGCCGTCGTCACCGCCATAGGCGCGCAGCGACACGGCCGCGAAATAGAGCATCTGCGCGAAGGCCAGCGTGATCATGATGAAGTAGACGCCGCGCGTGCGCAGCGCCACCAGACCCACCAGCGCGGCGACCCCGCCGGCCACCACCGCCGCGGCCGGCCACAGCAGCCAGGCCGAGACCTGACCGGCATCGGCAAGTGCCACCAGCGTGTAGGCGCCCACGCCCACGAAGCCCATGTGGCCCAGCGCCACCAGGCCGCCGAAGCCCAGGATGAAGTTCAGGCTGGCCGCGGCCAGCGCGAAGATCAGCACCCGGCGCACGAAGTTGACGTAGTAGTCCAGCCCCACCAGCGGCGCCAGCAGCGGAAAGGCCGCCAGCAGTGCCAGGGCGATCCAGGGGAATGCGCGTGCCATGCCGCTCACCCCCGCGCCGGGAACAGCCCGGTCGGCTTGACGGCCAGCACCACCGCCATCAGCGCATAGGTGGTCAGGCCCGCGATCAGCGGCCCCAGGTCCGACACCAGCGTGGGCGGCAGCACGCCGCGCAGCGCCATGGGCACGAAGGCGCGGCCGATGGTGTCCACCAGGCCCACCAGCATCGCCGCCACGAAGGCGCCGCGCACCGAGCCGATGCCGCCGATGACCAGCACCACCAGCGAGGGGATGAGGATCTCCTCGCCCATGCCCACCTGCACGGCGGTGAGCGGCCCCATCAGCGCGCCGGCCAGGGCCGCGAGTGCGGCGCCCAGCAGGAAGACCAGCGAGAACACCCGATCCACCCGCACACCCATGAACTCGGCCATGGCGCGGTTGGAGGCGCCGGCCCGCACCAGCATGCCCATGCGCGTGTGGTTGACCAGCGCATACAGGCCCAGCGCCACCAGCACGCCGGCCGCGAGGATGACGAGGCGGTAGGCCGGATAGGGCAGGCCGGGCATCAGCTCGACCGCACCCGACAGCGCCTGCGGTGCCGAGGCCATGACCGGCGCCGGGCCCCAGATCATCTTGGCCACGTCGTCGGCCACCAGGATCACGCCGAAGGTGGCCAGCACCTGCGACAGGTGATCGCGCCCGTACAGGTGGCGCACCAGCAGCCATTCGAGCAGCACCGCCAGCACCACGACCAGCAGCACGGCCGAGGCCACCGCCATCACGAAGGAGCCGCTGGCCGTGTGCACCGTGGCGGCCACGTAGGCCCCGCCCATGAAGAGCGAGCCATGGGCCAGGTTCATCACGTCCATGATGCCGAACACCAGCGTGAGCCCCGCCGCCAGCAGGAAGAGCATCAGCCCGTAGCCCAGGCCGTTGAGCATCTGCTCGATGAAGAGGATGGCGGTCATCGCGGGTGCGCTGTCACTTCAGTTTGCAGAGCTGGTGGTAGGCATCGCGGGAGCCCTTCAGCGGCGTAGACAAGGTCTTGTTGGTGATCTTGCCTTCGGCGTCCTTGCCGATCACGCGCAGGTAGTAGTCCTGGATCGGGAAGTTGTTGTTGCCGTACTTGAAGGGCCCGCGGATGGACTGGAAGTTGGCGGCCTTCAGCGCCTTGAGCACGGCCTCCTTGTTCTTCACGTCGCCTTTGACGTCGCGGGCCGCGGCGTCCATGGCCAGGATGGCGTCGTAGGCCTGGGCGGCATAGAAGGTGGGGTAGCGCTTGTAGGCCTTGCGGAACTCGCTCACGAACTTCTGGTTGGCGGCGTTGGGCAGGTCGTGCGACCACTGCGAGGTGGAGAACAGGCCCAGCATGGGCTCGCCCACGGCGGCGATGGTGTCCTCGTCGGCCGAGGCGGGGTTGGTCACCAGCCGCACGTCCTTCGACAGGCCCGAGGCCACGAACTGCTTGATGAAGTTGATGCCCATGGCGCCGGGCAGGAAGAAGAACACCGCCTCGGGCTTGGCGGCGCGGATCTGTGCCAGCTCGGCCGCGTAGTCCAGCTGGCCGACCTTGCCGTAGACCTCGGCCACGACGTTGCCCTTGTAGGTGCGCTTGAAGCCGGTGAGGTGGTCGCGGCCCGCCGGGTAGTTGGGCGCGAGGATGAAGGCGCTCTTCAAACCCTGGTCGCTGGCCCACTGACCGGCGGCCTCGTCCCAGGTGTCGTTCTGATAGCTCTGGCCAAAAAAGTAGGGATTGCACTGCGCGCCCGCGTACTGGCTCGGGCCGGGGTTGGCGGTGATGAACGGCACCTTGGCCGCGAACAGCGCCGGGCCGACGGCCAGGGCCACGTTGGACGGCACGGGCCCGGTGAAGAAGTCGATCTTGTTCTGCTGGATGAAGCGGTCGACGATCTGCTTGGCCTGGTCCGGGCTGCCCGCAGTGTCGGCCTGGATGAATTCGGCCGGGTAGCCGCCCAGCTTGTTGTCGAGCAGCTTGATAGCCAGGTTGATGGCGTCGCGCGTCTCCGCGCCGCCGGCCGCGAAGGGGCCGGAGATGTCCAGCGCCAGGCCCACCTTGATGGGATCGGCGGCAAGGGCGGGCGCGGCGAAGGCCAGGGCCAGGGCGGCAGCCAGCAGCGGCCGGGTGCGAACGGGGGTCATGGGCTTCCTCTCCGGGGAATGCGTGAATGGAATGGACTGCAGTCAGCAATCGGCGTGCCATCGGGCGCGGCCCGTAGGCATGGCGCGAAGGCGGATCGGTCAGATGGGCGTGGCCAGCAGCGTGATCACGCGCGAGGTGTCGTACACCACGCGCCGCTGCGCAAAGCGCCAGCCCGCGGGCGTGCGCACCACGCGGTCGAGGTAGCGCCCGGCCTGGAAGATGAAGGACTCGCCGTTCGTGCGCGTCTGCACCACCACATACGAGGACTCGGCCGTCACGGTCTGCGCATCGACCGCCGGGAGCGTGAGCCCGCTGGTCATGTGGCGGTAGCTGTGCGACTCGTAGATGTTGGCGTGGCGCAGCGCCACCACGCGGTCGCGCAGCATGCCCGCGCTGGTGCAGTGCACGAGGCCGATGGGCAGGCCCATGTCGGCGTTCTCCTTGGGCACGATCTCGTAGAGGCAGTCCTCGGTGAAGAGGCGGGTCCAGTCCTCCAGGCGGTCGTTGTCCAGCAGGGCGCAGTAGCGCTCGTTCAGCTGATGGATCTGGAACCAGAGGGCGATGTCGACGTCGGGCGTCGCCGCAGCGGCGGCGGCGGTCTGGGGTGCTTCCATCACGGTGCTCATCTCAATACCCCATCAGCTTCTGGTATCCCGTCCAGAACTTCCGGATCAGGTTCTCGGTGATCATGGTGTCCTCCCGGTTCGGGTCGGTGCGGCCCAGGTCCAGCACCGAGGTGGCGTCGGCATCGCGCGCGGTGCCGCGCTGCACCAGCTCGGTGGCCTCGGTGTCCTCCATCGAGATGTAGCCTGCCGGCCCCACCAGGTTGGCCTGCTTGATGCGCAGCGCACGCAGCTCGGGCGTGTCGTCCTCGTAGCCGAAGAAGTGGAAGACCAGCTCGAACTCGCCCGGCGCCTTGGGCAGCACCTGCCGCGCCACCAGCGTGTTGTGGATCTGCTGCAGCACCAGCTGCGGAAAGATGGTCTGGATGTGGTTGGTGCAGTCTTCCTCGTACTCCGAGATGAAGCCCAGCACCGACGGGTCTTCCAGGTGGAAGCCGTCGTCCATCGAGCGGATCGCCTGCTGCTTGTAGGCGGTGGCGGTGTCGCCCTCTTCCTCGATGTTGGTGGCGGTGATGATGCTGTGCAGGCCGTGCGTTCTGTCGGCCATCGAACGCGCCTTCATGCCCACGCGGAAGATGTTGAAGGTGGTGTGGAACAGGTGCAGCAGGCTCGCGTGGTACGGGTCCTTGACGTTCTCGTAGTAGAGCTTCCAGTTGCTGCGCGCGTACTGGCGGGTGCAGCCCAGGTACACCACCTTCTTGTGCATCACGCGGTCCACCCAGGGCCGCATCTGCTCGCCGATGTAGTCGGACAAGGTCGGCGCTTCGTCGCTGAAGCTGGCGAAGACCAAGCCCTTGTAGCTGTCCACGCGCAGCTTGCGCAGGCCGTGCGCCTTGTTGTCGAAGTCCGGCGGCATGCCGGGCGCGCCGTCGCGCCCGCGCTTGAAGGGGATGCCCTGCAGGTCGCCCTTGGCGCTGAAGCCCCACTGGTGGTAGACGCAGGTGTGCACCTTGGCATTGCCGCGCGCATTGCGGCAGACCATGGCGCCGCGGTGGGCGCAGCGGTTGACCCAGCAGGCCAGCTCGCCGTCGGGCGCGCGGGTCACCACCACGGGCGTGTCGCCGACGAAGGTGCTCTTGTAGTCGCCGGGGTTGGGAATCTCCGCCTCCAGCGCGACGAAGCTCCAGGTGGGGCCGCGGTAGATGCGCTCCTGCTCGCGCTCGAACACCTCCTGCGAGCTGAACACGGCATAGGGCACGCGCGAGCCGTCGGCCTGCGGAAAGTGCACCACGCGCTGCGCCTGCTCGGCCGCGGCGGCCTGCAGTGCACCAGGATCGACCGGTTGATTCATGGCAAGACTCCTTCCTTGTGCGGGCCCGGCGGCTGCCGGGCGTCATGGGACGCATGGTCGAAGGCCGCTGCCGCGGCGGCTATCCGATTCGCGCGGGATCCGCGCCGCGGATGTCCGGATTGCGCAGGACTTGCGCCGGATGCGCGCACCGGCGGCTGCCACAAGCGGCTGGCGCGCTTCTTGCGCTGCATCAGGTCCTGATCGGAAGCCCCGCCAGACCATGCGTCCAGCCGCCGCCTCCACTGTCGTCGACCTCTCCCCCGCCCCCGGCGCCTTCACGCCGGGGCTGCTGCGCGCGTACCGCCTGTTCGAGTCCTCGGACCTGGACGATGCGCGCGAGCGCATCTCGCGCGTGATGCAGCCGCACCGGCTGCAGGCGCTGGAGCGCCCGCGCGGCGGGCGCTCGCACATGGACTTCGTGCGCGTGGGCGGCATCGGCCTGGGCACCATCCGCTTCGGCGAAACCACGCGGGTGGACGTGTCCCATGTGGAGGACTATCACCTGCTCATGTTCTGCCTGCAGGGCCATGCCGAGGTGCTGGCCGACGACCGGCCGCTGCAGGCCGATGGTCGCCACGGCATGGTGTGCGCTCCCGGCAGCAGATTCCTGGCCGACCTGTCGCCCGACTGCGAGCAGTTCGTGCTGCGGCTGGACCGCCGCATGCTCGAATCGCACACCGGCCGGCCGCTGCGCTTCGAGGCCGGGCTGGACCTGCAGCGCCCGGCCCTGCAGGCCTGGCGCGCCCAGCTGCACCTGCTGCTGAGTTCCGAGGCCCTGATGCAGGCGGTGCAGGCCAGCCCCATCGTCGCGGCCGAGATGGAGCGCCTGCTGGTGCACCTGCTGCTGGCCGGCCAGCCCTGGACCGACGACGTGCCGCTGCGCATCGCCACCCGGCCCGCAGGTGCCGGTGCAGGTGCGGGCCCCAGCCAGGCGGCCTGCGTGCGACGCGCGGTGGCCCACATGGAATCGCATGCCGACGAGCCCTTGCGGCTCGCCGACATCGCGGCGGCCGCCGGTGTATCGGTGCGCACGCTGCTCGACGCCTTCCGCCGTGTGCGCGACGAGAGCCCCATGCACACCCTGCGCGACCTGCGGCTGGAGCGCGCCCGCCAGCGCCTGCGCGCGGGCGAGGACGGCATCACCGTCGCCGCCGTGGCGCTGGACTGCGGCTTCGCGCACCTGAGCCGCTTCGCGCAGGCCTACCGCCTGCGCTTCGGCGAGTCGCCCTCGGACACGCTGCGCGCCGCCGGCTGAGGCAGGCGGCGCGGGGTTGTTGCTGCGCCCCTCTCAGGACCTGGCGCGCGCCGGCAGCAGCACGGCGGCGATGGCCACCATCAGCAGGGTCATGGCCATCCAGTCCTGCCAGTAGATGGCCTCGCCCAGCCACAGCGCACTGCTGAGCACGCCCAGCACCGGGATCATCATGACGCTGATGGTCGACGCCACGGGCGGCAGACCCCGGGCCAGCACGAACCAGGCGACGTGGGCGAAGCCGAAGATCACCACGGCGTTGTAGACGATGGCGCCCCAGGCCGCCGGGCCCGGCATGTGCCATTCGCTGCGTTCGGCCAGGGCCGAGAGCGCGCCCATCACGAGGGCCGTGAGCGTGGTCATCCAGAACGACAGCGTGAGCGTGGGCACCGGCAGCTGCGTGCGTCGCAGCAGCTGCGTGCCCAGCGCCCAGGTGGCGGCAGCCCCCAGCGCGAGCGCAACGAAGCCGGGGCTGCCGGCCAGGCCGGTGAACTCGTGCCACAGCAGGAAGGCCACGCCCAACGCTGCCGCCGCCACACCCATCCAGGCGCGCGCCGACAGACGGGTGTTGAAGAGCAGCGCACCCAGGATGGCCGAGAACACCGGCATGGTGTAGCCCAGGATGGCCGCACGCCCGCCCGACAGGTGGCGCAGCGCGATGATGATGCACACGTGCCAGACGAACATGTTGGTGGCCGACAGCCACAGCAGCTCGGGCCAGTGGCGACGCGGCACGCGAAAGGGCAGGCGCATCGCCAGCAGCACCACCGCCAGCACCGGCACGCCCAGCCACAGCGACATGGCGCGGAAGGTCAGGGGCGGCAGATCGGTCACCCCCACCTTCATGATCGGCCAGTTGATGCCCCAGGCGATGGTCAGCGGAATGAGCAGCGCCCATTGGCGGCGGGTGAGTGTCTCCATGGGCGGGCGATTGTGGACGTCCGCCGCCTCGGACGCCGGAGACCGGGTCAGAGTCCCCGCACCGCGGCGGGCCGCCGCCGCGTCCCAAAGCGCCCACCGAACATCACCACCCCTAGCGCCGCCACGACGCAGGCACTGCCCGCCCACTGCCAGGCCGTGACATGCTCGCCGAGGGTCAGCATGCCGGCCGCCAGGCCGATCACCGGCACGCCCAGGCTGAAGGGCGCGACGCGGTTGGCCGGGTGGCGCTTGAGCAGGCCGGTCCACATCGCGTAGGCAGCGATGGTCGCGAACCAGCCCAGGTAGGCCACGCCCAGCCAGCCGCCCAGGCTGGCGTGGCGCCACTGGTCGTGCGTGGCCGCGGGCTCGAAGAACCAGGCCATCAGGCCGAAGGGCAGGATGGGCACCAGCGACATCCACACCACGAACTGCAGCGGGTCATAGCCCGGCTGCGCGGCCTGGGCCTTGCGCGCCACGATGTTGGAGGCGGCCCACATGAAGGCGCCGCCCAGGTTCAGCACCAGGCCCAGCACGGTGATGCCGGCCGTGGCACTGCCGCCCGCGAAGTTGAGGCCGAAGCACAGCAGGCCCACGGCCGCCAGCACCAGCCCGGCGCGCAGCGGCCCGGACAGCCGCTCGCCCAGCAGGGCCACGCCCAGCAGCGTGGTGAAGAAGACCTGCGTCTGCATCAGCACCGAGGCCAGGGCCGCCGTCATGCCCACCTGCAGCGCCACGAACAGCAGGCCGAACTGGCCCAGCTGCGCGAGGCCCGCCGGCACCAGCCAGCGCCAGGACAGGCGTGGCCGCGGCACGATGAAGACGAGCGGCAGCACCGCGAACACGTAGCGGAAGAAGCCCAGCTGGAAGGGCGTGAAGTCGCGCAGCGAATACTTCATCGCCACGAAGTTGAGGCCCCAGATGACGACCACGCCCAGGGCGGCGAGCAGGTCCAGGCCGGCGAAGGTGCTGGCGGGGCGGGTCATCGGGCGTCCTTGGGCGGATGGGGCGTCGTCGTGGTCATGGCCGGGCGAACGCTCATGCGGCCTCCCTCACGGCGGCAGCGGCGCGCAGCCGCTGTGCCAGTTCGTGCGCCGGCAGCCGACCGCGCAGGCCGATGGCCACCAGCGTGTCGGCGGCCTCGGGCGCGGCGCCGGGCGCCGCGCGCAGCACACCGTGGCGGCCGGCGAACTGCAGTTCGACCAGGCCCGCATGCGCATCGGTGCGTACCAGGCCCTTGAGCCGCAGTACGCCGGCCGGCATGGCCTTGAGCAACGCACGCAGGGCCGGCGCGTGGAAGACCGGGGCATCGCGCAGGGCCCAGGTCTCGAAGACCTCGGCATGCGCCACGGCACCATGGTCGTGACCATGACCAGGCGCATGTCCGTGGCCGTGGCCGTGCTCGTGCCCGTGCTTGCCGCCGCAGCTTGCGCAATGCGCAGTGCCTTCGTCTGCCCGCGGCAGGCGCGGCGCCTGCAGCAGCGTCAAGGGCACGCGGGCCTGCACGGCCTCGAAGCGCGGCGTTGCGGGCCATTCGGTGTCGAGCCAGCCGCGCAGGTCGGCCAGCGTGGCCTCGTCCACGAGGTCGGTCTTGTTCAGCACAAGCAGGTCCGCCGCATCCAGCTGCCGCCGGATGCTGTCGGTCAGCAGCGGGTCCGCCGCCTGTTCGCGCAGCACGGTGGTGTCGGCCAGCACCAGCACGGCGTCCAGTGCCAGCGCGGGGTCGGCCAGGCCCACCTGGGCGATGCGCCAGGGGTCGGAGACGCCGCTGGCCTCGATCACGATGGCCTCGGGCGGCTGCGGCCGTTCGATCAGGCCGATGAGCGCGGTGGTCAGGTCGTCGCCGATGGCGCAGCAGACGCAGCCGTTGGTCAGCTCGATGGCGCCGGCCTCTTCGCTGGCGATGAGCGCGCGGTCGATGTTGATGGCGCCGAAGTCGTTGACCAGCACGGCGATGCGCCGGTCGCCCGACTGCGCGAGCAGGTGGTTGAGCAGCGTGGTCTTGCCGGCGCCGAGGAAGCCGCCGATGACGGTGAGCGGGATGCGCGGCCTCATGCCCGCGCCCCGAGGTGTCGCGTGACGACAGAAGCGCCGCGCCTCACGCGGTCGCCTCGGTCGGCACGCCGCCGATCACCGTGCCGGCCACGCGCAGGTCCTTGAGCGCCTCGGCCGCGACGGCCAGTGGGCTCTCGTCCAGCACGCAGAAGTCGGCCCATTTGCCGACCTCGATGGAGCCGATGCGGTCGTCCAGGCCCAGGGTGTAGGCCGCGCCCTGGGTGATGGCCCACAGCGCCTCGGGCACGCCGATGCGCTCGGCCTCGCCCAGCACCCGGCCGCTGGACGTGAGCCGGTTGACGGCGCACCAGGCAGTGAACAGCGGCGCCAGCGGCGTGATGGGCGCGTCGGAATGGATGGCCAGCGGCACCCCGTGCGCCAGCGCGGTGGCGCAGGCGTCCATGCGGAAGGCGCGGTCGGGGCCCATGGTCTGGGCCAGGTGCGCCTCGCCCCAGTAGTAGATGTGGTTGGCGAACAGGTTGGTACACACGCCCAGCGTGGCCATGCGGCGGAACTGCGCCGCGTCGGCCATCTGGCAGTGCTGCAGCGTGTGGCGGTGGTCGGCGCGCGGGTGCGCGGCCAGGGCCTCCTCGATGCCGTCCAGCGCCAGCTCGGTGGCCTCGTCGCCGTTGGTGTGGATGTGCAGCTGGAAGCCCTGCGCATGGAAGTCGCGGATGGCGGCCTTGAGCTCCGCCGGCGGCAGGATCCAGATGCCGTTGGGCGCGCCGTTGTGATAGCCCGGCCAGCGCACACGGGCGGTGAAGCCCTGGATGGAGCCGTCGGCCACGATCTTGACCAGGCCGTAGTGCAGCTTGGCATTGCCTTCGGCCTCGGCCTGCCGCTGGCGGATGCGCGCGGCGCCCTGCGTGCGGTTGAGGCTGCCGTCCAGGCACAGGTAGGCCGGCACCAGCCGCACCGGAAAGCCGGGCTCGCCGGTGACCTGCATCATGGCCGCATGGTTGGGCTCGGCCAGGTCGTTGACCAGGTCGGTGGCGGTGGTCACGCCGGCCAGCCGCGCCATCTGGCCGAACAGGCGCAGGCTCTCGGGCGAGGAGCCGTTGATGCGGAAGATGTTGCCCACCAGCCGCGTGATGGGGAACATGGCCGCGAACTCCTGCAGTTCGCCATTGGGCTCGCCGTCGGCGAAGCGGGCGATGCCCTCGATGTCGGTGTCGCGGTCGATGCCGGCCGCGGCCAGTGCGGCGCGGTTGACGTTCATCAGGTGCTGGCTGGCATGCAGGATGACCACGGGCCGCGTGGTGGAGACCTTGTCCAGGTGCTCCACCGTCATGCGCTCGGTGCCGAAGAAGAGCGGGTCGAAGCCCCAGGCCAGCAGCGGCGCCTTGGGGTCCGCCATCGCGGCGTCGGCGGCGCGCAGGCGGGCGATCACCTCGTCGAAGTTGCGGCAGCCCTCCCACACGCGGCCGTCGGGTGAGGTACGTGCGTGGTAGCCGACGAAGCTGAACTTCCACAGTCCGCCGGCCATCAGGTGCGAATGGCCTTCGACCAGGCCGGGCATCAGCACCTTGTCGGCATAGCGCGTGTCGAGCGTGAAGTCGCCGAAGGCCTGCATGCGCGCCAGGTCGCCCACGCCCAGGATGCGGCCCTCGCGCACGGCCACATGCGTGGCCTGCGGCTGGCGCGGGTTCATGGTGAGGATCTGGCGGGCCTGGAAGACGGTGATGGGGGACATGGGGTCGTGGTGTCGGATGAAGGGCCAGGGCCGCTGTGCGGTGGCCACGGCGTTGAAATGTTCAGGTCGCCTCGGGCTGCCTCAGGCGGCATCCGGCAGCGCCAGCGGCGGCACCGGCCGGCCCGCCTGCAGCGTGACCTTGTGGCAGGCCACCCAGTGGCCGGGCTGCACCTCGCGCAGCTGCTGCGGCTGCGTGCAGGCCGGCTCGGCGACCGGGCAGCGGCCGGCGAAGCGGCAGCCCGCGGGCGGATCGAGCGGGCTGGGCGGATCGCCCACCAGCCGGATGCGCTGCGCCGCCCGCGCCCGGCCGCCGCGCACCGTGGGCACGGCCGACATCAGCGCCACGCTGTAGGGATGCAGCGGCTGGGCGAAGAAGGTGCGGCGCGGTGCGCGCTCCACGATCTGGCCCAGGTACATGACGGCGATCTCGTCGCAGATGTGCTCCACCACCGCCATGTCGTGCGAGATGAACAGGTAGGTCAGCCCCAGCTCGCGCTGCAGCCGCGCCAGCAGGTTGAGGATCTGCGCGCGGATGGCGATGTCCAGCGCCGAGACCGGCTCGTCGCAGACCACCAGCTCCGGGTTGGTGGCCAGCGCACGTGCGATGTTGATGCGCTGGCGCTGCCCGCCCGAGAACTGGTGCGGGAACAGGTGCTGCTGCTCGGGCCGCAGGCCGACAGCGTGGAAGAGTTCGTCGACGCGGGCCGCGCGCTCGGCGGGCGTGCCGATCTTCATCAGGTCCAGCGGCGCGCGCACCGCCTCGCCCACGCGCTGGCGCGGGTTGAGCGAGGAGTACGGGTCCTGGAAGACCATCTGCAGCCGGCTGCGCGCGCGGCGCAGGTTCTCGCCATTGACCAGGCTCAGCTCGGTGGTGCCCAGGCGGATGCCGCCTTCGGTGATGGGCGCGAGCCGCATCACGGCCAGGGCGGTGGTGGTCTTGCCCGAGCCCGATTCACCCACCACGGCCAGCGTGGTGCCGCGGCGCAGCTCGAAGCTCACGCCGTCCACCGCGCGCACCACGCGGCCACCGGCGCTGGGAAAGTGCACCTTGAGGTCGGTGACGGACAGCAGCACCGGCGGCGGGGGCGTGACGGGAGCGGGCATGTTGGGGAAGGGAATGAGTTGGCTCATGGCGGCACCGGGGTTCAGGCACGCGCCGCTTCGGCCGCAGACGCTGCAGTGACGGGCGACGCGGCACCCGCCGCCTCGGCCAGCAGCCAGCAGGCCGCGCCGTGGCCGGGCGCACCCTCGGCCTCGAACATGGGCGGCACCTCGGCCGCGCAGCGGGCATGGGCCTGGGGGCAGCGCTCGCGGAAGGCGCAGCCCTGGCCCAGCTCCCACAACGAGGGCACCACGCCGGGGATCTCGGCCAGCTCGGTGCGCCCCTCGGCCTGGCTGCTGCCCAGCTCGGGCAGGCAGGCGATCAGGCCCTGCGTGTACGGGTGCTGCGGCGCGCCCAGCACGTCGTCGGCCTGGCCCTGCTCGATCACGCGGCCGGCGTACATCACCATCACGCGGTCGGCCATCTCGGCCACGGCGCCCATGTCGTGGGTGATGAGCACGATGGCCGTGCCGCGCTCTCGCTGCAGCTCGCGCAGCAGGTCGAAGATCTGGGCCTGCACCGTCACGTCCAGCGCGGTGGTGGGCTCGTCGGCGATCAGGATGTCGGGCCGGCAGGCCAGGGCCATGGCGATCATCACGCGCTGGCGCATGCCACCGGACAGCTGATGCGGGTACTCGTCCACGCGCCGCTCGGGCGCGGGAATGCCCACCTGGCGCAGCATCTCGATGGCGCGGGCATGGGCAGCCTTGCGGTCGACTTGCGCATGCAGGCGCAGCGACTCGGCGATCTGCTCGCCCACGGTGTAGACCGGGTTGAGCGAGGTCATGGGCTCCTGGAAGATCATCGAGATGCGGTTGCCCCGCACCGCGCGCATCCGTTCGGGCGTGGCGCTCACCAGGTCCTCGCCCTGGAAGCGCACCGCCCCGCCGGCCACGCGGCCGGGCGGCTGCGGCACCAGGCCCAGGATGGCCAGGGCCGTCATGCTCTTGCCGCAGCCGGACTCGCCGACCACGCACAGCGTCTCGCCCGCATGCACCTCGAAGCTCACGCCGTTGAGCACCATGGCCTTGCCGCGGCGGGTGGCGAACTCGACACGCAGGTCGTCAACCTGGAGAAGGGCTTCGGTCATGTCAGCGTTCTCTGAGCTTGGGGTTGAGGGCATCGTTGAGCCCATCGCCGATCAGGCTCACGGCCAGCACGGTGAGGAAGATCGCCACGCCGGGGATCGCCACCGCCCACCAGGCCGAAAGCACGTACTGCCGGCTGCTGCCGATCATCATTCCCCAGCTCATCAGGTTGGGGTCGCCCAAGCCCAGGAAGGACAGGCCGGCCTCGAACAGGATGGCCGCGCCCACCGCCAGCGTGGCCGAGACCACCAGCGGCGCGATGGTGTTGGGCAGGATCACCTTCCAGATCAGCCGCGCGTTGCCGGCGCCGATGGCACGCTCGGCCCGCACGAACTCCAGGTCGCGCACCTTCATGAACTCGGCCCGCGTCAGCCGCGCGGTACCCGGCCAGCTCACCAGCCCGATGGACAGCACCACCGTCAGCAGGCTGGGCGAGAACAGGGTGACCACCACCATGGCGAAGAGCAGCGCCGGCAGCACCTGGAAGAACTCGGTCACGCGCATCAGCAGCGCGTCGACCCGGCCACCGTAGAAGCCGGCCAACGCGCCCAGCGTGACGCCGATGGTCACCGACAGCAGTGCCGCCACGGCTCCCACCAGCAGCGTGGCGCGCCCACCATGGAGCAGCGCGATGCCGACGTCGCGGCCCAGCTGGTCGGTGCCCAGCCACACGTCTTCGGTGCCCGGCGGGCTGAGCGGCGCGCCGCGGATCTCGAAGGGGTCGGCCTGCACCAGCCACGGCCCGACCACCGCGACCAGCACGATGAGCGAGAGCAGCACCAGCCCGGCCACCGCGGCCGGGTTGCGCATGAACATGGCCAGCGCCTCGCGCGCGGGCGAGGGCGCGGCCAGCAGCGGCATGGCGGCCGGCGTGGGCTCGCCAGGAGAGATGGGAAGGGCGGACATCGCTTACTTGTTTTTGATGCGAGGGTCGATCAGGCGGTAGCAGAGGTCCGTGAGCAGGTTCATCACCAGCACCACCACCGCCGACAGCAGCAGCACGCCCAGGATGGTCGGGTAGTCGCGCCTCAGCACCGACTCGTAGGCCAGGCGGCCCAGGCCGGGCCAGTTGAAGACCGTCTCGACCAGGATGGCGCCCGCCAGCACGTTGCCGAACTGCAGGCCCAGCACGGTGACCACCGGCAGCACCGCGTTGCGCAGCGCATGCTTGTAGAGCACCACGCCCTCGGCCAGGCCCTTGGCGCGGGCTGTACGGATGAAGTCGGCGCCCAGCACCTCCAGCATGCTGGCGCGGGCCAGCCGGCTGTATTGCGCCAGGTACACCATCGACAGCGTGAACATGGGCAGCACCAGATGCCACAACACATCCACCACGCCGGCCAGGCCGCGGCCGTCGCTGTCCACCGAGCGCATGTCCGACACCGGCAGGATCGGCCACACCGAGGCGAACAGGATCATCAGCATCATCCCGCTCCAGAACACCGGCGCCGCGAAGCCCACCAGCGAGAACACCGTGATCGCCTGCGACAGCCAGCCGTTGGGCTTGCGCGCAGCCAGCACGCCTAGCGCAGTGCCGATGAGGAAGGCGCACACCACCGAACTCAGCACCAGCAGCAGCGTCGCCGGGATGCGCTCGGCGATCAGCTCGGCCACCGGCAGGTTGAAGATGTAGGACTGGCCCAGGTCCAGCCGGGCCACGCGCCCGAGGTAGATGCCCAGCTGCACCGGCAGCGGCCGGTCCAGGCCGTAGGACTGGCGCAGCTCGGTCTTCAGCTCCTCGGACATGCCACCGCTCATGCCGGCGATGGTCTCCACCGGATCGCCGGGCGCGGCATGCACCAGCGCGAAGTTGAGCACCACCACGGCCAGCACCAGGCCCAGGGCCTGGAGCAGCCGCGAGGCCAGGGGCTTCAGCAGCTTCATCGCGGGCTCACTTCAAGTACACGTCGTCCATCGGGGATGCGGGGCCCCAGATGGTCGTCGGCAGGTTGCCCACGCGCTTGCTGGCCACCGTGTGGTAGGGCGCCAGGTTGATGTAGACGATGGGCACCTCGTCCGTCACGATCTTCTGGAAGGTGGCGTAGTAGGCCTTTCGCTTGACCGGGTCCATGATGCCGCCCGCCGCATTCAGCAGCTCGTCCACCTTGGGGTTGGCATAGTCCTGCGTGTTGGTCCAGACGATGGGCTTGATGTTGGTCGACAGGTAGGTGCGGTGCACGCCGATCACCGGGTCGCCCCAGTTGAAGACCGTGTCCATGGTCATGTCGAAGTCGCGGCTGGCGATGCGCTTGGCCCAGGCCGGGAAGTCGGCCGAGGCGCGCACCTCCACGCCGATGCCCACCTTCTTGAGCTGCGAGCGCAGGTACTCGGCCACGTTCTTCTGCTGCTCGTCGTTGCCAGGGATGTAGTCGATGGTGAGCTTGAAGCGCTCGCCACCCGCGCCGGGCTTGAGGTCCGCGGCGTCCAGCAGCTCGGCGGACTTCTTCAGGTCCAGCGGGTACTTCACCAGGTCGGGCACGGCGAAGGGGCTGCCCGGCACGATGGGGCCGTCGTCCACGGTGGCGAAGCCGCCCATCAGCGCCTTGGTGATGAAGTTCTTGTCGATGGCATAGGCGATGGCCTTGCGCACGTTGACGTCGTTCAGCGGCTTCTTGGCGGTGTTGAAGGCCAGCCAGTTGATGGGGCCGATGCCCTCGAAGCCCTTGTCGGTCATCACCAGGTTGGGATTGGCCTTCAGGCGCTTGAGGTCCACCGCGCCGGCGGCGTAGGGCAGCATCTGCAGGTCGCCGCGCTCCAGGCCCAGCACCAGGCTCTGCGTGTCGGGCACGATGTTCAGGATGATCTTGTCGAGGTAGGGCTTGCCGGGCAGGAAGAACTTGTCGAACTTCTCCATCACCACGCGCTGCCCGGCCTTGAACTCCGTCAGCTTGAAGGGCCCCGAGCCCACCAGGTTCTGGCTGTTGCGCGGGTTGTTCTTGAGGTCGGTGCCGTCGCCGTAGATGTGCTTGGGCATGATCGGGCACAGCGCGGGCGACATCGCCAGAACGATGGCCGGGTGCGGCGTGCTCATGCGGATGATGGCGGTGGTGGGGTTGGGCGTCTCCACCTTCTCCACCGGCGCGAGCATGGTCGAGAAGGGATGGTTGGCCTTGATGGCCATGATGGAGAAGGCCACGTCCTCCGAGGTGATGGGCTTGCCGTCGTGGAAGACGGCGTCCTTGCGCAGGTTGAGCGTGAGCGACTTGCCATCCTCCGCCAGCTTCCAGCTTTCGGCGAGGTAGGGCTGTGGGTTCCACTTGTCGTCGAAGCGCAGCGGACTGGCGAAGAGCTGGGTCGACGGCACCGCCGTGGCGATGCCCGACTGCACGGCGCCGTTGAGGTGCCGCGGCGCCTGCGTGGTGCCGATCACCAGCGTGCCGCCCTTCTTGATCTCCTGCGCCTGGGCAGCGGTGCCGAGCAGGCTGCTGCCAGCCAGCAGCGCGGCCGCGGCCAGCGACAGGGCACGGCGGGTGAGGAACGGGGTGGTCATGGAATGCACTCCTGGATCGAATGGAAGGAAAGGGGACACCGCGGCTCAGAGCACTTCGTCGCGCAGCCAGTACCAGCGGTAGAGCAAGCTCTGGCCCAGGCGGCGGAAGGGCGCGGCCCATTCGCCCTGCGCCGGAAAGGGCAGCGCGCCCTGGTAGATGGGCAGGCCGAAGGCGGCATCGGCCTGGCCGGCGATGCGCTGCGCCAGCCGCCGGCCCGCATGGGCGGAGAAGGAGACGCCGTTGCCGCCGTAGCCCAGCGCATAGAAGACCTGCTGTGCGGCATCGGGCTGCACGATGCGCGGCATCATGTCGTGGCTCACGTCCACCCAGCCCCACCAGGAGTGGGCAATTTCGATGTCCTTGAGCGCCGGGAACTTGCGCGCCAGCCCTTCGGTGAGCAGGCGGTAGTGCGCTTCGCGGTGCGCGTCGGCGCCGGTGATGGCGCTGCGGCTGCCGATCTGCACGCGGTTGTCCGGCAGCAGGCGGTAATAGAAGCGCAGCGTGCGCGTGTCGGTGATGGCGATGCGCGTCTTGAAGCCCGTGGCCTCCAGCTCGGCCGGCGTGAGCGGGCGCGTGACGATGGAGTTGGACAGCACCGGAAAGTAGCGGTTCTTCAGCCCCGGAAAGAGCCCCGGCGCGGTGTACGCCCCGGTGGCGATGCCCACGGCCCGCGCACGCACCGTGCCGCCCGGCGTGCGCAGGTGATGCACGCCGTCCTTCGTCTCCCAGCCGATGACCGGGCTGGCCGGGTGCACGCGGGCGCCCAGCTCGCGCGCCATCTTCAGATAGCCGTGGGCCAGCTTGAGCGGATGCACCGAGATACCCTCGGACTCGTACTGCGCGCCCTTGGCGTCCTGGTCGCCGCACCAGTCGCGGCGCACTTCCTCGGCCGACAGCATGCGGGCGTCGTAGCCGAAGTGCTGGCGCATCACCTCGGTCTCGCGGCGCAGGAAGTCCATCTTCTTTTCGCGGTGCGCCACGAACAGGTGACCGCCCGGCTGCGCGTCGCAGTCGATCTGCGCCACCAGGTCGGCGAAGGTCTGGAAGCCGAAGCGGATCTCGGCATCGAGCTTCTTCGCCACGTCCAGGCCCCAGCGCTCGATCCACTGCGAGCGGTAGAGCCGGCCGCTGGCGTTCTGCCCCTGGCCGCCGTTGCGGCTGGTGCAGCCCCAGGCCACGCGATTGGCTTCGAGCACCGTGGCCTTGATGCCGTGCTCCCGGGCGAGGAACAGGGCCGCGGCCAGGCCGGTGAAGCCCGAGCCGATGATGACCACGTCGGCATCGACGTCCGCCGTGATGGGACCGTCGTCATCCGGCGGCGTGCCGGCGGTGGCGGCCCAGTAGGTGGGCGCGTAGTCGCGGTTGTGGCCGGGACCGGCCGAGACCAGCGGGTCGTAGGCCGGGTCGTAGGGCGCGAAGACTTCGCGCGGGGTGGTGATGGCCATGGTGGGTCGCCTTCTGCGGAGGTCAGGCCTTGGGCAGCGCGGGGCGCATCTTGCGGAAGGCGTTCTTCACCAGGATCTTTCCGTCCTGGAAGGTGAACACGTCCACGCCATCGGCCTCGACACGCGAGCCGTCGGCGGCGGTGCCGGTGAAGGTCCATTCCGAGACGCCGCGCTCGCCGGCCACGAAGTGCCGGCCATTGCGCCACTGCGCATCGGGGAAGTTCTTCCACGCCGCCTCGAAGGCCGCGGCCACGGCCTCGGTGCCGCTGTGGCGTGCGCCGCAGGCCTCGGGACCGGCGGCGGTCTCGAACACGCAGTCGGCATGCATGAAGGACATCAGCGCGGGCAGGTCGTGGCGGTTCCAGGCGTCGGAGAAGGCGGCGAGCATCTCCACGGTGACGGGGGACGAAGAGGCAGAAGTCATGACAGGGGCAGCAGGGCAGGGCGTGGCGCGAAAGATGCAATCCAGTCTAGGAAGCGAGCACGCCGCGCCATAGAGCCAGAGCCGGCCCATCGGCCAAGCCACGGGGCGCCAGCGACGCACCAACAGCGTGATCGCGCCCCGCTTGTGTGCATGCGCACGCATTTCCTCGACCCATCCGCCATGCCCGCCACCGACGATCCGAACCGCCCCTTGTGGGCCCGCCTCTTCCGCCTGCCGGAGCAGCCCGGCCTGCCGATCCAGGTGCGGCTGCGCGCGGTGATCGTGCAGGCCATCCTCGATGGCCGGCTGGGCCCTGGCACGCCCCTGCCCTCTTCGCGCGACCTGGCGCAGGCGCTTTCGCTCAGCCGCAACACGGTGACCGCCGCCTACGAGCAACTGGTGGAAGAAGGCTTCCTGGAGGCCCGCCCGCGGCGCGGCGTGTTCGTGGCGGCCGATGCCTCGCCGCTGCAGGCCGCGCCGGCCGAGGCCAATCCCTTCGCGCCCGAGACGGCGGGCGACAGCACGCCACGCCCCCCCGACTGGCGCGCCCGCGTGCTGCGCTCGCAGCGCGACCGGCCCACGCTGGCCAAGCCCGAGCGCTGGCACGACTATCCCTACCAGTTCGTCTACGGCACCTACGACCCGGAGCTCTTTCCCACCGACGACTTCCGCGAATGCTGCCTGCGCAGCCTGGCGCGGGTGCAGCTGCCGCACTGGACGCCCGACTTCGAGCAGGTGGACGTGGACGACCTGGTCACGCAGATCCGCCAGCGCCTGCTGCCCAAGCGTGGCGTCTATGCGCTGGCCGACGAGATCCTGATCACCGTGGGCTCGCAGCATGCCTTCTACCTGCTGGCCGAGGCCCTGTTCGATGCCCGCACCCGCGTGGGCTGCGAGGAGCCGGGCCATCCGCATGCGCGCAACTCCTTCCGCGTGCGCGACCCGCGCTTCGTCAACATCGCGGTGGACGACGACGGCCTGGTGGTGGATGCGATGCCGCAGGTGGACTACGTGTTCGTCACGCCCAGCCACCAGAGCCCGACCACGCGCACGCTGAGCCTGGAGCGGCGCCAGTGGCTGCTGCGCAAGGCCGAGCTGCAGGACTTCGTCATCGTCGAGGACGACTACGAGGCCGAGAACCTGTACGCCGGCATGCCCATGCCCGCGCTCAAGAGCCTGGACACGGGCGGGCGGGTGATCTACATCGGCTCGCTCTCCAAGAGCCTGTCCCCGGCGCTGCGGCTGGGCTACATCGTGGCCTCGCGCGAGCTGATCGCCGAGCTGCGGGTGCTGCGCCATGCCATGGTGCGCCACCCCAGCGCCTTCCTGCAGCATGCCTATGCGCTCTTCCTCTCGCTGGGGCACCACGAGTCGCATGCGCGGCGGGTCAACCAGATCATGCAGGAGCGCCTGGCGCGGGTGGCGCAGGCGCTGCGGCAGTACCTGCCGGACTTCCGTTTCACGCCGCCGCAGGGTGGCGCCTCGGTGTGGGTGGAAGGGCCGGACTGGCTGGATTCGGCCGAGCTGGCCGATGTGGCGCGCGGCCATGGCGTGTTGATCGAGGCGGGCCGCGTGTTCTACGACCAGCCGCCCTATCCGTGCCCGCAGTTCCGGCTGCGGCTGTCGTCCATCTCGGGCGCGCAGATCGAGGCGGGTGTGCGCGCGCTGGCGCTGGCGGTGCACGAACTGGCCGCGGCGCGAGGCGTGCGGCGGGACGCGCCGCTGCATTGACGCCGGGTGCCAGTCAAGGGCCGTTCGCCCTGAGCTAGTCGAAGGGCTGGACACGCCTTGCCCTGGCTTCGACAGGCTCAGCCCGAACGGCTCTTGATTGACTGACCCACATGGCCTCCAACGCCCGGCGCCACGCACGCCCGGCGCATGAGCTTGCGCGCTTTTCTTCGTTGCCGCCCGGGCAGGCCGCTTCCCAGAATCGCCGGCTCTGCGCCGAAGCAGTGCAGCGCCTGCCGTGGCAGGCACCAGCCGGGTGCCCGCTTTGGGGCTCTGGCTCTTTCGGTCGCCGGCCTCTGGCACTTGGGTGGCCGGCCCGCGCGCCGCACAGTTCATCCCATACATCCCACACCCGGAGGACCCATCCAATGACCACCCCGATCCGCTTCACCCGCCGCCACCTGGCGCTGCTCGCCCTCTCGGCCTTCGCCGCAGGCGCGCAGGCCCAGGCCGCCAAGGAAGTCACCATCGCCCACCAGGACATGGTGGTGCCCTGGCGCTATGCGCAGGTCACGGGTGAGATCGAGAAGGCCACCGGCTACAAGATCAACTTCCGCAAGTTCGCGGGCGGCGGCGACGTGATCCGCGCCATGGCCTCGGGCCAGGTGCAGATCGGCGAGGCGGGCTCGGCGCCCGTGGCCTCGGCCCTGTCGCAGGGCCTGCCGGTGGAGCTGGTGTGGATCCTCGACGACATCGCCGATGCAGAGGCCCTGGTGGCGCGCAACGGCTCGGGCGTGAACAGCGTGGCCGACCTCAAGGGCAAGAAGATCGGCGTGCCCTTCACCTCCACCACGCACTTCCACACGCTGGTGGCGCTGGAGGCGGCCAAGGTCGATCCGTCGCAGGTCAAGATCCTCAACATGCGCCCGCCCGAGATCGCCGCCGCCTGGGAGCGCGGCGACATCGACGCCACCTTCGTGTGGGACCCGGTGCTCTCCAAGGTCAAGGCCAGCGGCAAGCAGATCACCAGCAGCGGCCAGATCTCCAAGCAGACCGGCAAGGCCACCTTTGACGGCATCATCGCCAACAAGCCCTGGGCCGCGGCCAATGCGGACTTCATGGTCAAGTTTTTGTCGGCCATCGCCAAGGCCGATGCCGCCTATGCCGCCAACAAGGCGCAGTGGACGGTCGGCTCGCCGCAGGTGAAGGCGGTGGCCCAGGTGACGGGTGCCACCGAGGCCGACGTGCCTGCGGCGATGGCCCTGTACCGCTTCGTGCCGCCGGCCGAGCAGGCCTCGGCCACCTGGCTGGGCGGAGGCGCCAAGGGCGGCGCGGCCCAGTCGCTGGCGGCCACCGCGGCCTTCCTGAAGGCACAGGGCACCATCGGCAATGTGCTGCCCGACTACAGCGTGGGCGTGAACGCCAGCTACGCCGCCAAGGCGAAGCCCTGAGCGCCGCGCCGCATCGGAGACGAGCACCATGGACGGATTGCGCATCGAGAACGTGGGCGTGACCTACGCCGGCCGCGGCGGCGCCGAAGTGACGGCCCTGTCGCAGGTGGACCTGGGCTTCGCCCGCGGCGAATTCGTGGTCGCCGTCGGCGCCTCGGGCTGCGGCAAGACCACGCTGCTGTCGTGCATCGCTGGCTTCATGGCGCCGAGCGAAGGCCACATCTTCGTCAACGGCCGCCATGTGGAAGGCCCGGGCGCCGACCGCGGCGTGGTCTTTCAGAAGCATGCGTTGATGCCCTGGCTCAACGTGATCGACAACGTGGCGCTGGGCCTGCGCCTGCGCGGCCTGGGCCGCGCGGAGCGGCACGAGGCCGCCATGAAGCAGATCCGCGCCGTGGGGCTGGAGCGCTACGCGACGCACCCGGTCTATCAGCTGTCGGGCGGCCAGCAGCAGCGCGTGGGCATCGCCCGGGCACTGGCTGCCAATCCGGCCATGCTGCTGATGGACGAGCCCTTCGGCGCGCTGGATTCGCTGACGCGCGAGCAGGTGCAGGAGCTGGTGCTGCAGATCTGGGCGCGCGAGGGCAAGCTGTGCTTCTTCATCACGCACGACGTGGAAGAGGCGCTGTTCCTGGCCACCGAGCTGATCGTGATGACGCCCTCGCCCGGCCGCGTGTCGCGCCGCTACCAGCTGGACTTCGGCCGCCAGTACATCGCCGGCGGCAGCGCACGCGCCATCAAGTCGCAGCCCGAGTTCATCCGCCTGCGCGAAGAGGTCATCGACGCGATCCATGCGGGGGCGGCGGTGCATTGAGCCGCACCGGTTTTCGCCGAGTCCCTTTCCATTCGCGCCAAGCCTTGCCCGTTCGCGTCGCGCCAAGCCTTCTCCGTTCGCGCCGCGCCAACCCCATCCCGTTCGCGCTGAGCCTGTCGAAGCGCCGCCCCGGCCTTTTCTTGAGGACCCCACGATGACGCCCACTGCTGCACCGATGAAGATGGCCGCCACCCCGGCCTCCGGGCGCGCCGCTCACGAGGCCGCGCCCCTCGTGCCCGCGCGCCGTGCACCCACCAGCGCCCGCAGCCGCCCCACCCAGGGCCACCGCCGCCCCGGCGAAGGCCGCACCACCGCCATCAGCATCGCCACCGTGGCCGTGCTCTTCCTGCTGTGGTGGGCCGCCGCCGCACTGGCCTGGCTGCCGCCGCTGGTGCTGCCCTCGCCCGCCTCGGTGTGGGACGCCTTCGTCGCCGCCGTCCAGGGCAAGGGCCAGGGCGGCAAGCCGCTGCTGGAGCACTTCCTGTGGAGCCTGGGCCGCGTGTTCGGCGCCTTCGCGCTGGCCTGCGTCACGGCCGTGCCGGTGGGCATCCTGATGGGCGTCTCGCGCACGCTGCGGGGCATCTTCGACCCCATCATCGAGTTCTACCGCCCGCTGCCGCCGCTGGCCTACCTGCCGCTGGTGATCATCTGGTTCGGCATCGAGGAGACCTCGAAGGTGGTGCTGATCTACCTGGCCTGCTTCGCGCCACTGGCCGTCGCCGCGCGTGCCGGCGTGCGCTCGGTGGGCAGCGAACAGATCGACGCCATCCTCTCGCTGGGCGCCAACCGTTGGCAGGTGATCCGCTACGTCGTGTTGCCTGCGGCCCTGCCCGACATCCTGACCGGCATGCGCATCGCCATCGGCTTCGGCTGGACCACCCTGGTCGCCGCCGAGATGGTGGCCGCCACCGCCGGCCTTGGCCAGTTGGTGCTCAACGCGTCCAACTTTTTGCGCACCGACGTGGTGGTCATGGGCATCCTGGTGATCGGCGTCGTGGCGCTGCTGTTCGACCTGCTGATGCGCAGGATCGAGGCGTGGGCGGTGCCTTGGAAGGGGCGGATGTAGCCGAGCAGGGGCTGGCGGTGACCATCGAACGGGGTGCTCGCCGCTCGTCGGCGGGTGTCGGGCGGTGGCCTGCTCAGCGCGGCGCGTGGGATGTCTGCCTTACACGCGCACTGCCCCAGCCCCTTCAGCCAGCGATGGCGATCTGAGGCAATAGGCCCAGTCCGGCAGGGCGCGCTGGTGTTCATGTTTATCTCAGCTGCCTATTCGGCAGCGAACGCGGCTTTCGCGTCGATGGTGCCAGCGCGAGCTTTCTGAGCTGCCTATTCGGCAGCGAACCCACGGCCTGGGCAACGCCAGCGAATTCCGTGTTTCTGAGCTGCCTTTCGGCAGCGAACGACTGGCCAGGGCGCAACGTGTAGAAGCTGAGTTTCTGAGCTGCCTCTTCGGCAGCGAACAGGAAGTGCCGCCAGATTTTTCTACTGTGCCAATTTCTGAGCTGCCTATTCGGCAGCGAACCCACGCCCGCGAGGCATTGGTCTCGTGCGCTTTTTCTGAGCTGCCTATTCGGCAGCGAACACGATGGCGTCAGGGATGGGCGCCACGACGAATTTCTGAGCTGCCTATTCGGCAGCGAACGATAGGCTTCGGTGGTCACGTCTTCTCTCCCGTTTCTGAGCTGCCTATTCGGCAGCGAACGCGACCGCGCGGCAGATTCGAGCGCCGATATCTTTCTGAGCTGCCTATTCGGCAGCGAACCTGGCTTGTGTCGAGGAAGTCCGCATCATCAATTTCTGGGCTGCCTATTCGGCAGCGAACGGCCTCGCGGGCCCGCGTGCGCCGCGCCTGACTTTCTGAGCTGCCTATTCGGCAGCGAACGCATGCGCCTGCAGGGCACTCTTGGCGAAGAATTTCTGAGCTGCCTATTCGGCAGCGAACTACCCCCAGCACGTCACCGACTACCTGCACGATTTCTGAGCTGCCTATTCGGCAGCGAACCACGCCGGCGCGCGCCCGGGCGTCATCGAAACTTTCTGAGCTGCCTATTCGGCAGCGAACGGCAAGCCCGTGATGCACTTCGGGCTCACCAATTTCTGAGCTGCCTATTCGGCAGCGAACGCAAGCTGCAAGCCCAGCCGGCATGCTCGCAGTTTCTGAGCTGCCTATTCGGCAGCGAACCTCCCCGCCCCTCCCACCTCCCCTGCACCACATTTCTGAGCTGCCTATTCGGCAGCGAACATCGTGCTGGCCATGGCGCCTGACGAAACGCTTTTCTGAGCTGCCTATTCGGCAGCGAACAGCTGCTTCAGGATCGTGGCCTGGTGCACGTTTTTCTGAGCTGCCTATTCGGCAGCGAACGGCTTCCTCTCTCAGTGGACGGTGGGCTTCTTGTTTCTGAGCTGCCTATTCGGCAGCGAACGTCGCCACCACCCCGAAGACCCGCGAGGACAATTTCTGAGCTACCTATTCGGCAGCGAACGCCTTCATCAACCACCCCGAGGCGCTGCGTCCTTTCTGAGCTGCCTATTCGGCAGCGAACTTCGCGCCTTGCAGTTTGGCTGCCTCCTTCTCTTTCTGAGCTGCCTATTCGGCAGCGAACGTTCATTTGGATTCTTCCTGTGGTGCAGGGGATTTCTGAGCTGCCTATTCGGCAGCGAACCGGGCCGTCCAGCACTACGGCGCCGCGTTCATTTTCTGAGCTGCCTATTCGGCAGCGAACCCCGAGGCAGCACGTGGTCACGGTTCCGACCATTTCTGAGCTGCCTATTCGGCAGCGAACGCCGTCGCCGTCCTTCCACCCTTCGGGCATCGTTTCTGAGCTGCCTATTCGGGAGCGAACGTGCTGGGGCGTCATCCTGGGCCGGCCGGAAGATTTCTGAGCTGCCTATTCGGCAGCGAACGAGAACCAGGTGCGCCTGCTCCAGCGCATCGATTTCTGAGCTGACTATTCGGCAGCGAACTTCAATCCCTACGGAAAGGGCGAGAACGACGATTTCTGAGCTGCCTATTCGGCAGCGAACAGTTGTTGCCGTGCACGCTGTGGGTGCCCAGTTTTCTGAGCTGCCTATTCGGCAGCGAACGAGGTGCGAGGGGCGGCATTCCTAGCTTCATTTTTCTGAGCTGCCTATTCGGCAGCGAACGCGCAGCCGCCCGGGCGCTTGATAAAGCTGTTTTTCTGAGCTGCCTATTCGGCAGCGAACTCGGGTCCAGCGTGAGTGCGTGCAGGTACTCGTTTCTGAGCTGCCTATTCGGCAGCGAACATAACGGGTGCGGCTGAGGTTGAGCCGGTAGCTTTCTGAGCTGCCTATTCGGCAGCGAACATTGCCATCGTCGGCGAGCTGGGCGTGCTCCTTTTCTGAGCTGCCTATTCGGCAGCGAACCGTCCGCCGCATCGTCGCCTCGGTCGTGGATTTTTCTGAGCTGCCTATTCGGCAGCGAACTCGACCTCGATGTTGTTGATGAACTTCGTGTATTTCTGAGCTGCCTATTCGGCAGCGAACTGCGCTTTGCCTTTGACGCGGAGAGCGCAACATTTCTGAGCTGCCTATTCGGCAGCGAACGCAGGCGCCGGGCGTCGATCCAACATCTGCAGTTTCTGAGCTGCCTATTCGGCAGCGAACTGGAAGGCCAGCTGGAAGCTGGCGAGCGTGCATTTCTGAGCTGCCTATTCGGCAGCGAACGTCGAGAGCGTGCTGCACGCATTCGAGAGCAATTTCTGAGCTGCCTATTCGGCAGCGAACGTTTGGCTGGGCGCGACCATCTGCAGCCAGAATTTCTGAGCTGCCTATTCGGCAGCGAACCACTACAAGCCGGGGCTGATCACCCCTGGCCATTTCTGAGCTGCCTATTCGGCAGCGAACCCTGTCTATCCCTATGCCGTGTGGCAGCGGGTTTTTCTGAGCTGCCTATTCGGCAGCGAACGTCCAGTCCCCCATGCCACCACTACCCCCCAAGTTTCTGAGCTGCCTATTCGGCAGCGAACTGTCGATCCAGGTAGACATTGCTTTTTCGGTTTTTCTGAGCTGCCTATTCGGCAGCGAACCGGCCTGGCCCACCCATGGGTCGGCCGTGTCTTTTCTGAGCTGCCTATTCGGCAGCGAACATCGTGGGTCATGTTGTGCTTGGCCTCTTCGATTTTCTGAGCTGCCTATTCGGCAGCGAACGCGACTTTGCCAAGATCGTTGTTGCCCCCGACTTTCTGAGCTGCCTATTCGGCAGCGAACGGATGGACCGCCACGACCTCGGCCCCGTGACTTTTCTGAGCTGCCTATTCGGCAGCGAACGTGTTGCTGTTGCCGTCGGCGTCCACGACCACTTTCTGAGCTGCCTATTCGGCAGCGAACCCGATGGGCTGACCGGGTTCTTGAATCTGAACTTTCTGAGCTGCCTATTCGGCAGCGAACATCAACTCGCCGGCTTCCTCGGGTGGGATGCTTTTCTGAGCTGCCTATTCGGCAGCGAACAGGCCATCTCTCCACAGCTCACCGCCCGACATTTTCTGAGCTGCCTATTCGGCAGCGAACCTTCCACGTCATCTTGTACAAGGTCGAGCCAATTTCTGAGCTGCCTATTCGGCAGCGAACCGCTGTGCCGCTACTTCGCCAAGGAGCTGCAGTTTCTGAGCTGCCTATTCGGCAGCGAACTGCGCCGCTTCTTCGGCGACGAGCCACCGAAATTTCTGAGCTGCCTATTCGGCAGCGAACAAGAGCCGCGAGAAGGATCGCCAGCTGCGAGATTTCTGAGCTGCCTATTCGGCAGCGAACGATGGTGCGGCTGGCTGTCAGCGTGCCGGTCATTTCTGAGCTGCCTATTCGGCAGCGAACCGCTTGCACGACGTCTCGACCAACTCGCGCCATTTCTGAGCTGCCTATTCGGCAGCGAACAACCCCTTCTAACCCGTATGGGGTACAGACCGATTTCTGAGCTGCCTATTCGGCAGCGAACAACTATAACGCTGGGATTCAGCACCTCTCTGATTTCTGAGCTGCCTATTCGGCAGCGAACCCGGCTAAGCCGATGCACTCGGGCTGGACTGTTTTCTGAGCTGCCTATTCGGCAGCGAACGAGAACACCGTTCGCAGTGCACCACCCAGCATTTTCTGAGCTGCCTATTCGGCAGCGAACGTAGGCCCGCAGCAGGATCTCGGTGCCGGCCACTTTCTGAGCTGCCTATTCGGCAGCGAACCGGGAGTACAAGCCGACCAGCAAACCGCCTTTTTTCTGAGCTGCCTATTCGGCAGCGAACCTGCAGTTCCCCGCGTCCGATTCACCCCCACGTTTCTGAGCTGCCTATTCGGCAGCGAACTCCGGGGCCGGCTGACTGCTGGCGGCGAAGATTTTCTGAGCTGCCTATTCGGCAGCGAACATAGGAGCGAGAGATGGACGAACTGCGTTGCTTTTCTGAGCTGCCTATTCGGCAGCGAACGCCGCGCTGATCGCCGAGCGGGCGGCGGGTAGTTTCTGAGCTGCCTATTCGGCAGCGAACCTGCTCGACCTGGTGCCGCGCTGGCTTCTGCTTTTCTGAGCTGCCTATTCGGCAGCGAACCTTTGCCTCGCTGACTTGGTGCTCGTCCAGGCTTTCTGAGCTGCCTATTCGGCAGCGAACTCCGCCTGGTCCCCGTGCTGGCCAACGATGAATTTCTGAGCTGCCTATTCGGCAGCGAACGGGATCGGCGATGGCGCCGACGTGCTCATCCATTTCTGAGCTGCCTATTCGGCAGCGAACGTCATCCGTTATGTGCCTTGCGGCCCCGCGACTTTCTGAGCTGCCTATTCGGCAGCGAACGGCTCCTTGCGTGGGTCGATGCGGGGAACGCGTTTCTGAGCTGCCTATTCGGCAGCGAACGCCCACCAGCGCCGCGCCGTAGGGCGCCGCAATTTCTGAGCTGCCTATTCGGCAGCGAACGCAAAGTCGCTCACGTCTTCTCTCCCGGAGTTTTTCTGAGCTGCCTATTCGGCAGCGAACGTGGTGCAGCACCTGAACGACACCGCGCCCGATTTCTGAGCTGCCTATTCGGCAGCGAACCTCGTCGCGGTCGACGCCGCCGCCGGCGGAAATTTCTGAGCTGCCTATTCGGCAGCGAACGTCGCGTTCTTCAATGCTGCCGGCGCGTTCCATTTCTGAGCTGCCTATTCGGCAGCGAACAGGGCGTTGGACCACCATCCGCGGCTGAATCCTTTCTGAGCTGCCTATTCGGCAGCGAACGTGCGGCAGACTGAATCCATTCACCCTGGCGGCTTTCTGAGCTGCCTATTCGGCAGCGAACATGGACCTCGCGGCCCTTCTTCTCGGCGACCTTTTCTGAGCTGCCTATTCGGCAGCGAACGGCGCGCGAGTTGCTGCGCTCCAGCACGAACATTTCTGAGCTGCCTATTCGGCAGCGAACTTCAAGCGCGTGAAGCCACAGGAGCCCACGCATTTCTGAGCTGCCTATTCGGCAGCGAACGGCTGCATCCCGCACCGCTGGCGGGCCAGCGATTTCTGAGCTGCCTATTCGGCAGCGAACTTGCCGCTGGTGCGTTGGCGACGGCGGTCGCTTTTCTGAGCTGCCTATTCGGCAGCGAACATCTGGGAATGGCGGCACTGCCGCATCTTCGGTTTCTGAGCTGCCTATTCGGCAGCGAACGCCATCACCGCCTTCGAGGGCGTGCGCCTGGATTTCTGAGCTGCCTATTCGGCAGCGAACTTGTTGGACCAGGGAAGCCACGAATTGCCAGATTTCTGAGCTGCCTATTCGGCAGCGAACGTAGCGCGCGATCGCCCGTTGCGACCGCACCAGTTTCTGAGCTGCCTATTCGGCAGCGAACGGTGCTGGTCGCTGTCCGGGCGCATGATGTGGTTTTCTGAGCTGCCTATTCGGCAGCGAACGACACCGCCCTCGGAGACGGCGCGAATGCGGTTTTCTGAGCTGCCTATTCGGCAGCGAACGCGATTTCTGGGCGCGGCATCGGCTCCAGCAATTTCTGAGCTGCCTATTCGGCAGCGAACATTGGTGATCCGACCGGACGGCTTCGTCGATGATTTCTGAGCTGCCTATTCGGCAGCGAACGTTGGCCGCGCCGAAAGCGGCCACCGCCGGCTTTTCTGAGCTGCCTATTCGGCAGCGAACTCTTCCACCCCACGGCCGCGCCGGCGCACCTCTTTCTGAGCTGCCTATTCGGCAGCGAACAGCCGCCGCTTCGACTCCACGGCCTTCAAGGATTTCTGAGCTGCCTATTCGGCAGCGAACAGTGGAACACCTTCGTACGAACTGAGCTGCAGTTTCTGAGCTGCCTATTCGGCAGCGAACTTTTCCGCCTAAATACCTGGGGGTGCCCCCGTTTTCTGAGCTGCCTATTCGGCAGCGAACACGTGCTGGGGCGCTCAATGCCTACCTCTTCTTTTCTGAGCTGCCTATTCGGCAGCGAACATGCCCAGATCAAAAACTTCTGCCCCGTCTTCTTTCTGAGCTGCCTATTCGGCAGCGAACCAGCAGCGAGTCGGGCACGCCGGACCACAGCATTTCTGAGCTGCCTATTCGGCAGCGAACACCGACGTTTACCTGGCCGAGCGCGGCCTGCCTTTCTGAGCTGCCTATTCGGCAGCGAACCACCACTGGAACTCGATCCAGAACGCGCGATATTTCTGAGCTGCCTATTCGGCAGCGAACATGACGTGGCTTGAATGGTGCGCGGTCTACATTTTCTGAGCTGCCTATTCGGCAGCGAACGAGTTTGGCCGCGGTGCTCGTGCCGAGGCCAATTTCTGAGCTGCCTATTCGGCAGCGAACCCCTGTCCGCAATCGAGGTGGTGCGCGAGTTTTTTCTGAGCTGCCTATTCGGCAGCGAACCGGGAATCCGCTTGGCGCGCCCAATTCGACAATTTCTGAGCTGCCTATTCGGCAGCGAACAGCAGCACCACTCCTTTTGGGCGATCACGCTGTTTCTGAGCTGCCTATTCGGCAGCGAACCTGATGGCCTTGGACATTGAAGAGCGCCTGAATTTCTGAGCTGCCTATTCGGCAGCGAACCTGGCGACTCGAAAACCGAGCCCTGCCCGAACTTTCTGAGCTGCCTATTCGGCAGCGAACATGGACACAGCCGAGTTCCTGCGCAGCTGCGATTTCTGAGCTGCCTATTCGGCAGCGAACTCGGTGTTGCTTAACATGCTGGTCGCCCACGTTTTCTGAGCTGCCTATTCGGCAGCGAACGTCGCACACATGTGACGATCCTGTCCCGGTTTTTTCTGAGCTGCCTATTCGGCAGCGAACGAGATGGCCTGGATTGCCTCTGGCGATGTGAGTTTCTGAGCTGCCTATTCGGCAGCGAACATTGAGGCCCGCATTGGCGGCGGCATGCTACATTTCTGAGCTGCCTATTCGGCAGCGAACAACGGGCCGGCCCGGGGCTTCTATCAATTCGATTTCTGAGCTGCCTATTCGGCAGCGAACTAGACCCAAAGGTCTGCAAGCACTTGATTGTTAACGAACTTTTGCCCTCCAAGCACGAACACCCCTCGCGCGGGGGTGTTCGGTAAGTGCTTGATCCGTCAGGGGCCTGATGGCACCCCGGAAAAAAGGGTCAGAACCACGGCACGGTGGCGCCGAGACTCAAGCCGTAGGCGTTGAAAGCACCGGTCACAGGCTGCTCCTGCGTGGGGCCGTGCTCGATGCACAGGCAGAACGGCTGGCCAGTGGTGCTGCTGCGCAGCTGCACGAAAGGCAGGTCTGGGCGCCGCTCCACACTGTCGGGGATCGCCGCTGCGGCCTGCTCCGCCGTCTCGCCATGGCGTTGCATGCGCCGGCGGCGCAGTCGGTCGACGTTGGTCTTGAACTGGCGCCGCCGCACCGTTCGATGCGGGGCATCGGCTGGAGCCGGCCGCAATTCGGTGCAGAGAATGTGATCGCGCATGCCGGTGAGCCAGTCTTGCATCATCAAGCGCTCCAATGCTTCGGGCGTGGCGTGCAGGCGCAGCACGTCACCCAACGTGCGGCGGCCTGCCGGCTGGCTCACGTGCTGCGGGTAGCTCACGCCGATGTCGCTGGCCTTCACTCGCACCAATGCCCGGTGGAGCTTCGCCACAAGAGCACCCATAAGATGCGCCTGGCTGAACTCCGGATCGGGTCGCAGGGTGATGTCGATGTAGTGCGTGGTCATGGCGCCTCGCGCGTCAGCTCGCATCGCCGAACACGCCGCCCCGGACGAGCACGGCCATGACGAAGTGCTGCTGCTCGACGGGGGGCACTTGGTCCTTCAGCAGCCAGTTGTCCAGCAGCGTGTAGAAGTCCAGCTTCTGCTTGGGCTGGCGGTAGGCCTTGCCCTGGGTGGTGACGGAGCCGTAAGGCTCCACCGCGATGGGGCCCAGTTCGTCGGCGCCTTCGTACCAGGTGTCGATGGTGCGGATGGCATTGCCGATCTTTTGCGAGTGAATGGCGGCGACCTTGTTCACGTCGTAAAGCGTCTTGCTCTTGCCGGTCTTTTCCTTGTCGAGGATCAGCTCCTGCGAGGGGAACACCTCCTGCCCCTCGCCCTGGCGAACGAAGGCCGTCACCCGCAGCAGCACATGGGCCGAGCCCACCAGGCCGGAAGCGACGACCTGCCCCAGTTCGTCGAGAGCGCTCGTGCCGTCGCCAGCGTCGAGGGCTCGCGTGCTGAGCGCCAGCGCATTGAAAGACCATGTGTGCGCGGCTTGGCCGTCCTGCATCTGCTCCACGAGCACGTCCACCTGTTCGGCCCCGACACGGTTGCGCCACAGGAAGCGACCGTTGGCCAGGTTGGCCGCATAGCGCCGGGCCAGCTCGCCAAAGCCGTATTGCTGCACATAGCCCTGCACGGTGGCCCGCAGCTTGGCCTGATAAGCCGCGCTGTTGCAGGCTGACGGGGTGCCCGCGCCGCCGAGCACGCGCAGCGTGAACTGCACCCTCAGGGTGTCTGCCTCAGGAGGCAGCGCAGCCACGTCCACGGTTTGCAGGTTGGGGTTCTCGATGGCAGCGTCGAGCTTGGCCGGGTCCTGGTCCTTGGCCTTGAGGCGGTTGCTGATGGTGCCGCGCACGGACTTGGGCTGGATGGTGACGGCCGGCCAGGCATGCGACCCGGCGCGGTCTTCCCAGCGGCCGGCGTGGAACACGGCGTCGGAGGGGTCCAGCTTGCGCTCGAAGGCCAGGACGGAAGCAGTGGTGAGTTTGTCGGTCATGGTGTCGATCCTTCAGAAGTTCATCGGGTGTTGAACGCGAATGCGGGGCTGCCCGCTCAGGTGTATTCGTAGGCTTCGGCGTCGTCCCACTCGGGTTGGGTGCCGTCCGGCGGGCCGTCGCTGCGGTCGGTCTGCGCCGATGGGTCTGGCGACGGCGTGGGCTGGTAACCGCTTCGGCAGCGGTACAGCCCCAAGGCCTCGTTGGCCTCGGCATGCCACAGCAGTTGGTTCAGGTGCGTCAGCCGGTGCGGACCGATCCATTCGCCCAGCGCGTAGACCGACTCCACGAAGCGCAAGGGCACGGCAGCGTCCCGCGCATGGCGCACGGTGCCGGCGGCGTGAGCCTGCGACGCGAGTGCGGCGTAGCCGACGGGGATCGGAACCACCCAGCCGCTGCCTTTCATGCGCAGCGGATCGCCCCAGCGCACTTTGCCGTCGGGCACTGGCGTGCCGTCTGCGGCCGGCAAAGGCTCATGGTTGAACCGGGCGGCGTGAAGCCAGGCGTCGAGCAAGGTGGCGTCGGGCTTCGTGGCACGCAGATGCTCCAGGCGCTCGGCCAGCAGGTCGTCGCGCCCCACCAGAGCAAAGCCGGGCAGCCATTGCCGGCGCCACTCGCGGAAGGCCTTTTCGGCTTGCTCCGGATCTTCGGGAACGAGGGCCATCCACGGCCGCACGCGCTTGCCGGGCACGGGGCGCGAGGGCAGCACACTGCCGCCCGCCACCCGCATGCCGGCCAGTGTGTCGCCGGCCATGCGCGCCCACTCCGCCAGTTGCGTGTCGTTGCCCTGGACGAGGGCATGGGGCACGCCGGGCGCAGCCTTCTGCGAGACAGACAGCACCAGCGTGAGCTGCAGGTGCATGCGGCCTTCTTCCACGATGGCGGCGGTGCTACCGTCCTTGTCCACCGGGTTGCGCGTGAGGTTGAAGCTGCGCACATAGCCCTGGGTGACCTGCTCCTGATGGGCATGGCAGACCACGCCCACGCCGTGCAGCCGCAGCGGAACACCGGCTTGCGCCAGCTTGCGCTCCAGCGCCCACATCAGGCCAGTGAAGGCGGTGATGGAGGGAAAGCCGTGCGTCAGCGGACTGGCGATGGCGTTGGCGTTCTGGATTCGCAGGTGCGGCAGGACGAGGATGGCTTGGGGTTGGGGGAGGCTCATGGGTTTTCCTCCCGCAGCGCGTCCAGCTTCTCTCGCAACTCGCGCAGTTGCTGCTTGAAGCCGTCTTCGTCGGTCAGCAGCACCTTCTTCCACTCGCGCGCTTCGGCATCGCCCACGGGCAGCTTGCCGCGGAGTTGATCGTTGAGCCAGGTCGCGAAGGCCTTGCCGATGGCGGAGGGCCAATCCATCCAGAGCCAATCCCGCGCGAACTGCGCTTCTTCGGGGCGCTCCGCCCGCAAGGGGTCCAGCCATAGCTGCTGGGGGTAATCCAGCTTTGCGAAGCGCTCGTCATCGCAGGTCCACCCCGGCGGGAGCAGTTGCTGAAGCTCGGCGGCCAGTGCGACCAGTTCGTCCAGAAGCGTGTCCAGCAGGGCTTCACGGCGTTGACGAGTGGCCAGGTTGGCTTCGGGCTCGGATTCCAGGAACTGTCGCAGCGCCCGCAGGGTGCGGCGCACTTCCGGCCGGGCGATGAAGAGCCGGTCGAACACCGATTCCGCGTGGACGGGCATGCGCACCGCGCTGGCCTCCCACCGCGGGGGCAGGGACGAGAGCAGGTAGTTCATGCCCCGCCGTTCGCTGTTGAGCTGGCTGATGTTCTGCGGCTTGGTACCGCCCATGTTCTGCACGGCCAGTCCGGGGTAGTCGTGAAAGACGCCGTCATGTGCCTTGCGGTCCCGCCGGGCCTGGCGGGCTGCCTTGTTGGTGTCGCCGAAACGGTCTTCCTGGACCTGGGTGTGAACTGCATGCGCCAGCGAGGTGGCGAACAGCGGCGCCAACAGGATGTAGTCGGCGTCGGCGCAGGCATCGCTGCCCGTCAACCAGTACAGCTGCTTGGCCAGGGTATGGCTGCTGGGACCTTCGGCGCGCGGCTGTGTCAGCGACACGAAGGCATCGCGCAGGGCCTGGGCTTGCGCCGGGTCAGTGTGCAATGCCGCCAGGGCGTCGGCATCCTGTGCCAGGAGTGCGGCGAGCAAGGTGGGCCCGTTCGCCTCCAGCTTGAGCAGCTTGTAGACGTCCAGCGCCGCCGCGTTGCCGACCACGTCGCCGACGAACTGTTGGCCCAGCGCGTGGCTGCCCAGTTCCGCCAAGCTGGGCAAGGCCGAGGGCGCCACGTAGAGATTGGTGCCGCGCGCGTCGGGGTGGATGGGTTTGAGGGAGTGAGTGACGGCCTGGATCTGCGCGACGCGCCGTGCCGCGTCGGCAAGCCAAACAGTCGGTTCATGTTGCGCGAGCAACTCGGCCCGCCTTGGATCGTCGTCCGCCAGCTTGTCCAGCTTGACACTCAGGCGCTCGGAAACGAACGCGCCGATTCGGTCCTTCCACATACGAAGCTTCTCCTCATGAGTTAGTCACCTACGCACGTTGCCGAACTGGACGGGTCCATCCAGACAGCGGTCAGGGCCGCCACCCGACTGCAGTCGAATCCGGCCTGAGTTCTTCATCGCTTCACCGCGAAGCCCAGCGCCTCATGGAACAGCCAGCCGTTGCGGGAGCGCGGCAGGCTGGCCGTCGCGTAGCGCTTCGCGCACTGATCCAGTGAGAGTCCTTGCGCCTGCGCCAAGGCAACCAGTTCCTCCATCAAGTCCACCCGCGGCCAGGACGACACGCTGGCCGATGCCAGCCGTGCCGGCGGCACCGGGTGGCACAGGCTCTCATGCACGGCCACATAGATCGTGTCGCCGCGGCCGTCGCCGTCCTGCACGCGGTGCAGCCGCAGCGCCTCCTCTTCCTCGTCCGGCAGCAGCACCACGTCGTCGCGGCGCTGGGGGTCGTAGCGGAAGCGCTGGCACTGCGGCAGCACCCCGGTACGCCACAACTGGCCAGGATGCGCCCACTGCAGACTGGCTGCCCGCACAGGCGTAGTGGTGTATTTGCTGGCAGCAGAGCGTGGCAGCATGGCGTCGCGCATTCGCTCGTGCTCCAAGTCTGCCCAATGGAAACGCGGGTGATAGTGCGTGGCAGACATCGCAATGCGTGGCTGCGCATCCACCGGCCATGGCACGTCGCCTTGGGCGATGCGCGACATCAACTGGCGAAGGCTGTGACTTTGAAGGTAGAAATTCTGTGCAGCATCGCTTGAGCCAGCTGGCTGAAAGTCCATCTCGAAACCCGGCTTGCAGAACACCGCCCTGCCTTCGCCTGCTTCGTAGCGCCGCAGGTTGCTGTCCAGCACCACCATGTTGACGCCCTCCACAGCGCCTGGCCGATGCCGTCGCACGCGCCCGGCCAGCTGAATCAGCGAGCGCATGGACGAGGGCTCGACTACGGCCCAGTCGTAGTCATGGTCGCGTCCGACCTCCGTCACCGGGCTGCCCAGCACGATGAAGAGGTGATCGGGCTCGAGGTGAGGGTCGATGGCGGCGCGCAGCGCCGGACGCTGTAGGGCCGGATCTCGGTCGCCCAGCCCGCCCCGGCGGTCGAGCAGGGTGTCGAGCTGCTGCTCGATGGCCGAGCGCAGCAGCAAAGGAAACTGCGAGTGGTAGACGCACAGGTGGATGCGCACGCCAGGGGCGGGCGCGCCCAGCGCATACATGGCCAACGCCACGTCGTACAGCGGGGCGATGTTGGCCATGCGGATCAGGCCCAGGCTGATGCGCTTGCCGCTGGCCGCGTCGAGGCTGTGGTTGCCGGGCTGCTGGTGCAGCTGCCAGGCCTGCGCGAGCACCAGACGGGCGAAGTCCTCGCGTCGCTCGGGTTCCTTCATGCCGGACCAGGTATCGGGCACGGCAGCGATACGCGCCAGGCGCCGCACCTGCGCCTCCTTCAGCTTGCTCACGCGTCGGGCCGTGTACTGGTTGTGGGCCTGGCGAAAGGCCGCGCCATCGGCGCAGTCCTGCGTGGCCTGATTGAACTCGTCGATCCACAGGCAGCAAGGGTTGACGGGCTCGGCCGGGCGTTCGCTGCGATGCCGCTGAAACACTTCACGCCCTGCGCGGTAGGCAAGAAACAGCCCTTCCACCAGCGCCGGCGGCAAGGTGGCCGACGACAGCAGCACCCGGCTGCCCAGCAAGCCGGCCCAGTGCACCAGCCGGGTGAGCGCGGGCAGGTCGGCCATGTCGAAGTCGTCGGGCTCGTCCAGCACCAGGTCGCCCGTGAGCAGGCGCAGCATGGGCGCTATCTGCCGCCCGCCGCGCAGGCTCTCCGTCGCGGGCGTGAGATGGTCGACGGTGCACACCAGCACCGGCGCAGCGATCAGGGCGCGGGCCTTGGCATCGTCGGTCAGGCGCTGCAGCAGGGGATGCTGGTCGTTGCCCTCGTAGAGCACGATGCCGGTTTCGTCCAGCAGTTCCTGGCGCGATGCGGAGCCGGTGGCCTCGGCCTGCTGCTCCCAGTATTCGAAGAGGGCGCGGCTGGCCGCCCCGCCGACCTGGATGGCCAGTTGCTCTTCGCCCAGGCCCAGATCCTTCTGGAAGCTGCGCCCCGTCTGCAGCGTGAGGGTGCGCAGGCCGATGGCGAAGGCGCAGCGCATGCCCGTCCCCGGGTCTGCCAGCGCATTCATCACGCGGGCATTGCCCAGCGTTTTGCCGCTGCCGGTGGACGCCATGTTGACGATGAAGGCACCCTGCTGGGCCGCCCGCAGGCGCACGGCAAGCGCCAGCTCCGTGGCCTTGTCCTGCCAGGCAAAGCGCGGATCGGCATTGCGCTTTCGCAGCGGCTTGTGGTTCTTGAGCGCGGGCAGGTTGTCGGCCAGGCTGGGCAGGGCGCGGGCGATCAGCGTGGCATGGGCCTGTACACCCAGCAGGTGTTCGTCCAGCGTCTGATTGAACACGGAGTCCATGCCGGATTTCGGCGCGGCTGTCCGGCCGTCAGTCGGCCGCGCTGCACCCAGCGTGTTGGCGTACAGCGGATAGTCCGCGTTGCGATAGGACCGCCGCCGGGCCTCGTCGCTGATGCTGGAGTAATGGTGGTCGGCCAGCATGAGGCACAGCCGCGAGACGTGCATGGCAAACGGGTCGTGCAGCACGGGTGCCTTCGACGCCCCGACCGACAGCGCGGCCAGCTTGCGTGCGTAGCGGGCGGCCTGTGCGCGCCATGCCGTGGTGATCACCGGCAGACCGTGCGGAAAGTGCCAATGGCTCTGGACGGTCGAGGCGTCGGTCTGCTCGCGGGGCTCGTTCCAGTCAGCGCTGACGCGCGCCAGCACATCCTCCAAGTCGCCCGCGTTGAGGAAAGCCGGACGCGCGCCAAAGCGTCGCCACTGCGCGCTAGGCACCTCGCCTTCGTCCTCATCGCCACCTGCATCGGAAGACTTCACCGGCAGGCAAGGCAACCGGTGGTGCGTGAACACCAACCAGGCGACGGCCTGGGCCAAGGGCGCGTGGGCCAGGGCCGAGAAGGGCAGGCTCTCCGCGGCGGCGGGCTCATCCAGACCATCGCGCAAGAGGCGGCCGCTTGGGTGGTCCAGCCACTGCGCTTCGAAGGCGTCAGCGTCCGCGCCAGCCTCGGCACAGGCCGCCAGCCGCTGAAGCCAGGCCGCGTCATCGTCGCGCCCCACGAAGGCCTGGAACAACCGCACCGACACCCATTCATGGCGATAGTGGTTGCGCTCGCGCAGCCCCGGATTGCGCAGCCGCGCCTGAAAGGCCTGCGTCGCCTTGCCCAGGTCGTGCATCAGCGCGGCCAGGGCTGCCAGTGCCGTCATCAGCGGCAGGTGGTGCCAGGCGTTTTCGTCGCGCAGGCGCAGCACGTTGCGCGCGGTGGTGTTGGTGGGCACCGCGCCCTCGGCGTTGAAGCGGCCACGGTCACCGACGATCCAGAGCAGTTCGCTGTGGTCCAGGCCACGGATCCAGTGGCAGGCCACCGCGGTGTTCTTGCGGGCCGTCTTGCGCAGCAGGCGGCGCAGGGTGTCTAGGCCGTCCTGCGTGATGGGCGTCTGCCAGGTGCGGTCGCCGCGGCGCTCGGCAAACTGGTCGAGGATGCGGCGGGTCTCGGTCAGCGCACGCTTGTCGCACTGCGCGATCAGCAGCACGTTCATGCCGCGCTGCCTTCGTCAGCAGGGCGCGCCTGCGCGAGTCGGCCCGTCCGCTCGGCGACGGCCTTGACGGTGTCGATCATGAAGTCCAGCGCCTCGCTGCGCGTGAGGCTCTCGATGCAGGCGCGGCGGAAGTCCTGCTCCCCGTCGCCACGCACCGCCGCAATGAAGGCCAGGGGCAGGATGGTGGCGTCCTTGACCAGATCGGCCACATCGAACACGAGCCCGCCGCGACGCGTCTTGCCATGGAGCACGGCCAGGCCATGCGGCAGGCCCAGCACCCACGTGGCGGTCGCGCCGAGGCCATAGGCGAGGTAGTTGCCATGGTCGAGAAAGCGGTTGGCCGCATCGGTGCTTTCGCCGCGCTTGGCGCGAGTGAACTCACCGTAACGGGTGGCCTGTGCGGCGAGCTTGAACAGGTGCTTGCTCAGGCGCGCCTCTTCGGTCAGCAGATGCACGTTGTCCGGCGCGGCGTCGATGCCGCGCAGCGAGGCGTTCAGCGCTGCCTCCAGCACAGGGGCCTCGATGGCAAACCCGGCGTCCCTCAGGAGTCGGCTCTTGAGCCACTGCGCATGGATGCGTTCGAGCCGGGCGCGCTGGAAGGCCTTGGCGGCGGCAAGCCGCAACGCGTCGTCGAACCAGAAGCGCACCCAATGCTGCAGGTATTCGGTGGGCCGGTATTCGCTCTGCGGCGTGAGCCAGGCGACCTCCACGTCGACCTCGTTGGCGCTGAACAGGGGCGTGCCGCCGCCACCGCAAAAGCCCACCAGCACCCCCGCCTTCGCCAGCTCCCGCATCGCGGCCTGCGTGATGGACGTACCCGTCCCCAGCAGTAGCGTTGTGGTGTTGGCGATGGGGATGTTCCAGTAGAGCTGGCGCTTGCCCTCTTCGGTCACATACTCGACGCGGCCGCCGTTGACCAGGACCCGGCAATGCTCCAGGTAGTACAGGTTGGCCCGCTTGGAGTGCAGGATCGCCTTGAGGTCGGAGGGGCTGAAGTCATCCATGGGGGCCAGCGCAGGTGGGGGTGGCGGCCATTCTGGGGCGGCCGATGCGGCTGAGCTACCTCCATTTGTCAATTGAATGCCATACCGAAAAGGGCGCGCACCTCAGTCGTGGGCACAATAAGCGGCCAGATCAGGAGTCCCTTCGCCCGCCATGAAACCGTCGACGCTGTTTCAATAGAAGCGATCAGCCATCCGCGCCCTGACGGGCAGGCACCGCGTCGCCGATCCTCGCGTCTTCGGCTCCGTGCTGCATGGCGATGATCAAGAGGGCAGCGATCTCGACCTGCTTGTCGATCCGCTTCCGGACACCACCATGTTCGACATCGGCGGGCTGAGAGGCGATCTGGAAGAACTGCTCGGGATCAAGGTCGACGTGCTCACGCCGGACGCACTTCCGGACAAATTCCGCGCCGCCGTGCTGGCTGAGGCGGAGCCGGTATGACGCAAGCCCCGCGGGTCAGAGCCCTCCGGCCGCGCACGGCTGAGAGGTCCTGAGTACGTAGACCCGTTTGCAGGGGATCGCCAGCCTGCGAGCACTTGCTCGAGGCCGACTGCCTCGCCCTACAACAACCGCTTCAAATACCGCCCCGTGTGGCTCGCCTCGCACGCCGCCACATCCTCCGGCGTGCCGGCCACCACCACCTGCCCGCCACCGGCCCCGCCTTCGGGGCCCATGTCGATCACCCAGTCGGCGGTCTTGATGACGTCGAGGTTGTGCTCGATCACGACGATGGTGTTGCCCGCGTCGCGCAGCTGGTGCAGCACCTTGAGCAGCAGCTCGATGTCGGCGAAGTGCAGGCCGGTGGTGGGCTCGTCCAGGATGTAGAGCGTGCGGCCGGTGTCGCGCTTGGAGAGCTCCAGCGCCAGCTTGACGCGCTGGGCCTCCCCGCCCGAGAGCGTGGTCGCGCTCTGGCCCAGCTTGATGTAGCTGAGGCCCACGTCCAGCAGCGTGCGCAGCTTGCGCTCGATGGTGGGCACGGCCTGGAGGAACGCGTGCGCGTCCTCCACCGTCATCTCAAGGATCTGCGCGATGTTGCGGCCCTTGTACTGCACCTCCAGCGTCTCGCGGTTGTAGCGCTGGCCGTGGCAGACCTCGCAGGGCACGTAGACGTCGGGCAGGAAGTGCATCTCCACCTTCACGACGCCGTCGCCCTGGCAGGCTTCGCAGCGGCCGCCCGCCACGTTGAAGCTGAAGCGCCCCGGGCCATAGCCGCGCTCCTTGGCGGTGTTGGTCTCGGCCATCAGCTCGCGGATGGGCGTGAACAGGCCCGTGTAGGTGGCCGGGTTGCTGCGCGGCGTGCGGCCGATGGGCGACTGGTCGACGTTGATGACCTTGTCGAAGTACTCGATGCCCTCGATGGCCTCGTGCGGCGCGGGCTCGTCGTGCGAGCGGTACAGCGTGCGCGCCACGGCCGCATAGAGCGTGTCGTTGACCAGCGTGGACTTGCCCGATCCCGACACGCCCGTCACGCAGGTGAGCAGGCCCACGGGGAAGGCGGCGCTGACGTTCTTGAGGCTGTTGCCGGTCGCGTTCAGCACGCGGATTTCCTGCAGCGCACCCTGGGTGAGCAGGTGCTGTGCTTCACGCTCGGCACGGCGTTCGGCGGCGGGGCTCATCGGGAAGCGCGAAGGCTTCTTCTTGGTCTCGGCGGGCGTGGGCGCAGCGGCCACCACCGGCAGGCGCGGCGTGCGGCGGGCCGGCACCTCGATGCGGCGCGTGCCGCTCAGGTACTGGCCGGTGAGCGACCTGGGGTTGTCCGCCACCTGCTGGTGCGTGCCCTGCGCCATCACCTCGCCGCCATGGATGCCGGCACCGGGGCCCATGTCGATCACATGGTCGGCGGCGCGGATCATGTCCTCGTCGTGCTCGACCACGATCACGCTGTTGCCGATGTCGCGCAGGTGCTGCAGCGTGCCGATCAGCCGGTCGTTGTCGCGCTGATGCAGGCCGATGCTGGGCTCGTCCAGCACGTACATCACGCCCGTCAGGCCCGAGCCGATCTGGCTGGCCAGGCGGATGCGCTGCGCCTCGCCGCCCGACAACGTCTCGGCGCTGCGGTCCAGGCTCAGGTAGTTGAGGCCCACGTCGTTGAGGAACTTGAGCCGCAGGCCGATTTCGCGCACCACCTTGTCGGCGATCTCGGCCTTGCTGCCCTGCAGCTTCAGCTGTTCGAAGTAGGCCAGGCTGTCGCGCAGCGTGAGGTGGCTCAGCGCATGGATGGAGCGCTCGGTGGGCGGCTCGGCGGCATGGTCGACCAGGAAGACGTTGCGCGCCTCCACCCGCAGGCGCGAGCCGCCGCAATCGGGGCAAGGCTGCAGGCTGCGGTAGCGGGCGAGGTCGTCGCGCACCATGGCCGAATCGGTCTCGCGGTAGCGCCGCGCCATGTTCGGGATGATCCCCTCGAAGGGATGCTTCTTCGTGACCTTCTTGCCGGCGAAGTTGCCCGACTCCATGGTGTAGCTGAACTTGATCTCCTCGCCGGCCGAGCCATTGAGCAGCACCTGCTGGATCGAGGAGGGCAGCGACTCGAAGGCCGTGTCCAGGTCGAACTTGTAGTGCTTGGCCACGCTCTCCAGCATGCTGAAGTAGTAGCCGTTGCGGCGGTCCCAGCCCTTGATGGCACCGCTGGCCAGGCTGAGCGACGGGAAGGCCACCACCCGCGCCGGATCGAAGAACTCGCGGTGGCCCAGGCCGTCGCAGCTCGGACAGGCGCCCACCGGCGAGTTGAAGGAGAAGAGGCGCGGCTCCAGCTCGGTGATCGAGTAGTGGCACAGCGGGCAGGCGAACTTGGCGTTGAAGAGGTGCTCCTTCTCTTCGGTGCCCTCGCCCCCCATCTCGAGCGCGATGGCCCGGCCCTCGGCCAGGCGCAGCGCGGCCTCGAAGCTCTCGGCCAGGCGCTGCTGCATGTCGGGCCGCGCGCGCAGGCGGTCGATCACCACGTCGATGTCGTGCTTCTCGGTCTTCTTGAGCGCGGGCAGGTCGCTGTATTCATACACCTGGCCATCGACGCGGAAGCGCACGTAGCCCTGGGCCTGCATCTCGGCGAAGAGTTCGAGGAACTCGCCCTTCTTCTCGCGCGCGACCGGCGCCAGGATCATCAGCCGCGGCTCGTCCGGGATTGCCAGCACCGCATCCACCATCTGCGACACGGTCTGCGCCTGCAGTGGCAGGTGATGGTCGGGGCAGTAGGGCGTGCCGGCGCGGGCGAACAAGAGTCGCAGGTAGTCGTGGATCTCGGTCACCGTGCCCACTGTGGAGCGCGGGTTGTGGCTGGTGGCCTTCTGCTCGATGCTGATGGCGGGGGACAGGCCCTCGATCAGGTCGACATCGGGCTTGTCCATCAGCTGCAGGAACTGCCGGGCATAGGCCGACAGGCTCTCCACATAGCGCCGCTGGCCCTCGGCATACAGCGTGTCGAAGGCCAGGCTGGACTTGCCCGAGCCCGACAGCCCGGTGATCACCACCAGCTGGTTGCGCGGGATGTCGAGGTCGACGTTCTTGAGGTTGTGGGTGCGCGCACCGCGGATGCTGATGCGCTGCTGGGCCAGCAGGCGGCCCAGGTAGGCGCGGTCGGCCGCGGCCGGGGCGGAGTCGTCGAAGGCGTCGTCGTGGGGGGCGGTCACAGGCGGGCGGTTCGTGCAGGGCAACCGGGCATGATAGACCGCGCGGGGTTTTCAGCGCTCCGGCGCGGATTGCGGCCCGGCTGGCGGCGGGGGCTCCGGCGTGGGCTCCGACGCAGACGCCGGTGCGGCGGCAGCGACCGGCGGCTCGGCGTCGACTGCGGCAGGAGGCTCGGTGGCGACCGGCTCCACCGGCGGCGGCACCGGCTGGGGCCGCACCACCGCCGCCACCATGTGCTCGGCCAGGGCCTCGTACAGCGGCCGGCTGATCATGCGCGAGACCAGGCTGGCCAGCATGGCGCTGGCCATCAGGCTCAGCACCATGGCGTGGCCGTCCACCATCTCCATGACGATGATGAAGGCCGTCAGCGGCGCCTGCGTCACCGCGGCCAGGAAGCCGGCCATGCCCATGGCGATGAGCGCCGGCCCCAGGCCATGGCTCGTGACCGAGGCCACCGCGTCGCCAATGCCGGCACCGATGGACAACGAGGGCGCAAAGATGCCGCCGGGCACGCCGCTCCAGGCCGTGATCCAGGTGGCGATGAACTTGAGCAGGGTGTAGACCGGCGTCAGTTGGTCGTGGCCTTCCAGCATCAGCTTGACCGCCTCGGAGCCGGCGCCGAAGGTGGCACCGCCCGAGGCGAGGCCCATCGCCGCCACCAGCAGACCGCAAGCCGCCGCGAAACGCACCGGCGCCCGCGCGCGGAGCCGCGTGAGGCGCTGCGGCGCATTGGTCAGCGAGGCGATCATCAGCCTAGAGAACACGCCGCCCGCCACGCCGCAGGCCAGGGCCACGCCCAGCCCGGGACCGGCGATGTCCCAGCCCAGCCGCGGCACCTGGATGCGGCCGAAGTAGCTGAGGTTGCCGAAGGCCGACACCGCCACCAGACCGGCCAGCACGATGGCGGCGATCACCACGCCGCTTGCACGCGCCTCCAGCCGGCCGGCCAGCTCCTCGATGGCGAAGACCACGCCGGCCAGTGGCGCATTGAACGCCGCGGCGATGCCGGCCGCGCCGCCCGCCACCAGCAGCGCCCGCGCGTCGATGGTGGTGCGGGGCGACAACCAGCGCCGCGCGTGCTGCATGACGCCGGCCGCCACCTGCACCGACGGCCCCTCGCGGCCGACCGACAGCCCGGCCGCGAAGCTGGCCGTGCCCAGCACGATCTTGGCGAGCGTCAGGCGCAGCGAGGCAAAGCGGCTGCGCTCGGGCGGCGGCAGCTCGTCGTCGAGCGCGGCCTTGACCTGCGGAATGCCCGAGCCCGACGCCGCCGGGAACCAGCGGCGGGTGACAGCCACGATGCCGGCCGTGGCCAGCGGCGTCCAGATCAGCACCGCCCAGGGCTGCGCGTGGTAAAGGCGCTCGAACACGCCGAAGGCCCATTCGGCCGCCAGCGTGAAGCCCACCACGAAGAGGCCGGCCAGCACCGCATAGCCCAGCACGATGGCGCGGTCGAACCACACGCGGAAGCTGGAGAACTCGGCGCGCAGGTTCTGGAGGAAGTCGGGTTCGCCATTCATGAAGCGGCCCATTCTCACTGCTTGGTCGCGACTGGCCGGCTGCGCACAGAAGTTCACGGCCACCGGGGCTCGTGCCGGCCCGCGCCGGCGTCCGGGCAAGGCACATCGGGCACAATGGCCGGCTCGTTTTTTTCCGCAACCTTCCTCTTTTTCCACTCATCAGGGGCAGCGAACACACCATGGCATCGGTCAACAAAGTCATCCTCGTCGGCAACCTCGGCCGCGATCCCGAAACCCGCACCTTCCCCAGTGGCGACCAGGTCTGCAACGTGACGCTGGCCACCACCGACCGCTGGAAGGACAAGCAGTCCGGCGAGATGCGCGAAGCCACCGAGTGGCACCGCCTGGTGTTCAACGGCCGCCTGGCCGAGATCGCCGCGCAGTACCTGCGCAAGGGCTCGCAGATCTACGTCGAAGGCGCCATCCGCACCCGCAAGTACACCGACAAGGACGGCGTCGAGAAGTACGCCACCGACATCCGCGTCGATCAGATGCAAATGCTGGGCAGCCGCCAGGGCCAGGGCGCCCCGGGCGGCGGTGGCGACGACGAGTACGGCATGGGCGGTGGCGGTGGTGGCGGCTACGGCGGCGGCAATGGCGGGGGTGGCGGTGGCGGCTATGCCCCGCGTGCCGCTGCAGCACCCCGCGCACCCGCACCCCGTCCGGCCCCGGCGCCCGCGCCCTCGCGCGCGCCCACGGGCTTCGACGACATGGACGACGACATCCCCTTCTGATCGCGCGGGGACGGCGCCGGCCAGCACAGGCTGGCGCGTCGAAGCCCACGCATGACAAGGCCCGCGGCTCCTTCATCGGAGGCGCGGGCCTTGTCGCATTTCGGGGCGCCCGGAGAGCCGGATGCCGAGCCGCCATCGCGGCGTCGGGGCGTGCTGCTCAGGCTCTCAGGCCCAGAAGCCGTCGATGCCGCCCTCGGGCTCGAAGCGCCCCGGCCCCCTGACGAACAGCCGCAGCGGCCCGGGCATGGCGCGCTCGGGCACCTCATGCGCCGGGTCGCCCGGATAGGCCATGGCCTTGCTGCCGTCGGGCAGGTCCATCACATGCGGCCGCACGCAGTAGGGGCCACGCTCGCGCGTGGCCTCCATCAGATCCGCCAGGTCGCCCTGGGTGCTGGCGTGGGCCAGGTGCACCAGGCTCATGATCTGCGGCGGCGCCAGGGCCATGCGGCCGTCCCAGTACTGCTGCAGCGCCTCGCGCGGCGACAGCCAGGCGCTGGCGACGGCCTCGTGGTCGTCGTGCTCGGCGGTCTGACCCAGCGGCAGCGCGGCGATGAAGAAGCGGGTGTCGAAGCGCCGGCCCTGGAAGGACACCGAGCGCTCCGGCGTGATCCAGCGCGAGAAGGGATGCAGCGATAAGAGCTGCGGCTGCAGGCCGGCCTCGGCCATGGCGGCGTCCAGGCGCAGACCGTCGTCGCACAGCGCATGCACCCGCGCCACCCAGGCCGCCGGCGTGGCACCGCTCGCGCCATGGGCGAAGAGCACGCCGCATTCCTCGAAGACCTCGCGCAGGGCCGCCATGTGCAGCGCCAGCGCGACCGAGGCCGGCAGGTCGGGCTCGGACAGGCGCAGCGGCAGGGCCTGCGGGTCGGCGTCGGGGGCGATCTCGGGATGGGCGTCGGCCAGGTCCACCTTGCCGCCGGGAAAGACCCACGCGCCGCCCAGCACCGACGAGCGGTCGTGCCGCCGCACCATGAACACCTCCAGGCCGCCCGGTCCGTCACGCAGCAGCAGCACGCTGGCGGCGGCTTCGATGGGAAGGACAGGCGGCGTGGAGGGCGGCGTCATCGGGGGTTCCTGAACACGCCCCGTCGGCGGAGCGGCAGCAGCCATTGTGCCGGCCGGGGCTGCTTGTGGCGTCCTACAGGCGACATGCTGCACCGCAGCTAGGCTGACCGCCTCGCCTCGAAGCGCACCGGCTGGCGGTCGCCAGCCTTCCCCTGTGGGGGCACAACGCTCGGGCCATGTCGTCATGCTTGAAGGAGCCCCCACCATGTCTCTCGAAGTCCGGGAAGGCCTGCCCCATCCCCTGGGCGCCACGTTCACCGGCGACGGCGTCAACTTCGCCGTCTTCTCCGCCCATGCCACGCGCGTGGAGGTCTGCATCTACGACGAAGCCGGGCAGAACGAGACCGGCCGCGTCACCCTCCCCGAATACACCGACGAGGTCTGGCACGGCTTCGTACCCGGACTGGTACCCGGCGCCCGGTACGGCCTGCGCGTGCACGGCCCCTACGAGCCCGAGAACGGCCACCGCTTCAACCCCAACAAGCTGCTGCTCGACCCCTATGCCAAGGCGCACATGGGCGAGCTCAAGTGGGCACCCGAGATCTTCGGCTACACCGTCGGCCACGAGGACGGCGACCTGAGCTTCGACGAGCGCGACAGCGCGCCCTTCGTGCCCAAGTGCGTGGTGGTGGACTCACGCTTCGAATGGAAGCAGCCCCGCGCCCCGCGCGTGCCATGGGAGCGCACCATCGTCTACGAGACCCATGTTCGCGGCCACACCATGCGCCACCCTGCGGTACCGGAGCACCTGCGCGGCACCTTCGCCGGCCTGGCCAACGACGAGGTGATGCGCCACATGCGCGAGCTGGGCGTGACCAGCGTGGAGCTGCTGCCGGTGCAGCGCTTCATCACCCAGTCCTTCCTCGAAGAGAAGGACCTGCGCAACTACTGGGGCTACGACACCATCGGCTTCTTCGCGTTGGAACCGCGCTACCTGAGCGAGCCGTCCATCGACGAGTTCAAGGGCATGGTCGACCTGCTGCATGGCCAGGGGCTTGAAGTGATCATGGACGTGGTCTACAACCACACGCCCGAGGGCAACGAGCTGGGCCCGACGCTGAGCTTCAAGGGCATCGACAACGCCAGCTACTACCGCCTGATGCCGGGCGGCGACGATGGACCGGGCGCCCGCTACTACATCAACGACACCGGCACCGGCAACACGCTCAACCTGAGCCATCCGCGCGTGCTGCAGATGGTGACGGACAGCTTGCGCTACTGGGTGACCGAGATGCATGTCGACGGCTTCCGCTTCGACCTGGCGACGATCCTGGCGCGCGAACCCTATGGCTTCGACGAGGGCCACGGCTTCCTCGACAGCTGCCGGCAGGACCCGGTGCTCAGCAGCGTGAAGCTGATCGCCGAGCCCTGGGACTGCGGTCCGGGCGGCTACCAGGTGGGTGGCTTCCCGCCGGGCTGGGCCGAGTGGAACGACCGCTTCCGCGACACGGTGCGCGCCTTCTGGAAGGGCGACGAGGCGATGGCCCCGGCCCTGGCCAGCTGCGTGACAGCCAGTGCCGACCGCTTCAACCGCCGTGGTCGCCGGCCCTGGGCGAGCGTCAACTTCCTGACGGCGCACGACGGCTTCACGCTGGCCGACTGGGCCAGCTACAACGACAAGCACAACGACGCCAACGGCGAGGGCAACCGCGATGGTCATTCGGACAACCGCAGCTGGAACTGCGGTGCCGAGGGGCCGACCGACGACGAAGCCGTCCTGGCGCTGCGCGCCCGCCAGCAGCGCAACATGCTGGCCACGCTGTTGCTGTCGCAGGGCACGCCGATGGTTCTGGCCGGCGACGAATTCGGCCGCACGCAGCAGGGCAACAACAACGCCTACTGCCAGGACAACGAGATCTCCTGGTTCGACTGGGAGGGCATCGACGACCGGGGCCGTTCGCTCATCGCCTTCTTCAAGCGGCTCACGCACCTGCGCCAGACACTGCCGGTGCTGCGGCGCAACCGCTTCCTGACGGGGGCCTTCGACGAGGAACTGCAGGTCAAGGACGTGACCTGGCTGTCGTGCGATGGCACGGAGATGGAGGCGAGCCACTGGGACGATTCGCGCACGCGCTGCTTCGGCATGCTGCTGGAAGGCCATGCGCGGGCCACCGCCATTGCCCGCCGCAGCCTGGACCGCAGTGTGCTGTTGGTCTTCAACGCCTGGGAAGATGCGCTGGACTTCAAGCTGCCCGAGCATGGCGAGGGCACGCAGTGGACGCTGGCGGTGGACACGGCGCATGACGTCGATCCGCAGGCGCCGGTGGATCAGGTCGGCGCTGCGTTCGAGGCAGGGCAGACGTACACGGTGACGGCGCGGTCGATGATCGTGATGGTGGCGGGCTGAGGCCTTCGCGCTTTCGGTCACTGAGGCGCATTGCCTGTCGGGGTGCGCGCCGGCGCCGAGCCCAGGGCGCGCGGGCTCATACGGGGTCGGTCGGCCCTGCGGGCCGACTCCGCTGCGGTGCTCGGATGAACGGGCCGCGGCAGAACTCGCTACGCGCTTCGCGCTGCGCTCAAACAACTGCCGCGAGTCAGTTCACGAAGCGGGCCTGTCCTTCGGCAGGCCCGCAGCCCGTCCATCCTGCGCTCCTCGCCGACCCCGAAATCGCCCGCGCGCCCTGGGCCCGTCACCGGCGCGTGGGGCGTGGCGTTGTGCATCCAGGGGTATGACCGTCCGCGCTATATCGCGGTATCGCGCTCTCCGCCCGCTTCCCGTACTCCCTGCCCGTTCCCACGCGCTGCGCCTGCTTTCTGCTCTCTTCGCCCGTTCCCATGCGCTCTGCCGGCTTCCCGTCCGCTTGCCTGCGCCCCATCCTCTCGGCCCGCCTCCCACCGTTCGGGCTGAGCCTGTCGAAGCCAGGGCACGCGCTGGGACAAACCCTTCGACCCTTCGCCAAGCTCAGGACAGGCCAAGCTATGAGCGAGCGGTTCCATTGACCGGCATTGCGCGAAGGGGGGACCGCGCACAGCACGCATGCCGGCCGATCAACCGCAACGCAGGCCCTGGTGCCGGTGAGGGCGTGGCGGCGCGCCTGTGGGGCGCCGAGGAGCGCAGGGCGGGCGGGCTGCGGGCCTGCCGAAGGACAGGCCCGCTTCGTGAACTGACTCGCGGCAGTTGTTTGAGCGCAGCGCGAAGCGCGTAGCGAGTTCTGCCGCGGCCCGTTCGTCCGAGCACCGGAGGGGAGTCGGCGCGCAGCGCCGACCGCCCCACTTGAAGCGCCGACACGCCCTCACCGGCACCAGGGCCGGACCACCGGGCACTTGCACTTGCACTTGCACAGCACAGATAGCACCAGAGACCAGGGCTCAAGAGCTCAAGAGCATGGCCCCATCCAGCCCTCAGAACTTCGCCCGCAAGGTCAGCATGATGTTGCGCGGATCCGCGTAGTTGGCGTAGTCCAGGTTGGCCCAGTACTTCTTGTTCGTCGCGTTGTTGATGTTCAGCGTCGCGCTCAAGCGCTCGTTGAACTTCCACGTCGCCCGCAGATTCAGCACGGCCACCGGCGGATCGGTCACCGTCACCGTACCCAGGATCGGGTGAGGAATGTTGAAGCCCTCGATCTTGGTCTGCCACTGCAGACCACCGCCCACCGACAGCGGCGCCAATGCACCGCTCAGCTGGTAGTCGGTCGACAACTGCAGCAGGTACTCGGGGAAGTTCGCGTAGATCAGGTCGCTCGCGTTGCGCTCCACCTTCGTGCGCGTCAGGCCCGCACTCACGCGCCAGCGCGGCGTCACGAAGCCGGACAGCTCGGCCTCGAAGCCGTACGAGCGCGTGCCATCCACCGCCCGATAGGCCGAGCTGCCATCGGGCAACGTACCGGCCGGCACGCTGCTGTCGCGCACACCGAAGTTGTCCTGCTTGGTCTCGTAGATGGCGAAGTTGCCCGTCAGGCGCCCATCCAGCAGGTTGCCTTTGATGCCGATCTCCGCATTGCTGCCCGTCACCGGCGCCAGCGGGTTGTTGTTGGCGTCGCGGTAGTTCTGCGGGTTGAAGATGCGGCCGTAGCTGGCATAGATCGACGCATCGGGCGTCACGTCGTACATCAGGCCCACGAAAGGCGTGCTCTTGCGATCCACCTTCTGCACGCCGGTGGTGCTGACGTACTGGCCCGCGGTGTTGAAGCTGCTCGTCGCACGCTCCCAGTTGGTCAGCCGCACGCCCGTCATCAACGACAGCGCATCGGTCAGCCGCCAACGGCCCGAGGCATACAGGCCGGTCTGGTCGGTCGTCTGCTCGCTCCAGGCGCCCGTCTTGCGGTAGTAGGGCTGCGGCGCGTAGCCGTTCCAGGCGTAGATGTTGGGGATGTCGTAGCGCCAGCTGGACAGCGAGGTGTAGCCGTCGGTGCGCGTCACCGTGTGGTAGTCGGCAATGCCCAGCACCACGTCGTGCGTGCGGCCGCCGATGTGCAGCTTGCCCGAGAGGTAGGTGTCGATGGCGTTCTGCGTCTCGGTGCCACCGCCCACCGCGCCATACAGCGTGATGCCGGCACCGGTCAGGCGGTTGATGAAGGGCGCCGACGACACGGTGCGTCCATAGCCATAGGTGCGCAGGCTGAAGGTCTCGCCTTCGGTGCGGGCAACGCTCGCGCGCAGGCTCCAGTCGTCGTTGAACTGGTGCTCCAGGTTGGCATACAGCGTTTCGGACTCGCGGCTCCAGCGCGTCCACGAGGGTGAGAAGCTGGTGGAGACCGGCAGGTCGATCTTGCCGCCGTCCGTGGCAAAGCGCGGGATCGTTCCCCAGATGGGCGCGGTGGGATCGTTCTTCTGCCGCTGGTAGCCGATGGAAGCCACGGTGCTGCTGCCCAGGTCGGCCTCGACCACGGCCAGCATGGCGGTCTTGTCTTCCGAATAGCGGTCGCGGAAGGAATCCCGCTTCTGCGGCGCGATGACGAAGCGGCTGCGCACGCTGCCGTCGGCATTGAGCGGCACGTTCAGGTCCAGCTCGGCGCGCTTGAAGTCCCACGAGCCGGCCGACAGCGACACCGAGCCTGCAAACTGCCGCTGCGGGCGCTTGCGCGTCAGGCTCACCGTGGCCGAAGGCGTGCCCACGCCGGTCAGGATGCCATTGGCGCCGCGCACGACGTCGATGCGCTCGTACAGCGCGGTGTCGAACTCCTGGTTGGTGCTGCTGCTGTAGCTGGGCAGGCCATCGATCTGGAAGTCGGTGATCTGAAAGCCGCGCGCAAAGTACAGCGGGCGCTGCGTGTCGTAGAAGCTCACGGCCACGCCGTTCACGTTGCGCAGCACGGCGTCGATGCTGGTGAGTGACTGGCGCTCGATCTGCTCGCGGGTGATGCTGGTGACGGACTGGGGCGTCTCGCGGGCCGTGAGCGGCAGGCGGGTGGTGGCGCTTTCGCGCGCACCCTGCACCGTGACCGCATCAAGGGACTTCTGGGGCGACCGCCGCGCGGCAGGCGCCTCGGCGGCTTGGGCGGCCGGTTCCTCGGTCGTCTGCGACCAGGCGGGCAACGCACCCAGCGCGAACACGGCCAGGGCCAGCGGACGCAGCGGGAGACGCGGGGAGGAGGAAGAGGAAGGGACGGCCGAACGCGACCGGTGGCAAGCAGGCATGCAGATGCTCCTGGAGCAGGGGATGAAAGGGCTGGCTGGCAGCGCTTTCCCCGGCGGGGAGCACAGCTTGCTGTGGCGAAAAACGGCAGATTGTAAGAAGCCGTGCCAAGCCCCTACGAATGGGGCGGCGCATCGGCCTCCAGCGCGCAAGGGCCCACGCCGGCAGGATCAATCCGATCGGTTCATGATCGGTGGCATGTCCGATTCGCAGCAGCTGCCCCTGTCCATCCTCGACCTGTCCCCCATCCGCGACGACGGTGACGCAGGACAGTCCTTCCGCCATTCGCTCGCGCTCGCCCAGCATGGCGAGGCGCTGGGCTTTCGTCGCTACTGGCTGGCCGAGCACCATGGCATGCCGGGCATCGCCAGCGCGGCCACCTCGACGCTGCTGGCCTACATCGGCGCTGGCACCCGGTCGATCCGCATCGGGGCCGGCGGCGTCATGCTGCCCAACCATTCGCCGCTGGTCATCGCCGAGCAGTTCGGCACGCTGGAGTCGCTTTACCCCGGCCGCATCGACCTGGGCCTGGGCCGCGCCCCCGGCTCGGACCAGCGCACCTCGCGCGCGCTGCGACGCGACCTGGGCAGCGACCCGGACCAGTTTCCGCAGGACGTGTTGGAGTTGATGGATTTCATGAGCCCCGAGCCCCGCCAGCCCGTGCTGGCGGTGCCAGGCCGCGGCCTGCAGGTGCCGGTGTGGATCCTGGGCAGCAGCACTTTCGGCGCGCAGCTGGCGGCGCACCTGGGCCTGCCCTATGCCTTCGCCTCGCACTTCGCGCCGCAGCAGTTGATGCCGGCCCTGCGCATCTACCGCGAAACCTTCAAGCCCTCCGCGCAGCTGGCCAAGCCCTATGCGATGGCCGGCTTCAACATCTTCGCGGCCGACGACGAGGCACAGGCGCACCTGCTGGCCAGCTCGTGGCAGCAGTCCTTCGTCAACCTGCGCAGCGGCCGGCCGGGACGGCTGCCGCCGCCGGTGGCAGGCTACCGCGAGCGCATCGGCCCGTCAGAGAACATGCTGCTGGACAGCGTGCTTTCGTGCGCGGCCATCGGCACCAGGGAGACGGTGCGCGCCGGCCTGCAGGACTTCGTGGACCGCACGGGCGTGCAGGAGGTGATCGTCGCCAGCGGCGTCTACGACCATGCCGCGCGGCTGCGCTCGTACGAGATCGCGGCCGAAGCCGCCCGCGATCTGCGCATGCCGGCCTGAGCACTGCACCCGGCTGCTGCGGCAGCACTCACCTTTCGCGAAGGCGAGTGCGCCGCGCTGGCGATCAGAACCGGGCCTTGACCGCGGCCACCGGCCCCTGGAACTTGATCCGCAGGCCTTGCAGGCCCGGGTCGTCGCGCTTGAGGTCCACGTCGGTGACGGCATAGGCCAGCGACACGCCCACGTTGCGCCACGGGAACCACTCCGCACCCAGCTGCGCGTTGTAGATGCTGCCGTGCACGCCGCTGCTGCCGCCCTTGCGGATGCCCGAGGCATCGAAGAACAGCCGCAGGTCGGGCGTGATGGCGTGGCGCACACCCACTTCCAGCATCGGCGCCACGGCGTCGTCGCTGTCCTGGCGGCTGTAGCGGCCATTGCTGCCGTAGAAGCCCAGACCCGGCAGATTGGCGGTCGCGGCGGCGAAGGCATTGGTTTCCAGCTTGACCTTGTAGTAGCCGATGCCGGCGCCGATGCCGAACACCGTGTTGCCCGAGCCGAACCAGTAGCGGTAGCCCAGGCGCGCCACGTCCAGGTCGAAGTTCAGGTTGAGGCCGGCGGTGCCGGTGACGCCGAACGGGCCGCTGGTGTAGCCCGTGGTGCCGAAGTTGGAGTAGTTCTGGCTGTAGCGGAAGGCCTCGAAGGAGATGCCGTGGTTGTCGCCCAGCAGGACCTCGCCGGCGATGCGCGGCAGCGCCTTGCGGTCGGCGGTCACATCGCCGGTGTTCAGGGAGCCGAGGGCATTGCCTACGGTGGCACTGACCTTGGGCTCGGCGTAGAAGGCGCCGACCGACAGGCTGATGCGGTCCAGCGCCGGCGAGACCGTCGAGCGCAGGGCCGGGTCGGTGGCCATCGTCGTCTGCTGCTGGGCCAGGGCGGACAGGGGCAGGAACACCGAGCCGGCCGCCAGGGCCAGGGGCACGCTGGCGCGGCGCAGCGATCGGGGCGAGGAAGAAGAGGACGAGAAGCGGGGCATGGTGCCGATTCCTTCGACGGAATGAGTGACGTGCGCGGAGGTGCGTGAAAGCGGACGGAGCGGCGGTCGGTGGTTCTCCAGGTGCCAGCAGAACCAGGCGGCGTGCCGACCGTCCAGTGGCAGAAGCCTATCGGCGGGAATGCCGCGCCCAAGCGGAAGGTGTCGCCCGCGGATGTAGGACGGTGGCGGTGCCCGGAGGCCCGCAACGCCCAGGGCTGCCGTGAGGGTCAGAGCCGCGCGAGCGTCCGCCGCACGATCGCCGCGCTGAAGGGGCTGGCCACGCGGGCCACGAAGCGACCGAAATCGGCATGGGCCGCGTCGTCGGCCCGGTCGGAGATGGTGCGCACCGCCGCAAAGGGCACACCCCAGTCGTGGCAGACCTGGGCCACGGCGGCGCCTTCCATCTCCACTGCGAGCGCATCGGGCAGCAGGGCACGCAGCGCCGCACTTTCCGCCGCCGTGGCGACGAAGCGGTCGCCGCTCACGATCAGGCCGCGGTGCAGCCGGGCTTGCGTCATCGCGAACTCGGCCTGCACCTCGGCAGGCAGGTGCGCGGGCAACTCGGCCAGCACCTCCTGCGCCGCATCGGCCAGGGCGTCGGCCAGCGGGCCATCGGCCGGAAAGCGGGCCATGCCGGTCAGCGGCACCTCGTGGCGCGGAAAGAGCGGCGAAGCGTCCATGTCGTGCTGCAGCAGCTCGTGCGCCACCACCACGTCGCCCACCGCCACGCCGTCGCCCAGCCCGCCGGCCACACCGGTGAAGAGCACGGCCCGCACGCCATAGCGTGCGAGCAGCACGGTGGCCGTGGTCGCGGCCGCCACCTTGCCGATGCGCGAGAGCACCACGACCACCGGCCGGCCCTCCAGATGACCACGCCAGAACTCGCGCCCGGCGATGCGTTCGGGCTGTTCGTCGGGCATGGCGGCGAGCACGGCCGCCAGCTCCTCCTGCATGGCGCCGACGATGGCGATGGGGGCGTCTTCTGCAGCGCTCACGCGCACAGCTTCGCCGTCATCAGCCCCAGCCGCTGCAGCGCCTGCCACGGGTCGGCCGGCCAGTCGGGTTGCTTGAGGCCCTTGACGATGCCGTCGGTGACATGCGCGGCGCGCAGCAGCCGCGCCAGGGCACGCGGGGTGAGGCGCGGCAGCACGCGCTCGAAGGCGCGCTCGCGCGGGCCCCAGATGCGGTTCTCGCGCAGCGCCATGGGCAGCGGACGGCCCGCCTCCATGGCGTCGCGCACGCGCTTGAGGGCGCGGATGTCCTCGGCCAGCGTGTAGTGCACCAGCACCGCGGCCTCGCCCTCGGCCTGCAGGCCGCCGAGCATGCGGGCCACGCGCGGGGCATTGCCCGAGAGCACTGCGTCCGACAGCTTGAACACGTCGTAGCGGGCCACGTTGTTCACGGCGGCCTCGACCTGTTCCCAGCCCAGCTCACCCGGCGGGTGCAGCAGGGCGAGCTTCTGGATCTCCTGATGGGCGGCGAGCAGGTTGCCTTCCACCCGGTCGGCAAAGAACTGCAGCGTGCGCTGGCCCTCCTCGCCCGCCTTCACGCGCTGGCCCTGGCGCGCCAGGCGCTGGGCGATCCACTGCGGCAGCGCGCCACGCTCGACCGGGTCGACCTGCAGCGTGACGCCGTGCGACTCCAGCGCGCCGAACCAGGCGCCGCCCTTGGTCATCTTGTCCAGACGCGGCAGGAAGACCAGGGTCAGCGTGCCGTCGCTGGCCGCCGCGCTCTCGGCGATCTGCTGCAAGGCGGTGCTGCCGTCCTTGCCGGGCTTGCCGGAGGGGATGCGGATCTCGATCAGCTGCCGGTCGGCGAAGAGGCTGAGCGAGCCGCCGGCCGCCAGCACGCTGCTCCAGTCGAAATGCGCGCCGGCCACGGTGAAGCTGCTGCGCTCGGTGTAGCCGGCCGCGCGGCCCGCGGCGCGGATGGCATCGGCCGCCTCCTGCACCAGCAGCGGCTCGTCGCCGTGCACGGTGTAGAGGGTGCGCAAGCCCTTGGCCAGGTGCGCATCGAGCTGGGCGGCGGCCAGTTGCATCGGGGCGGAAGGATCAGGAAGCGGCCGGCAGCTTGGCCGCGGCCAGACGGCGCACCAGTTGCTGGGCCATGTCCTGCATCATGTCGCGGTACAGGAAGTTCTGCTCCGCCTCCTTGGCCAGCACGGTGTTCTCGTTGTAGCTGATGTCGCGCGACAGGGTGATGGGCGTCTTGGGGATCAGCTCGCGGCCGTCCCTGGTGCGCAGTCGGTAGCTGACTCTCAGCGTGATGGACAGATCACGCGCCTGGCCCGTGGAGGTGGTCGACAAGATCGCGCTGGTGCGGGCCTCGTCGCTGAGATCGCACACGGCCTCGGCCTCGCCCACCGGGTCGGTGTTGGCCAGCACCTTCAGGTCGCCCTGTCCGCGCAGCGCTCGGCGCAATTCCGCCGCCACACCCGGCACGCCGGTCACGGCGATGGAGCGGAAGGGAAACTGCACCGCGCCGCGCATCCGGAAGCCACAGCCCGCCAGAAGCGCTGCCACCGGCAGCGTCGCCGCCGCCGCGAGCAGTCGGCGACGCGCATGGCCCGTGGCCATGCCCTGCGCCTGCGCGGAAGCGCGCGCGCCCGGCGTCATGCCACCACCACGTTGACCAGGCGACCCGGCACCACGATCACACGCTTCACGGCCTGGCCGTTCGCATGCTTGGTGAAGGCCTCGCTGGCCACGGCCAGGGCCTCGATCTCGGCCTTGTCGGCGCTGGCGGGCACCACCACGGCGCCGCGCAGCTTGCCGTTGATCTGCAGCATGAGTTCGACCTCGTCCTGCGCAAGCGCGCTCTCGTCCACCACAGGCCAGGATGCATCGAGCAGCAGGCCCTGCGCATCGGCGTAGCCCAGCTGCTTCCACAGCTGGTGCGTCAGGTGCGGCGTGACCGGGTAGAGCACGCGCAGCAGGATGCCGAAGCCTTCGCGCAGCACGGCCACGCCGCCTTCCTCGCCCTCGGCCTTGAAGCCTTCGAGCGCGTTGAGCAGCTTCATCGCGCCGGAGACGACGGTGTTGTACTGCATGCGCTGGTAGTCGTAGTCGACCTGGCGCAGCACGGTGTGCACCTCACGGCGCAGGGCCTTGGCGGCCTTGCCGGGCGCGGCGCCATCGGCCACGGGCATTGCGGCCAGCGCCTGGCCGAAGTTCCACACGCGGCGCAGGAAGCGGAAGCTGCCTTCCACTGCCGCGTCGTTCCACTCCAGCGTGGCCTCGGGCGGCGCGGTGAACATGGTGTACAGGCGCGCGGTGTCGGCGCCGTACTTCTCGATCAGCTCCTGCGGATCGACGCCGTTGCGCTCGCTCTTGCCCATCTTGCCGACGCCGCCGTACTCGACCACCGTGCCGTCGGCCGTGGTGCCGCCGGTGATGCGGCCCTGGGCGTCCAGCGTGGGCGTGACCTCGGCGGGCGGGAAGTAGTCCTTGCCGCCCTTGGCGTTGCGCTTGAAGTAGATGTGGTTGAGCACCATGCCCTGCGTGAGCAGGCGGGTGAAGGGCTCGTCGATCGTCACGAGGCCCAGGTCGCGCATCACCTTGGTCCAGAAGCGCGCGTACAGCAGGTGCAGGATGGCGTGCTCGATGCCGCCGATGTACTGGTCCATGCCGCTGCCGCCGGCGGCATTGCCCTGGCCCCGCATCCAGTAGCGGGCGCCGTCGGCCACCATGGCCTGGTCGTTGGCCGGGTCGCAGTAGCGCATGAAGTACCACGAGCTGTCCACGAAGGTGTCCATCGTGTCCGTCTCCCGGCGCGCCGGCTTGCCGCAGGTAGGGCAGGTGCAGGCCAGGAAGTCCTCGCGCTTGTTCAGCGGATTGCCGCTGCCGTCGGGCACGCAGTCGGTGGGCAGCACCACGGGCAGGTCCTGCTCGGGCACCGGCACCGGGCCGCAGTCGGGGCAGTGGATGATCGGGATCGGCGTGCCCCAGTAGCGCTGGCGGCTGATGCCCCAGTCGCGCAGGCGCCAGGTGGTCTTCTTGGCGCCCAGGCCCTTTTCTTCCAGCGCATGCGCCACGGCGTCGACAGCCTCCTGGTAGCGCATGCCGCTGAAGTTGTCGGAGTTGATGGTCACGCCGCGCTCCTTGTCGGCGTACCAGTCCTGCCACTTGTGGAAGTCGAAGTGCGGCTCGTCGTCCACCAGCACCACCTGCACGATCGGAATGCCGTACTTGTTGGCGAAGGCGAAGTCACGCTCATCGTGCGCCGGCACGCCCATCACGGCGCCGTCGCCGTAGCTCATCAGCACGTAGTTGCCGACCCAGACGGGCACCTGCTCGTCGGTGATCGGGTGCGTGACCGTGAGGCCCGTGGGCACGCCCTTCTTCTCCTGCGTGGCCAGCTCGGCCTCGGTCACGCCGCCGGCCTTGCACTCGGCGATGAAGGCGGCGACCTTCGGGTCGCTCTGCGCGGCGTGGGTGGCCAGCGGATGCTCCGGCGCCACGGCGCAGAAGGTCACGCCCATGATGGTGTCGGCGCGCGTCGTGAAGACGTACATGCGGCCGTCCTGGATCGGCGCGCCGTCCGCGCCGCGGATGTCGTGCGTGAAGGCGAAGCGCACGCCGCTGCTCTTGCCGATCCAGTTCTCCTGCATCAGCCGCACTCGCTCGGGCCAGCCGGGCAGCTTGTGCTGGACGTGGTCGAGCAGCTCTTCGGCGTAGTCGGTGATCTTGAGGTAGTAGCCGGGGATCTCGCGCTTCTCGACCGGCGCGCCGGTGCGCCAGCCGCGGCCGTCGATCACCTGCTCGTTGGCCAGCACGGTCTGGTCCACCGGGTCCCAGTTGACGACCTGGGTCTTGCGGTAGGCGATGCCCTTCTCGAGCATCTTGAGGAACAGCCACTGGTTCCACTTGTAGTAGCTGGGGTCGCAGGTGGCGACCTCGCGGCTCCAGTCGATGGCCAGGCCCATGGCCTGCAGCTGGCCCTTCATGTACGCGATGTTCTCGTACGTCCACTTGGCCGGCGGCACGCCGTTCTTGAGCGCCGCGTTCTCGGCCGGCAGGCCGAAGGCGTCCCAGCCCATGGGCATGAGCACGTTGTAGCCGCTCATGCGCAGGTAGCGCGCCAGCATGTCGTTGATGGTGTAGTTGCGCACATGGCCCATGTGCAGCTTGCCGCTGGGGTACGGCAGCATGGAGCAGGCGTAGTACTTCTTCTTGCCCGCGACTTCGGTCACGCGGTAGGCATCGGCGGCGGTCCAGTCGGCCTGGGCGGCGGACTCGACTTCACTCGGTTGGTAGGTGGGATTCATGGGCTTGGCACAGGCGCCCGGCGCAGGGCGGGCCGGGGACCGGCGATTATCAGGGCTCGGCGCGCGGCACACGGGGTGGCCCGTTTCTCGCTTGCGGCGCCGTCAAGAGGACAAGGCGAGGAGGCCGGCCATGCACGGCAACGACGACACGAATTGGTGGCGCGGCGCGGTGATCTACCAGATCTACCCCCGCAGCTTCATGGACAGCAACGGCGACGGCATCGGCGACCTGCCCGGCATCACCGCCCGGCTCGACCATGTGGCGCAGCTGGGCGCGGATGCGGTGTGGATCTCGCCCTTCTTCCGCTCGCCGATGAAGGACTTCGGCTACGACGTGGCCGACTACCGCGACGTGGACCCGATCTTCGGCACCCTGGCCGACTTCGACGCCCTGCTCGCCCGCGCCCATGCGCTGGGGCTGAAGGTGATCATCGACCAGGTGCTCTCGCACACCTCCGACCAGCATGCCTGGTTCGCGCAGAGCCGGTCGAGCCGCGACAACGCCCGCGCCGACTGGTACGTGTGGGCCGACCCGCGGCCCGACGGCACGCCGCCCAACAACTGGCTGTCGGTCTTCGGCGGCAGCGCCTGGCAGTGGGACGCCCGGCGGCGGCAGTACTACCTGCACAGCTTCCTGGCCGAGCAGCCCGACCTCAACTTCCACTGCCCCGCCGTGCAGGACGCCCTGCTGGCCGAAGTGCGCTTCTGGTGCGAGCGCGGCGTGGACGGCTTCCGCTTCGACGCCTGCAACCACCAGTTCCATGATGCGCAGCTGCGCGACAACCCGCCGGCGGCGCAGGCCGACATCGACGGCGTGAGCACCGTGCGGGCCGAGAACCCCTACGCCATGCAGCGCCACCTGCACGACAAGAGCCAGCCCGAGAACCTGGCCTTCCTCGAACGGGTGCGCGCCCTGCTCGACGCCCACGGCGCCGTCGCCCTGGGCGAGGTGGGTGACGAGAACGCGCCGCCGATCATGGCCCGCTACACCGAAGCCGGCCGGCGGCTGCACATGGCCTACAGCTTCTCGCTGCTGACCAGCGAGCACAGCGCCCGCCACCTGCGGGCGCAGGTGCAGGCGCTGGAGGACGCGCTGACCCTCACCGGCGGCTGGGGCTGCTGGGCCGTCTCCAACCACGACGTGCCGCGCGTCGCCACCCGTTGGAGCGCCGGCCGCGGCCCCGACGCGGCGCGCGACCGGCTCTGGCTGGCGCTGCTCGTCAGCCTGCGCGGCAGCGCCAGCCTCTATCAGGGCGAGGAGCTGGGCCTGCCCGAGGCCGACGTGCCCTTCGAACGGCTGCAGGATCCGTATGGCCGCGCCTTCTGGCCCGAGTTCAAGGGCCGCGACGGCTGCCGCACGCCCATGCCCTGGCACACCGACGGCGTGCATGGCGGCTTTTCCACCGGCGCGCCCTGGCTGCCGGTGGATGCCGCGCATCTGCCGCTGGCGGTGGACCGCCAGAGCGCCGACGCGCGCTCCATGCTGGCCTACAGCCGGGCCCTGCTGCATTGGCGGCGCAGCCAGCCGCTGCTTCGCACCGGCGCCCAGCGTTTCGTCGATGCGCCGGAACCCGTGCTGCATCTGGTGCGCAGTGCCGGGACCGTCCCGGCCGCCGATCCGGACCTGCACGCCCTCTTCAACCTGTCGCCCGAACCGCAGACGCTGGCCCTGCCCGCGCCGCTGCGCGCCGTCGGCGGCCATCCGTGCACCGGCGGCCGGCTGGACGACACAGGGTATTCGCTACATTTGGAGCCCTACGGCGTCTTCTACGGCACACCCCTTTCCTGAATGCTTTCCGACGGCGAAATCCAGGCCCTGATGCGGGCCGAGCATGGCGATCCTTTTGCCGTGCTCGGCCCGCACCGCCTCCCCGAGGGCCTGCGCATCGCGGTGCTGCTGCCGGGTGCGCGGCAGGTGGCGGTGCTGCACGCGGCTTCGGGCGATCCGCTGGCGGTGCTGCAGCGCCAGGGCGGCTCCGACGTCTTCGCCGCGCTCGTGCCTGCCGCGCCCGCGCAGCTGGGCTATGTGCTGCAGGTGCAATGGGAGGACGGCCATGCCTCCCGGCTGCACGACCCCTACCGTTTCGGACCGGTGCTGTCCGATCTGGACGTCTGGCTGCTGGCCGAGGGCACGCACCTGCGGCCCTTCGAGGTGCTGGGCGCCCATCCGCGCGTGGAGGGCGGCGTGCACGGCGTGGCCTTCGCCGTCTGGGCGCCGCATGCGCGGCGCGTGTCGGTGGTGGGCGACTTCAACACCTGGGACGGCCGCCGCCACCTGATGCGCCGCCGGCCCGAATGCGGCGTGTGGGAGATCTTCGCCCCGCATGTGCAGCCGGGCGACGCCTACGAATTCGAGATCCGCTCGGCCAGCGGCGAACTGCTGCGCAAGGCCGACCCCTATGCCTTCGGCGCCCGGCTGCGGCCCGAGACTGCCAGCGTGGTGCGCGAACTGCCGCCACCCGTGCCGCTGCCGCCCGAGCGCGCCGCGGCCAACCGGCGCGATGCGCCCGTCAGCATCTACGAGGTGCACCTCGGCTCCTGGCGCCGCAAGAACGGCCATGAATGGCTGAGCTACCGCGAGCTGGCCGACACCCTGGTGCCCTATGCCGCCGAGCTCGGCTTCACCCATCTGGAGCTGCTGCCGGTCACTGAGCACCCCTTCGACGGCTCCTGGGGCTACCAGCCCATCGGCCTGTATGCGCCGACCTCGCGCTTCGGCACGCCGGAGGACTTCCGCCATTTCGTGCAGGCCGCCCATGCCGCCGGGCTGGGCGTGATCCTGGACTGGGTGCCGGCGCACTTTCCCACCGACGCGCACGGCCTGGCGCGCTTCGACGGCACGGCGCTGTACGAATACGAGGACCGGCGCGAAGGCTTCCACCGCGACTGGAACACCCTGATCTACAACTGGAAGCGCACCGAGGTGTGCAACTACCTGGTCGGCAACGCGCTGTACTGGCTGGAGCGCTTCGGCATCGATGGCCTGCGGGTGGATGCCGTGGCCTCCATGCTGTATCGCGACTACAGCCGCCCGCACGGCGAATGGCTGCCCAACGCGCAGGGCGGGCGCGAGAACCTGGAGGCCATCGACTTCCTGCGCCGGATGAACCAGGTGGTGGGCACCGAGCGACCCGGCGCCGTCACCTTCGCCGAGGAATCGACCAGCTTCCCGCACGTCACCCAACCGCCCGAGGCGGGCGGCCTGGGCTTCCACTACAAGTGGAACATGGGCTGGATGAACGACACGCTGGCGTATTCGCACACCGACCCGCTGCATCGGCGGCACCACCATCGGCAGATCACCTTCGGCCTGATGTACGCCCACAGCGAGAACTTCGTGCTGCCGCTCACGCACGACGAGGTGGTGCACGGCAAGGGGCCGCTCATCGACAAGATGGCGGGCGTCGACGAATGGCAGCGCTTCGCCGGGCTGCGGCTGCTGTACGGCTGGCAGTGGGCCTATCCGGGCAAGAAGCTGCTCTTCATGGGCGGCGAGTTTGCGCAGACCCGCGAATGGAGCCACGACCGCGACCTGGACTGGCACCTGCTCGACCAGACGCCGCACCAGGGCGTGCAGCGTCTGGTGCGCGAACTCAACCGCCTGTACCGCCACTTCCCGGCCCTGTTCGAGCAGGATTGCGAGCCGCAGGGCTTCGAATGGATGGTGCACGACGACGAGGCGCAGTCCGTCTTCGCCTTCGTGCGCCGCGCCCCCGATGGCGCCCTGCTGCTGGCGGTGGCCAATTTCACGCCGGTGGTGCGGCACGACTACCGGGTGGGCGTACCCCGCCCCGGCGCCTGGCGCGAGGTGCTCAACACCGACAGCGAACGCTATGGCGGCAGCGGCGTGATCAACGGCATGGCCAACACGGTGGCCGAGCCGATGCACGGCCAGGCCCAGCACCTGGCGATCACCGTGCCGCCGCTGGCGGTGACGTGGTGGACCCTCGCATGAGCCTGCTCGCCGGTCGGCCGCATCCCCTGGGCGCCACGCTCCTGCCCGGCGGCGGTGTCAGTTTCGCCCTGGTGGCGCCGCGGGCCGAGGTGGTGGAGCTGTGCCTGTTCGACGTTGAGGGCCGGCACGAGCAGCAGCGCCTGCCGCTCACGCACTGCACCGACGGCGTCTGGCACGGCCTGCTGCCGGCGGCGCGCGCCGGGCTGGTGTACGGCTTCCGGGTCCATGGGCCCTGGGCACCGCACGAGGGCCAGCGCTTCAATCCGGCCAAGCTGCTGCTGGACCCGTACGCGCGCGAGGTGGTCGGCCAGTACCGGGGCGAAGACCTCTTCCTCGGCCATGTCCCCGGCCAGCCCGACCGGCGCGACGCGCGGGACAACGCCGCCGTCGCGCTCAAGGCGCGGGTGACGGCCCCACTGCCGCCGCTGGCCGTGCCGCGGCCGCACGTCGCGGCGGGCGAACGGGTGCTCTACGAGCTGCATCCCAAGGGCCACACCATGCTGCACCCGGCGGTGCCGCCGGAGCACCGTGGCCGCTATGCCGGCCTGGCCGAGCCGGCGGTGCTCGACCACCTGCAGCGCCTGGGCGTGACCACGCTGAGCCTGATGCCCGTGCAGCACCGCGCCGACGAAGAGCGCCTGCAGAAGCTGGGCCTGGCCAACTACTGGGGCTACAGCCCCATCGGCTGGTTCGCGCCCGAGGCGCGCTATGCCAGCGAAGGCGGCAGTCCCGTGGCCGAGTTCCGCGCCCTGGCCGAGGCGGTGCATGCGCGCGGCATGGAGCTGGTGATCGACGTGGTGTTCAACCACAGCGCCGAAACCGACGAGTTGGGCCCCACGCTCTCGCTGCGCGGCATCGACAACGCCCTCTACTACCGCCTGCGCGCCGACGATGCGGCCTTCTACGAAAACTGGAGCGGCTGCGGCAACTGCCTGGACTTTTCCGAGCCGCGCGTGGTGCAGCTGGCCATGGACGCCCTGCGCCACTGGGTGATCGAACTGGGCGTGGACGGCTTCCGCTTCGACCTGGGCCCCATGCTCGGTCGTGGCGTGGGCGGCGGCTTCGACGCCCGCGCGCCCTTCCTGGCCGCCTGCCTGCAGGACCCGGTGCTCTCGCAGGCGCTGCTGATCGCCGAGCCCTGGGACATCGGCCCCGGCGGCTACCAGCTGGGCGCCTTTCCGCCCGGCTGGCTGGAATGGAACGACCGCTTCCGCGACACGCAGCGTGCCTTCTGGCTGCACCGTGCCGTCGGCCGCGGCGAGTTCGCCCACCGGCTCGCCGGCTCCAGCGGCGAGTTCCACCACGACGGCCGGGCGCCCACGGCCAGCGTCAACTTCATCACCGCGCACGACGGCTTCAACCTGCGCGACCTGCTGAGCTACAACGAGCGCCACAACCTGGCCAACGGCGAGCAGGGCCGCGACGGCCATGCCCACAATCTCAGCCACAACCAGGGCGTGGAAGGCGACACCGACGACCCGGCCGTGCTGGCCCGCCGCCGGCACTTCGCGCGCACCCTGCTGGCCGCGCTGATGTGCGCGCAGGGCACGCCCATGCTGCTGGCCGGCGACGAGCTGGGCCACAGCCAGGGCGGCAACAACAACGCCTACTGCCAGGACAACGAGACCACCTGGATCGACTGGACCCGCGCCGATGCCGCGCTGGTGGACTTCACCGCCCGCCTCGCCGCCCTGCGCCGCCGGGCGGCGCCGCTGCGCCGCACCCGCTGGTGGCCCGCCGAGCCGGCCGCGGGCGAGCCCCGCCTGCGCTGGCTGGCGCCCGAGGGCCGCCCCATGGAGCCCGCCGACTGGGAACGCGGCCAGGCCCACGCCATGGCCATACGCTTCGAGGGCGAGGCGCACGAGGGCGACTGGCTGCTGCTGGTCAACGCCGGGGATGGCCCGGCACCGTTCGTGCTACCTCCTGGCGACTGGCACCTGCACCTGGCCACCGACGACGAGACACCCACCGCGCCGCGCCGCCTGTCCACCCACGAGACGCTGCCGCCCGGCACGCTCTGGCTGGCCGGGCCGGCCTGACGACGGCTGACTTTGCTTTCCTCAAGACCGATACCGACCCCACAGGAGACTCACGGGATGGACCATTCCCTCGAAACCCATCAGCTGGTGCGACGAAGCATCGCGCTGGTCCTGGCCGGCGGCCGGGGCTCGCGGCTCAAGCAGCTGACCGACCGCCGCGCCAAGCCGGCCGTCTTCTTCGGCGGCAAGTTCCGCATCATCGATTTCGCGCTGTCCAACTGCATCAACTCCGGCATCCGCCGGGTGGCGGTGGTCACCCAGTACAAGTCGCATTCGCTCATGCGCCACCTGCAGAGCGGCTGGAACTTCCTGCGTGCCGAGTTCGGCGAGATGGTGGAAGTGCTGCCGGCACAGCAGCGGGTGAGCGAAGACCGCTGGTACCGCGGCACGGCCGATGCCGTCTACCAGAACGCGGACATCATCCGCTCGCGCTCGCACCGCCACGACTATGTGGTGGTGCTGGCCGGCGACCACATCTACAAGATGGACTACTCCATCATGCTGCGCGACCACGTGGCCAACGGCGGCGGCTGCACCGTCGGCTGCATCGAGGTGCCGCGCGCGGAGGCCACGGCCTTCGGCGTGATGGCCGTGGACGAATCCCGCCGCGTCACCGCCTTCATCGAGAAGCCGGCCGACCCGCCCCCGATGCCCGGCAAGCCCGATGTGGCGCTGGCCAGCATGGGCATCTACATCTTCGACGCCGAGTACCTCTACCGCCTGCTGGAGGAGGACGCCGACAACCCCGAGTCGGAGCACGATTTCGGCAAGAACATCATCCCGCGCGCCGTGGCCGAGGGCCGGGCGCTGGCGCATCCCTTCGGCATGTCCTGCGTGAGCCGGGTGCAGGGCGTCGTGCCGTACTGGCGCGACGTGGGCACGATCGACGCCTTCTGGTCGGCCAACCTCGACCTGGCCTCCATCACGCCCGAGCTGGACATCTACGACGACGACTGGCCGATCTGGACCTACCAGCGCCAGCTGCCGCCGGCCAAGTTCGTGCCCGACCGCGACGGCAACCCGGGGCAGGCGGTGAACATCATCGTCTCCGGTGGCTGCATCGTCTCGGGCTCCGGCGTGCGCAACTCGGTGCTGTTCTCCGGCGTGCGGGTGCATTCCTTCTGCGACATCGAGGAGGCGGTGATCCTGCCCGACGTGACCATCGGCCGCGGCTGCAAGCTGCGCAAGGTCGTGATCGACCGCGCCTGCGTGCTGCCCGACGGGCTGATCGTGGGCGAGGACCCGGTGGCCGACGCCGAGCGCTTCGAGCGCACGGCCGGCGGGGTGGTGCTGATCACGCGCGAGATGCTGCGCCGGCTCGGTCTGCAGCAGCCGGTGGAGAACCTCGCCAGCTACGGCAAGGGTGGCTCGGCCTGATGCGCATCCTGCAAGTGAGTGCGGAGCTGTTCCCGCTGCTCAAGACCGGCGGCCTCGCCGACGTGACCGGCGCCCTGCCCCTGGCCCTGGCGGCCGCGGGCGCCGACGCCCGCGTGCTGCTGCCCGCCTTTCCCGCCATTGCGGCCGGCGTGGCCGATGCCCGGCCGGTGGCCCCCTTCCACGCGCCCTGGGGCGAGCCGGCCCTGCTGCGCTTCGGCTACATCGACGGCGGTGCCGGCCGGCTGCTGCCCACCTACCTGGTCGATTCGCCCGCCCTGTACGACCGCCCCGGCAATCCCTACGAAGGCCCGGGCAAGCAGCCCTACGGCGACAACCACCGCCGTTTCGCCATGCTGGGCTGGGCGGCCGCGCTGCTGGCCCAGGGGCTGGACCCGCTGTGGCGCCCCGAGGTGATGCATGCGCACGACTGGCATGCCGGCCAGGCGCCGGCCTACCTGGCCTTCGCGCGCCAACGCGGCCAGGGCGCGGACGTGCGCAGCGTCTTCACCATCCACAACCTGGCCTACCAGGGCCAGTTCGGCGGCTGGGCCTTCGCCGAGCTGGGTCTGCCGCCCGAAGCCTTCCAGGTCGAGGGGCTGGAATACCACGGTGACGTCTCCTTCATGAAGGCCGGCCTGTTCTATGCCGACCGCATCACCACCGTCAGCCCCACCTACGCCCGCGAGATCCAGACGCCCGAGCAGGGATTCGGCCTGGACGGCCTGCTGCGCGCGCGCAGCGGTGTGCTGCACGGCATCCTCAACGCGGTGGACGAGGCGGTGTGGAACCCCGCCACAGACAGCCACCTGGCACAGCGCTTTTCCATGCCCGAAGGCCGGCGCATGGCAGGCAAGGCCCGCTGCAAGGCGGCCCTGCAGCATGAGCTGGGCCTGGCGGTGGACGAGCGCGCGCCGCTGTTCATCGTCGTCAGCCGGCTGACCGAGCAGAAGGGCCTGCACCTGGTGCTGGGCGGCATCGACGCGCTGCTCGAACGTGGCGGCCAGCTGGCCGTGCTGGGCAGCGGCGACGCCTGGATGGAGCAGGCCTTCCGCGAGCGCGCCGCCGCGCAGCCCAAGCGCATCGCTGCGCGCATCGGCTACGACGAGCCCCTGGCCCACCGCCTCTTCGGCGGCGCCGACGTGGTGCTGGTGCCCTCGCGCTTCGAGCCCTGCGGCCTGACGCAGATGTACGGCCTGCGCTACGGCGCCCTGCCGCTGGTGCACCGGGTGGGCGGCCTGGCCGACACGGTGGTGGACTGCGCGCTGGAGAACATGGCCGAGGGCACGGCCACCGGCTTCGTCTTCGACCGATTCGACGGCGAGGACTACGCCCGCGCCCTGCGCCGTGCCTTCGCCCTGTACGAGCGACCCGCCGATTGGCGCCGCGTGCGCGCCACCGCGATGCGCCGCCCGGCCGACTGGGGCAGCGCCGCCGAGCACTATCTCACGGTCTACCAGAAGGCCCTGGCCCATTAAATGCTGGGGAACCTTCGGCGCCAGGCCCCTTCCATTCCACGAAAACCTCCAAGAACGCCATGACTCCCGCCGACTTCGAATACGACCATCCCGATCGTGACGTTGCCGCCTTCAAGCGCTCCGTGGCGACCAAGCTCATGTACGCCGTCGGCAAGGACCCGGTGGCCGCCAGCCAGGACGACTGGCTCGCCGCCACCGCCCTGGCCGTGCGCGACCAGCTGGTCGAGCGCTGGATGGCCACCACCCGCGCCAGCTATGCGCAGGACGTCAAGCGCGTGTACTACCTGTCGATGGAATTCCTCATCGGCCGCACCTTCACCAATGCCCTGCTGGCGGTGGACCTGTACGACACGGTCAAGGCCGCGCTGGCCGACTTCGACATCGACGTCAGCGCCCTGGCCGAGCGCGAGCCCGATGCGGCGCTGGGCAACGGCGGCCTGGGCCGGCTGGCGGCCTGCTTCCTCGATTCCATGGCCACGCTGGGCGTGCCGGGCATGGGCTATGGCATCCGCTACGAATACGGCATGTTCCGCCAGCGCATCATCGACGGCCAGCAGGTGGAGACGCCCGACTACTGGCTCACCCGCGGCAACCCCTGGGAATTCCAGCGGCCGGAGGTCAAGTACCGGGTGCGCTTCGGCGGCCATGTGGAAGGCCGCCAGGCCTACGGCACCGCCAAGTGGGTGGGCACGCACGACGTGCTGGCCATCGCCTACGACACCATCATCCCGGGCTACGGCACGCAGGCCACCAACACGCTGCGCCTGTGGTCGGCCCGCGCCACCGAAGAGATCGACCTGTCGGCCTTCAACCGCGGCAACTACTTCGAGGCGGTGGAGACCAAGAACCACTCCGAGAACGTCTCGCGCGTGCTCTATCCCGACGACTCCACCCTGTCGGGCAAGGAACTGCGCCTGCACCAGGAGTACTTCTTCTGCAGCGCCAGCGTGCAGGATCTGGTGCGCCGCTACCTGCGCACCCACACCGGCTTCGACCAACTGCACGAGAAGGTCAGCATCCACCTGAACGACACGCACCCCGTGCTGGCCGTGCCCGAGCTGATGCGCCTGCTGGTGGACGAATACGACCTGGGCTGGGATGAGGCCTGGGCGCAGACGCAGAAGGTCTTCAGCTACACCAACCACACGCTGATGCACGAGGCGCTGGAGACCTGGCCGGTGGAAATGCTGGGCCGGGTGCTGCCCCGCCACCTGCAGATCATCTTCGACATCAACGCCCGCTTCCTGGGTGAGGTGGCGGCCCAGGTGGGCCAGGACACCGACCTGATGCGCCGCCTGTCGCTGGTGGACGAATCCGGCGAGCGCCGCGTGCGCATGGCCTACCTGGCGGTGCTGGCCAGCCATTCGGTCAACGGCGTGTCGGCGCTGCATTCGGAGCTGATGAAGCAGTCCATCTTCGCGGACTTCGCGCGGCTGTTTCCCGAGCGCTTCAACAACAAGACCAACGGCGTCACGCCGCGCCGCTGGCTGGCCCAGGCCAACCCGCCGCTGGCCGCCCTGCTGGACAAGCGCATCGGCCGCGGCTGGCGGCGCGACCTGTCGCAGCTCGAAGCCCTCAAGCCCATGGCCGAGCAGCCCACCTTCGTGCGCGCCTTCCGCCATGCCAAGCGCGAGAACAAGCTGCGCCTGGCCAACTGGATCGAGCAGCACATGGGCGTGGTGGTGGACACCGACGCCATGTTCGACGTGCAGGTCAAGCGCATCCACGAATACAAGCGCCAGCTGCTGAACGTGCTGCACGTCATCACGCGCTACCACCGCATCCTGGACGATCCGCACGGCAACCATGTGCCGCGGGTCGTGATCTTCGCGGGCAAGGCGGCCTCGGCCTATTTCACCGCCAAGCAGGTGATCCGGCTCATCAACGACGTGGCCGCGGTCATCAATGCCGACGAGCGGGTGGGCAAGTTGCTGAAGGTGGTCTTCCTGCCCAACTATTCGGTGAGCCTGGCCGAGATGATCATGCCGGCGGCCGACCTGTCGGAGCAGATCTCCACCGCCGGCACCGAGGCCTCGGGCACCGGCAACATGAAGTTCGGCATCAACGGCGCGCTGACCATCGGCACGCTGGACGGCGCCAACGTCGAGATGAAGGAGAACGTCGGCGACGACAACATCTTCATCTTCGGCAACACCACGCCGCAGGTGGCCGAGATCCGCGCCAAGGGCTACCGACCGCGCGACTTCTACGAAGGCAATGCCGAGCTCAAGCGCACGCTGGACGCGATCCAGTCGGGCGCCTTCTCGCCCGGCGAGCCGGGCCGCTACCAGGGCCTGTTCGACACGCTGGTGAACTGGGGCGACCACTACCTGCTGCTGGCCGACTACGCGGCCTACGTGGCCAAGCAGGCCGAGGTGGACGCGCTCTACCGCGACGCCGACGCCTGGGCGCGCAAGGCCATCCTGAACGTGGCGGGCATGGGCGCGTTCTCGTCCGACCGCACCATCGCCGAGTACGCGCACGACATCTGGCGGACGAAGCCGGTGGTGCTGGGGAAGGCGGGCTGAAGGGCGGCACGCGGTCATCGTCCGGTGCCGCTGCGAGACAAGAGGCGGTCGGCTAACGGCCGGGCGGCCATGCATCCTTCTGGCCGGTGCGCCGGCCGACGCTTTGCTCAGCGTGGCGGCGCGTCAGAGCGATCGGCGGACGCCGGCTCGGCCACGAAGCCGATGCGCTGGATGCCCGCCTCGCGCGCGGCATCCATCAGCGTGACGATCTCGCCATAGGGCCGGCTGCGGTCGGCGCGCAGTTGCAGTTCGATGTCCGGCACGCCCGCGGCGGCGGTGCGCAGCCGCTGCGTCAGCGCGTTGGCATCGGCAACGGGCTGGTCGTCCACGAACAGGTGGCCCTGCGCGTCCAGCGCCACGGTGATGGCGCGCGGCTGCTCCACCGGCGCGGCAGCCCCTGCCGCAGGCAGGTCGAGGCGGATCGAACTGGCCATCAGCGGCGCCGTCACGATGAAGATCACCAGCAGCACCAGCATCACGTCCACCAGCGGCGTGACGTTGATGTCGGCCATGGGCCGCGCAGCGGGGCCGGTGCGCGGGTTCAGGCGGTCGGTGCTGCGGCCGAAGGCCATGGTGACAGTTCGTCCTGCGGGGTGGGGTGAGCGGTCGCGCAGCGGTCGGAAACGGCAGAGTGGCGATCAGGCGGTCACCGGCATCGGCCGCGCCGGGGGAAGCGGCGCCGTCGCAGGCTCGGGCGCGAACACGGCCAGCAGGTCGTGCGCGAAGCCTTCTAGCTCGGCCTCCATGTGGCCGATGATGCGGCCGAAGACGTTGTAGGCCGCCACCGCCGGCAAGGCCACGGCCAGGCCGAAGGCGGTCATGATCAGCGCCTCGCCCACCGGCCCGGCCACCTTGTCGATGGTGAAGCCACCCGCCTGGCCGGCGATGCTGACCAGCGCGCCGTGGATGCCCCACACCGTGCCGAGCAGGCCGACGAAGGGGGCGGTGGCGCCGATGGTGGCCAGCAGGATCTGCCCCGCCTGCAGCTGGCGCAGCACGGCCTGCAGCGCATCGCGCAGCGCCCGGGTGAGCGGTGCCTGCGGCTTGCCCAGGGCCTGCAGCGTCTCGGACACGGTGCGCGCAGGCAACGACTGCACCGCCTGCGCCAGCGGCAGCACATGGCGGCGCGGGTCGAGTCCTGCGAGACGGGCCATGCCCTCGCCCACGTCCGGTGCCTGCCAGAAGAGCGCCACCGCACGGGCCAGCCGGCCGGCGCCGCCGCGCAGCACCCACGCCTTCCACAGCAGCGTGACCCAGCTCGCCACCGACATCAGCAGCAGCAGCAGGGCCACACCGCGGCCGACGGCGTCGGCCTGGTCCAGCAGCGAAAGGGCACCCATCGTCTGCTCGCGCGGTCGCGTCGGAGGGGATGGCGCGCTCAGCGCAGGCCGAGCACGTCGAACATGTCGAACAGGCCGGCCTTCTGGCCAGCCAGGAAGCGCACCGCGCGCAGGCTGCCCTGGGCATAACCGGCGCGGCTGCTGGACTTGTGCGAGATCTCGATGCGCTCGCCGGTGCCGGCGAACAGTACCGTGTGGTCGCCCACGATGTCGCCGCCGCGGATGGTGGCGAAGCCGATGGTGGAGGGGTCGCGCTCGCCGGTGACGCCTTCGCGGGCATAGACGGCGCAGTCCTTCAGGTCGCGGCCCAGCGCGTCGGCGATGACCTCGCCCATCTTGAGCGCGGTGCCCGAGGGCGCATCCACCTTGTGGCGATGGTGGGCCTCGATGACCTCGATGTCGTAGCCGGTGGACAGCGCCTTGGCGGCCATCTCCAGCAGCTTGAAGGTGACGTTGACGCCCACGCTCATGTTGGGCGCCATGACGATGGCGATGTCCTTGGCGATCTCGGCGATCTCGGCCTTCTGCGCATCGCTGAAGCCGGTGGTGCCGATCACGGCCTGCACGCCCAGCTCGCGGCAGACGGCCAGGTGGGCCATCGTGCCTTCGGGGCGGGTGAAGTCGATCAGCACCTGCGCACCGCCGAGGCCGGCGCGCAGGTCGGCCGTCACAGCCACACCCGAGGCGAAGCCAAGGAAGGCGCCTGCGTCGCTGCCCAGCGTGGGGCTGCCTTCACGGTCCAGCGCGCCAGCCAGTTGGCAGTCGTCCGCGGCGCGCACCGCCTCGATCAGCATGTGCCCCATGCGCCCGGAGGCGCCGGCCACGGCGATGCGGTGGGAGACGGAAGACGGAGAGGAGGCGGCGGGAGCGGCGGTCATGCGCGTTCGCTTTCGGTGCGGAGGGGCGTAAACAACAAAGGCCGCCGGTCCGGCCGCGTTGCGACGGCGGCGACCGGCGGCCTTAAGAGAAGGCTCAGCGGGTTTCGAGCGGCGGGTAGCTCGGCGGCAGCGGCTGGGTGCTGCGCGGCAGGTCCTGCGTAGGCGACGCGGACACGGACGGTTTGAATTTTTTGAGTTCGTCTTCCGAGGCCTGCAGCTCGGGCACCTTGCCGCTGCGCTTGCGGGTGTCCAGGGCGGCGACGAATTCCTCTTCGGAGGGCATGGTGTCGCCTTCGAAACGCGCGAGCGTGTCTCCGTTGAAGAACACCGTCAGGCGGCGTTGCTGCGGCTCGACGCCCTGGCGGCGGATGGTGAAGACGTAGTCCCAGCGGTTGGCATGGAAGACGTCGGTGAGCAAGGGTGTGCCCAGGATCTCTCGCACCTGCTGGCGCGACATGCCGGCCTTGAGGGCGTCCACCTGCTCCTTGGAGACGAAGTTGCCCTGCACCACTTCGACCTTGTAGGGCGTGATCGCATTGAGGGCGCCGCGCATGCGCTCACCGGTGCTGCTGCAGCCGGCGATGCCGACGCCGACCAGCAGGACGGCCGCCAGACGAAAGCCGCTTGGGCGGGGAAGTTGTCCAGGCATAGGGAAAAAGCGTGGCGATATGATCCGGGCATTGTAGCGGCCGGCCTCTGCCAGGGCGGCTCCGACCCACAGGCTGCGCGGGCATGCCACCCGCCGCGCCAACGCCGGATTCCACCATGAGCAACATCGAAGAACTCAAGAGCACCGGCCTCAAAGCCACCCTTCCGCGCCTGAAGATCCTGGAGATCTTCCAGACCGGCGGCCAGCGCCACATGACGGCCGAAGACGTGTTCCGCGTGCTGCTGAACGAGCGCTCCGATATCGGCCTGGCCACCGTGTACCGCGTGCTGACCCAGTTCGAGCAGGCTGGCATCCTGGAGCGCAGCCACTTCGAGAGCGGCAAGGCCGTCTACGAGCTCAACGAGGGCACGCACCACGACCACCTGGTGTGCACCGTCTGCGGCAAGGTCGAGGAGTTCTACGACGCCGAGATCGAGCGCCGCCAGCAGATGATCGCCAAGGACAAGGGCTGGGTCCTTCAGGACCATGCCATGTCGCTCTACGGTGTCTGCAACGACTGCAAGAACCGATAACGCCCCCGGCTGCTTCGCAACTCACGCGCCACCGTTCTCCATCGCCTTGTGGTGGCGGGCGACGAAATCGGCATAGGTGTCGATACCGCGCAGTTGCAGGATGGAGTTGCGCACGGCGGCCTCGACCAGCACGGCGATGTTGCGGCCGGCGACCACCTGGATGACCACCTTGCGGATCGGCACGCCCAGCACGTCCTGGGTGAGCGGCTCCGCCGGCAGGCGCTCGTAGTCGCGCTCGAAGGAGTCGCGGCGCACCAGGTGCACGATGAGCTTGAGCCGCATCTTCCGGCGCACGGCCGTCTCGCCGAAGATGGCCTTGATGTCCAGCAGGCCGATGCCGCGCACCTCCAGCAGGTTCTGCAGCAGGTCGGGGCAGCGGCCCTCGATGGTGGCTTGGTTGATGCGGAAGAGGTCCACCGCGTCGTCGGCCACCAGGCCGTTGCCGCGCGAGATCAGCTCCAGGCCCAGCTCGCTTTTGCCCAAGCCCGACTCGCCCGTGATCATCACGCCCATACCCAGGATGTCCATGAACACGCCGTGCATCGAGGTGCGCTCGGCGAAGTGCTTGGACAGGTAGGCCCGCAGCACGTCGATGACGAAGGCCGAGGATTCGCGGGTGGCGAAGAGCGGCAGTTGCGCCCGCTCGCAGATGGACAGCAGTTCGTCCGGCGCGGCCTGGCCATCGGCCAGCACCAGCATGGGCGGCTCCAGCGTGACGATGCGGGCCACGCGCCGGGCACAATCCTCGGGCGTGCCGCGGGTGAGATATGCGACCTCGCGCGCACCCATGATCTGCACGCGGTAGGGATGGATGTAGTTGAGGTAGCCGACCAGGTCGGCGGCCGACCGGGCGTTGCTGATGACTTCGGGGTCGAACTGCCGCTCCGAGGCGCCGAGTCCCGCCAGCCACTCCCAGCGCAGGGAGCCGCGGAAATCCTCGAACATCGCATCGGCACTGATGACGGTGGGCTTCATGCGGCCATTGTCCACAGAGGCGCACCGCCATCGGCGCACCCGTGCGACGTCATGGGAAAGCGGGAAAGGGCGCGAGTCCCCGCGCGTACGCCCGTCAGACCACCTGGGCCGAGCGCCAGCCGGCGATCAGGGCATGCAGCTCGCCCGCGTCGGAACTGGTCTTGATCTTCTCGCGCAGGGGCGCGTCGCTCAGCATCTCGGCGATCTCGGAGAGGATCTCCAGATGCTTCTGCGTCGCCGTCTCGGGCACCAGCAGGAAAATGAGCAATGCCACCGGTTGCTCGTCCGGCGCGTCGAAGCCGATGGGATGGGCCAGCTGGAAAACCGCCGCCATCGGCGACTTCAGGCCCTTGATGCGGCCGTGCGGGATGGCCACGCCGTGGCCCAGGCCGGTGGAACCGAGACGCTCGCGCGCGAACAGGCTGTCGGTGATGAGCGCGCGGCCGAGGCCGTGCAGGTTCTCGAACAGCAGGCCCGCTTCCTCGAAAGCACGCTTCTTGCTGGTGGCGTCCACGCTCACGAGCACTTGAGCGGACGGCAGGATGGATGCGAGTCGGTTCATGGTGGGGGGCGAATCGGGGCGCGATTATGCACCCGGGCTAACCCTTGTACCAGACATGGAAAAGCCGCCCACAGGCGGCTTTTCAAGAGGATTTGCCCCGAGCAGACGCCCGGCGGCAGGTGCAGGCATGTCGCCTGCGGGACATCACATCAGCCGCTTGGGCGAGGGATGTCCGTGGTCCTGGAGACGGTCCTTGTGGCGGACGACCTGGCGGTCGAGCTTGTCCATGAGTTCGTCCACCGCCGCATACAGGTCGGCATGGCTGGACTCGGCGAACATGTCGTTGCCCTTCACGTGGATGTTGCATTCGGCGCGTTGCCGGCGTTCCTTTTCCTTCTGCTTCTCCACGGTGAGGATCACCTTGACATCCACCACGCGGTCGAAATGCCGCGTGATGCGGTCGAGCTTGGTGGTGACGTAGTTGCGCAGCGAAGGCGTGACGTCGAGGTGATGGCCGCTGATCGTCAAATTCATGAAAAAACCTCCTGGAATTGACGGTTGGGGAAATGGCCGGTTCTTCGATGGAAGGCGCCGGCCGGCGGAACTCAAACGGGTGCGCGAGGCAATGCGGAATGTCGGCGGGAGCGGTCTGGCGGTGTGGGAGGAAGGCGCGTCGGTGCGTTGAATTCACTATGCGCGCGGCGTCATCGAATTGCAATGGAGGAATGCTTGAGCCGCGTCAGAAGATGGTCGCGGCGCTGCATCTTCGATAGCGCGGCGGCCCGCATTCAAGAGCCCGGACGCCAGGCGGCGCGCAGGCGCTGGCGCAGGTCCAAGACCTCGGGCGGGACAGGGGCATGGGGCACGACGGGCGGTGGCGGCGGCCAGGTCACGCGGTCGAAATGGTGCAGGTCCGCATCGGGGATGAAGCGGGTGCGGCCGGCGTACAGATGCCGGTCGCCGAAGCGCGATTGCTGCGTCACATGGAAGCGCTGCGGCACCAGCAGGTGCAGGTGCTCGCGGGCGCGGGTCATGGCGACGTAGAGCAGGCGCCGCTCCTCCTCCAGCTCGTGCGCCCCCTGCGCCACATCGGCCGGCATGCAGCCGTCGACCACGTTCAGCACATGCACCGAATTCCATTCCTGGCCCTTGGCGGAATGGATGGTCGAGAGGATGAGGTAGTCCTCATCCAGCAGCGGCGGACCGGGCCGGTCACTGGTGGCGTCCGGCGGGTCGAGGGTCAGCTCGGTCAGGAAGCGCTCGCGCGACGCGTAGCCGCGGGCCAGTTCGGCCAGCTGCTGCAGATCGCCCAGTCGCAGCGGCGCGGCCTCGTAAAGCCGCTCAAGGTGCGGCGCGTACCAGTCGATGGCAGTGGCGAGTTCCTGCGGCCAGCCCTCGCTGCCGGCCTTGAGCGCCTGCCAGGCGCGGGCGAAGTCCTGCCAGGCCTCGCGCACCATGGGCGGCGCGACGAAGGCGGCCAGCGCGGCGGCCGGGTCGGCGGCCGCCTGCATGGTGTCCATCAGCCGGCCGGCGGTGGCGGGACCGACGCCGGGAATCAGCTGCACCGTGCGGAAGCCCGCCAGCCGGCTGCGCGGGTTGTGCACGAAGCGCATCAGCGCCAGCAGGTCCTTGACGTGCGCCGCCTCCAGGAATTTGAGGCCGCCGAACTTCACGAAAGGGATGTTGCGGCGCACCAGTTCCAGCTCCAGCGCGGCGCTGTGGCTGGCCGTGCGGAACAGCACCGCCTGCCGCTTGAGCGCCAAACCACCTTCGCGGTGGGCCAGCACGCGGTCGGCCACCCAGGTGGCCTGGTGGGCATCGTCCGGCACCAGCACTAGCTGCGGACGGCCGGCGCTGGGACGGTCGGTCCAGAGGCGCTTGGCATGGCGCTCCTGCGCATGGTCCATGACGGCATTGGCAGCGTCGAGGATGGGCGGCGTGCTGCGGTAGTTGCGCTCCAGCATGAGCACGCGTGCGGGCGGGTCGAAGGCGGCCGGAAAGTCGAGGATGTTGCGCACCGTCGCGCCGCGGAAGCCGTAGATGGCCTGGGCATCGTCGCCCACCGCCGTGACGCCGCGGCCGTCGGGCTTGAGGCGGCGCAGGATCTCGTCCTGCAGCCGATTGGTGTCCTGGTACTCGTCCACCAGCACATGATCGAAGCGGGCGCTCACCTGTGCGGCAAGGCTCGGCTCTTCCATCATCGTGGCCCAGGCGAGCAGCAGGTCGTCGAAGTCCAGCGCGTTCTGCTGGGCCTTGGCGTCCACATAGTCGGCGAACAGCGCGGTGAGCTGTTCCTGCCATTCGGCGCACCAGGTGAAGGACTGGCGCAGCACCTCTGCCAGCGGCAGCCGGGTGTTGACCACGCGCGAGTAGATGGCCAAGCAAGTGCCCTTGAGGGGAAAGCGCCGGGCCGTCTGCGACAGGCCGCGGGCGTGACGCACCCAGCCCATCAGGTCCTCGGCATCGCCGCGGTCGTGGACGGTGAAGTCCGGGTCCAGCCCAAGCTGGGCCGCATGGTCCCGCAGCAGCCGGGCGCCGACGCCGTGGAAGGTGCCGGCCCAGGGCAGCGCCGGCAGGCTGCCTTCGGCCAGGCCCAGCACGCGGGCGGCGACCAGGCCGGCGCGGCGGGTCAGCTCCTGCGCCGCGCGGCGCGAGAAGGTCAGCAGCAGGATGCGCTGCGAGTCGGCGCCCGCCGCCAGCAGGTGAGCGACGCGGTGGGCCAGGGTGCTGGTCTTGCCGGCGCCGGCTCCCGCGATGACCAGCAGCGGCCCGCCGGGCGCCGCGCGCTCGCCGACGCCGTGCAGGACGGCCGCCCGCTGCTCGTCGTTGAGCCCGGCCAGGGCCGCTTCCAGGCGCCCGGCCACGGTGTCGGCGGCGCCCGTCGACGCTTCGTTCACAAGGGTGGACATGAAGCCACAAATGTACTGGATGCCCATCCAGATCGGGGCATTCCACGCCCTGCTGCGGTGCATAATCGCGCCCGCTGCTTTACCGGAGTACCGACCTTGGACACCTCCCCGTCTCGGCAGCTTTCAGCTCCCTTCTGACCTTCGCGTCGCGCGTGCCGGCCGGTGCGCGGGTGGCGGGCTGAAAGCGCCCCCTACCCCCCAACCGCCGCCTCTCGTCCCGCAACGCCTTCGCTTTCAGGGGAGCACGCCATGCTCAACATCTTCACGCTCGCCAACGGCCGCCTCGTCCAGGAGGAAATCGAGTCGCTGGAGGAGCTGTCCCGCTTCCAGCCGATCTGGGTCGACCTGGAGTCGCCCAGCCCGGACGAGAAGCGCTGGGTCAAGCAGTACTACGGCCTGTCCATTCCCGAGGACGTGACCGACGAGGACATCGAGGAATCGGCACGCTTCTACGAAGAGGACAACGGCGACCTGCATGTGCGCAGCGACTTCTTGATCGCCGACGCCGACGAGCCGCGCAGCGTGCGCGTGGCCTTCATCCTCAACCAGCACAACGCCGAACTGAAGAGCCGCGGCGTGCTGTTCTCGATCCACGACGAGGACGTGCCCGTCTTCCGCCTGCTGCGCATGCGCGCCCGCCGGGCACCGGGGCTGATCGAGGACGCCAAGGAGGTGCTGCTCAAGCTCTTCGACGCCGACGCCGAGTACTCGGCCGACACGCTCGAAGGCATCTACGACGAGCTCGAAGCCGCCGGCAACCTGGTGCTCAAGGGCAACGTGAGCGACGAGATCGCGGGCGAGGTGCTGGGCCTGATCGCCCGCCAGGAAGACCTGAACGGCCGCATCCGCCGCAACGTGATGGACACCCGCCGCGCCGTGAGCTTCATGATGCGCAGCCGCATGCTCAACGCCGACCAGTTCGAGGAGGCCCGGCAGATCCTGCGCGACATCGAGTCGCTGGACAGCCACACCGCCTTCCTGTTCGACAAGATCAACTTCCTGATGGACGCCACGGTCGGCTTCATCAACATCAACCAGAACAAGATCATCAAGATCTTCTCGGTGGCCAGCGTGGCGCTGCTGCCGCCGACGCTGATCGCCAGCATCTACGGCATGAACTTCAAGTTCATGCCGGAGCTGGAGTGGAGCCTGGGGTATCCGTACGTGCTGCTGCTGATGGCAGCCAGCGCCGTCGGGCCGATGCTCTATTTCCGTAAAAGAGGCTGGTTGAAGTAGGCCCACCCCCGTGGCGCCTGCGGTGCCTCCCCCACAAGGGGGCGCACGCAGCGGCCTGGCAAAGCCGGTTCCGCGGGTGCTCCCGCGTGGCCTGCTCCGCGGCCCGATGTCGGGATGTCCGGGCAGGCGCTCAGGCGGCTTCCCGATAGAAGCGCGCGCCCTGCACGCCGCGCGGGGTCACGGGGCCCACGGCGGCGCCGATGGCGGCGATGTGGTCGGGGGTGGTGCCGCAGCAGCCGCCGACGATGTTGACTAGGCCCTCGGCCGCGAATTCGTGCACCAGGCGCGAGGTGACGTCGGGCGTTTCGTCGAAGCCGGTCTCGCTCATGGGGTTGGGCAGGCCCGCGTTGGGGTAGCAGCTGATGAAGGTGTCGGTCGCCACGCGGTTGAGCTCCTGCACGTAGGGCCGCATCAGCGCGGCGCCCAGGGCGCAGTTCAGGCCCACGGCCAGGGGACGCGCATGGCGCACGCTGTGCCAGAAGGCGGTGACGGTCTGGCCGCTCAGGATGCGGCCCGAGGCGTCGGTGACGGTGCCGCTGATGATGATCGGCAGGCATTCGCCGCTGGCCGCAAAGTACTCGTCGATGGCGAAGAGCGCGGCCTTGGCGTTGAGGGTGTCGAAGATGGTCTCGACCAGCAGCACGTCCGACCCGGCTTCCACCAGCGCAGCGGTCTGCGCGTAGTAGGCGGCGCGCAGCGTCTCGAAGTCGATGTTGCGTGCGCCCGGGTCGTTCACGTCGGGGCTGATGCTGGCGGTGCGCGGCGTCGGGCCCAGGGCGCCGGCCACAAAACGCGGCTTGTCCGGCGTGCTGAACTTGTCGCAGGCCTCGCGCGCCAGCCAGGCGCTGGCCAGGTTCATCTCGCGCGCCAGGTCGGCCATGTCGTAGTCCTCCTGCGCGATGGTGGTGGCGCCGAAGGTGTTGGTCTCGATCAGGTCGGCGCCGGCCGCCAGGTAGCCCTCGTGGATGTCGCGGATGACGTCGGGGCGGGTGAGGGACAGCAGCTCGTTGTTGCCCTTCACGTCCTTGTGGAAGTCCTTGAAGCGGTCGCCCACGGCGCCGGGGCCGCTGTAGCCCTCGCCGCGGTACTGCGCTTCATTGAGCTTGAACCGCTGGATCATGGTGCCCATGGCCCCGTCGAGGATGGCAATGCGCTGGGCCAGGATGGCGGGCAGCTGCTGGGCGCGGGTGTAGGGGGGCAGATTCATGGGGATGATTGTAAAAATCCGGCGCCCCCGGCGACGAACCGATCAGCGCGCCAACTTCTTCACATTCTTATGTGGCTATTTGTTAACTTTTTGTGACATGGATATTCCAGCGCTCTAACACTCGGAGCTTGCAGGGAGGGCTCATCCACGCTGCCCTTTCCCCCCGACCATGCTCTGGCCCATGTCCCGACTCCGCCATTTGCCCCATCCCCCCGCCTGGGCCGGCCTCGCACTGCTGACCTTCCTGGGCTGCATCGTGGGCATCCTTGCCCGGCCGATCGGCTTCCTTTCGGCCTTCTGGCCAGCCAATGCGCTGCTGCTGGGCCTGCTGGTGCGCTACCCGCAGCTCGGCCAGCGGGCGTCGTCCTGGGTCGCGGGCGCCGCCGGCTTCGTGCTGGCCGACCTGTGCACCGGCTCTCCACCCGTTATGGCGCTGTGGCTCAACAGCGCCAACATGTTCGACGTCGCCGTAGGCTGGCTCCTGCTGCGGCGGCTGGACCAGCCGACCCTCCGCTTGCAGCGCACGACCTCGCCGCTGTATCTGCTGCTCGCCGCCACGGCCGCCAGCGCGGCCGGGGCCCTGGTCGGTTGCGGCGCAGGGCCGGCGTACTTCTCCACGCCATGGGCCGAAATGGCGGCACTGTGGTTCAGCGCCGAGCTGATGAATTACTTGCTGCTGCTGCCCCTGGTCCTGGCCGCCCCGCATGCCGACGATCCGGCGCCAGTAGTGCCTGCGCGCAGACAGTCCAGCGCCTTGAGAGCGGCCCCCCTTGCCGCTCTTCTGGCCGGCGAAGGCATCCGCGCACTGGTCGGCGGACCCGGCGCATTGGTATTCGCCGTACCCGGCCTGCTGTGGTGCGCCATGAACTACCGGATATTCACCACCTCCCTACTGTCAGCCACCATCTGTACATGGACACTGGCCGCGGTGGCGCTGGGCCTCTTCGACCTCAACTTCACGCCCGCCCATGCCGACGAGGTGCTGTCGCTGCGCGTTGGCGTCTCTCTGCTGGCCCTGGGCCCCCTTGCCGTGGCCTGCGCCAACGCGGCGGGGGCCGAGACGCTGCGCCGCCTCGACCATGCCGTGCGGCACGACGGCCTGACCGGGGCACTTGCTCGCCACGCCCTGATGGAGCACGGCGAGCGCGGCCTGGAGCGCGCCCGGGCCGATGGCGCCGGCATGGCCGTGTTGATGATCGATGCGGATCACTTCAAGCAGATCAACGACCGCCATGGCCACCATGTGGGTGACGAGGTGCTGCGTGCCCTCACCCGCGTGACCGCCGCAGCCCTGCGTCCACAGGACCGTCTGGGCCGCATCGGCGGCGAGGAATTCGCCGTGGTGCTGCCCAGCGTGTCGCCCCCGGAGGCTGAGGCCATCGCGGAGCGCCTGCGTTCCCAGGTCGCAGCCGAGGCGCTGGCGTTCGATGCACAGGGCCAAAGCCTCTACGCCACACTGAGCATTGGCGTGGCGCACACGGCCCGGATGGATGACTCGGTGGACATGGGCCGGCTGCTGCGCGCCGCGGACGCCGCGCTGTACCGCGCCAAGGCCGACGGCCGCAACCGGACCGCATTGGCCTGAAAAGGCGCGCGCCCTCGAGCTGCGCGCCCCACCCGGACAAACGCGCACCCGCCACCGGGTCGCGGCGGATGGTGATACTCACGAGCCTCCCGTCCGCCCGCCCGATGTCCGCTCACGCCTCCTCGCCCCCCCTGCAGCCCGGCCTGATGGTCCTGCACGGCAACCGGCCGGAGGACCTGCGACAGCTGCTCGTGGCCTGGCTGGCGCGGCATCCGCTGGCGCCGCTGGAGGACGAGGTGGTGCTGGTGCAGAGCAACGGCATCGCGCAGTGGCTCAAGCTGGCGCTGGCGGCCGATCCGGCGCGCGGCGGGCTGGGCATCACGGCGGCCTTCGACGTGCAGCTGCCCGCGCAGTTTCTGTGGCGGGCCTACCGCGCGGTGCTGGGCGCGGGCACCGTGCCCGAGCGCTCGCCGCTCGACGAGGCGCCGCTCGCCTGGCGGCTGATGCGCCTGCTGCCCGCGCTCACCGCCCGCGCGGCCGAGACCGACGCCCGCTTCGCACCGCTCGCCCGCTTCCTGGCCCACGACCCCGACCTGCGCAAGTGCCACCAGCTCGCGCTGCGGCTTGCCGATCTGTTCGACCAGTACCAGGTCTACCGCGCCGACTGGCTGCAGGACTGGGCCGCCGGGCACGACCAGCTGCAGACGCTGCGCGGCGGCACCCGCCCGCTGCCCGAGGACCAGCACTGGCAGGCCCGCCTGTGGCGCGCCCTGCTCGACGATCTGGACGGCCGCGCACCGGCTGATGCGACGCAGGGCCTGGCGGGCAGCCGCGCCGGCGTGCACCAGCGCTTCATCGACGCCCTGGCCGCGCACGAGGGCCCGCCGCCCATCGGCCTGCCGCGGCGGGTGATCGTCTTCGGCATCTCCGCCCTGCCCGCGCAGACGCTGCAGGCGCTGGCCGCCCTGGCCCGGCATGCGCAGGTGATGCTCTTCGTGCACAACCCCTGCCGCCACCACTGGACCGACATCGTGGCCGACCAGGACCTGCTGCGCGGCGCCTACCGCCGCCAGGCGCGCCGCCCCGGCATGCCGGCCGTGCTGGACGAGGCCGCGCTGCACCAGCATGCCCATCCGCTGCTGGCCGCCTGGGGCAAGCAGGGCCGGGACTACCTGCACCTGATTGACGGCTTCGACGAACCCGACCGCTACCGCGGCGCCTGGGCCGGCATCGGCGGCGGGCGCATCGACCTCTTCAGCGACGACGCGCCGCCCGCGCACAGCCTGCTGCGCCAGCTGCAGGACGACATCCTGGAATTGCGCCCGCTGGCCGAGACGCGCGAGCGCTGGCCCGCCGTCGACCCCGCACGCGACGCTTCGCTGCGCTTCCACACCGCCCATTCGCCGCAGCGCGAGGTGGAGGTGCTGCACGACCAGCTGCTGGCCCGCTTCGATGCCGACCCTACGCTGCAGCCGCGCGACGTGATCGTGATGCTGCCGGACGTGGATGCCTACGCGCCCCACATCGAGGCCGTCTTCGGCCGGCTGACGCGCAGCGACCCACGGCACATTCCCTTCACCGTCGCCGACCAGGGCCAGCGCGGGCGCGAGCCGCTGCTGGTGGCCCTCGAAGCGCTGCTGGCCCTGCCCGACAGCCGCTTCGCCGCCAGCGACGTGCTGGACCTGCTCGAAGTGCAGGCCGTGCGCGAGCGCTTCGGCCTGACGGAAGACGCCCTGCCCGTGCTCAAACGCTGGATCGAGGGCGCTGGCGTGCGCTGGGGCCTGGATGCCGATCAGCGCGCGCAGCAGGGCCTGGGCGCCGCGGGCGAGGCCAACAGCTGGCGCTTCGGCCTGCAGCGCATGCTGCTGGGCTATGCCGCCGGCGACGGCGAGGCCTTCGACGGCATCGCGCCCTTCGACGAGGTGGGCGGGCTGGACGCTGCAGCCCTCGGCCCGCTCGCGGCGCTGCTGCGCGCGATGGAGGTCACGCTGGACACGCTGTCGCAGGATGACACGCCCACCGTCTGGGCCGAACGCCTGCGCGCGCTGCTGCAGCGCTTCTTCGCGCCGGTCACGCCGCGCGAGCAGGTGCGCGTGCAGGAACTGCTGCAGGGTCTGGACCGCTGGCTGGACGACTGCGCCGCCGCCGGCTTCGACGGGAAGCTGCCGCTGTCGGTGGTGCGCGAGACCTGGCTCGGCCAGCTGGGCAGCGGCGGGCTGGCCCAGCGCTTCCTCTCGGGCGGCGTCAGCTTCTGCACGCTGATGCCGATGCGGGCCATTCCCTTCCGCGTGGTCTGCCTGCTGGGCATGAACGACGGCGACTTCCCGCGCCCGGTCATGCGGGCCGACTTCGACCTGATGCGGGACGATTGGCGCCCCGGCGACCGTTCGCGCCGCGACGACGACCGCTACCTGTTGCTGGAGGCGCTGCTCTCCGCGCGCGAGCAGCTCTACCTGAGCTGGGTGGGCCGCGACGTGCGCGACCACAGCGCCCGCGCACCCAGCGTGCTGGTGGGCCAGTTGCGCGACCACCTCGCCGCCGGCTGGCACCTGGCCGGCCGCGAGGACGACCGCGACGCGGTGCTGGCCGCATTGACCACCGAGCATCCGCTGCAGCCCTTCAGTCCGCGCTACTTCGCGCCCGAGGCGCCACGCGCGCCCGCCGTGGACGGCCTCTACACCTATGGCCGCGAATGGCAGGCGGCTCATTCCGCGCAACCGCCCGACCGCGACGATCAGTCCCTACCGCCCTGGCAGCCCGAGGAGCCCATCGCCCTGCGCCCGCTGGAGGACTTCCTCGCCCAACCCATCGAGGCCTTCTTCGCCCAGCGCCTGCATGTGCGCTTCGGCCCCGGCGCCGACGGCAGCGAGGATGCACTGGACGACGAGCTCTTCGCCCTGGGCGGCCTGGACAACTGGGCGCTGGAGCAGCAGCTGCGCCAGACCCTGCAGCCCTGGTGCGACGACCAGCCCAGCCCGGCCGCCGCACGCGCGGCGCTGGGTTCGACGCTGGCGCAGCAGGTCGACCGGCTGGCGAGCGAAGGCCGGTTGCCGCTGCAGGCCTTCGGCACCCTGGCCGGCCAGGGCCTGCAGCAGCGCGTGGCCCGCACCTTCGAGCATTACCTCAAGGCCTGCGAGGCCTGGCCCGAGGCCGAGGCCGAGCCGGTGCTGCTGCACTGGCGGCATGCGGACAGCGGGGTAGCGATCGAAGACGCACTGCCGCCGCGGCGGCTGCCGGCTGGCAGCGCGTCGCGCGGCGGACGCGATGACAGCAGCGAAGTCGGTGGTGGCAGCAAATCGACTGGCTACGCCGATGCCGCGTTGGATGCTGCGCGTGCAAATGCTCAGGCGGACTCGGGGGCTTCCGAGCCCGCCCGCCTCGTGCTGGCCCAGGGCCGCCTGCACAAGGGCAAGGAACTCGCCTGGCACCACGTGGTCCGCCACTGGCCTGCCCACCTGGCGCTCAACTGGGCCGCCGGGCCCACGCGCACCGTGCTGGTCAGTGAGTCGGGCACGCTGGTGCTGCCGGCGCTGACGCGCGCCGATGCGAATGAGGCGCTGGGCCAGCTCGTCGAGGCCTGGCTCACCGGCCTGCGCCAGCCACTGCCGCTGGCCTGCCGCACCGGCTTCGCCGCGCTGGCCGAGGACATGGCCGGCCATGCCGCGCGCATGGCCTACGACGGCGGCATGCAGCGCCGGGGGGAATGCGAGCGGCCCGCCCTGGCCCGCGCCTATCCCGACTTCGCCGCCCTCGCCGCCGCCCGCACCGACGACGGCCGCGACCTGTTCGACTGGGCCCGGGCGCTGTACGGCCCCTTGTGGCGCAGCGTGCCCGCCGCCCGCCGCGGCGCCACGAGCGAGGCCGAGGCGTGAGAGGCGTGAGAGGCGTGAGAGCCGTGAGAGCCGTGAGAGCCGTGAGAGCCGTGAGAGCCGTGAGAGCCGTGAGAGCCGTGAGAGCTGCGAGAGCTGTGAGAGCTGTGAGCATGACCGCCAGCCCCTCCAAACCCGTTCGCCCTGAGCCTGTCGAAGGGCAGAACGGCGCGCATGTCCGAATCGGGCAAGGGCTTCGACAAGCTCAGCCCGAACGGTTGGATGCTCAGCCCGAACGGTTGGAAGCCAGGACCGAGCGGTCTTCGGCGATTCAAGACGCAGGGGCGGCTTCATGAACACCGCCGTCCCGTCCATCCAGCCCCTGGACCCGCTGCGCTTCCCGCTGCACGGCCTGCGCCTCATCGAGGCCAGCGCCGGCACCGGCAAGACCTACACCATCGCCCTGCTCTACCTGCGCCTGGTGCTGGGCCATGGCGAGCACGGCAGCGCCTTCGGCCGGCCGCTCACGCCGCCCGAGATCCTGGTCGTGACCTTCACCGAGGCCGCCACGCAGGAGCTGCGCGAGCGCATCCGCGCCCGGCTGGACGAGGCCGCCCGCGTGTTCGCCGGCGAGGCCGAAGCACCGGCCGGCGACGCGCTGGCCGCCCTGCTGGACGACTACGCGCCCGAGGCCCGCCCCGGCTGCGCCCACCGCCTGCGCGTGGCCGCGCAGTGGATGGACGAATCGGCCATCGCCACCATCCACGGCTGGGCCTGGCGCATGCTGCGCGAGCACGCCATGGGCAGCGGCAGCCTGTTCGCCCAGACCCTGCAGACCGACCTGCAGGCGCTGCAGCAACAGGTGCTGCACGACCACTGGCGGCGCCACTACTACCCGCTGGACGCCGCCGCCTCGCGCGCGCTGCTGGGCTGCTTTGCGAACCCCGAGGCGCTGTGGCAGGCCGTGCGCCCGCTGCTGGCCCAGGGGGATGCGCAACTGCGCCTGCAGGGCAGCGCCTTCGACGGCGAGGCCGACGCGCTGGACGCCCTGCGCCAGCTGGGCCGCAGCATGGCCGAGGCCGATGCCCTGCAGGAACAGGCCCGCGCCGCCTGGCGCGCCGACCGCGCCGCGCTGGAGCGGCTGTGGCACGCCGCGCGTCCGCACCTCAACGGCAACAGCTACCGCGGCAAGGACGACGACGCCACCTTCGACGGCTGGCTGCAGGCCCTGGCCGACTGGAGCGCCGACGCCGAGGCGCCCGACAACATCGCCCGCTTCGGCCGCGCAGGCGCGAAGCTCAAGAAGGGCCAGGCCCTGCCCGACCATCCCGCGCTGGACGCCATCGACGCCTGGCAGCATGCGCAGGTCGCGGCCCAGCCCGCCGGCCTGCGCGCCCACCTCGCCGTGCATGCGGCCCGCGCCCTGCGCGAAGCCCTGGCGGCCGAGAAGCTGCGCCGCGCCGAGCTGGGCTTCGACGATCTGCTGCTGCAGCTGGACCGCGCCCTGGCCGGCCCCGGCGGCGCGGCGCTGGCGGCGCGCATCCGCACCCGCTTTCCGCTGGCGCTCATCGACGAGTTCCAGGACACGGACCCGGTGCAGTACCGCATCTTCCGGCGCATCTATGGCCAAGCGGAAAGCAGCGGCCCCAACGAGGGCGACAGCGATGCGGGCGGCGGCACCGCGCCACCCGACGCGCCGGCGCGCTCCGCCACCGGCCTGATCCTGATCGGTGACCCCAAGCAGGCGATCTACGCCTTCCGCGGCGCCGACATCCGCACCTACCTGCGCGCCCGCCGCGACACGGCCGCGGAGGCCGACGCGGCCGGCGGCGCCATCTACGCGCTGGACACCAACTTCCGCTCCACTGCCGCCGTGGTGCAGGCCGTCAACCGCGTCTTCGAACAGGCCAGCCGCCATCCGCGCGGCGCCTTCCGCTTCGCGCGGGAAGACGGCGACCCCGTGCCCTTCGTGCCGGTGCGCGCCCGCGGCCGGGGCGAGGCGCTATGGCTCGAAGGTGCGCCTGCCCCCGCCCTCACCCTCTGGTCGCAGGAGCCCGAGCCCGACGCCGGCCGCGACAGCATCGGCACCGCCGACTACCGCGCGCAGATGGCCGAGGTCTTCGCCAGCGCCGTGGTGCGCTGGCTGGCCGACACCGGCGAGGGTCGCAGCGGCTTGCGTCACGCCGACGGCCGCTGGCAGCCGCTGCGGCCGGCCGACATCGCCGTGCTGGTGCGCAGCGGCACCGAGGCCGCCGCCATCCGCAGCGCCCTGGCCGCGCGCGGGCTGCGCAGCGTCTACCTGTCGGACCGCGAATCGGTCTTCGCCACGCCCGAGGCCGAGGACCTGCTGCGCTGGCTGCGCGCTGCTGCCGAGCCGGGCGACGACCGGCTGCTGCGCACCGCCCTGGCCAGCCGCAGCCTGGGCCTGCCGCTGGCCGAGCTGGCCCGGCTGGAAGAAGACGAACTCGCCTGGGAAGAGACCGCCCTGCGCTGGCAGGCCTTCAACGCCTGCTGGCTGCGCCACGGCGTGCTGCCGATGGTGCATGCGCTGCTGCATGCCTACGACCTGCCCGCGCGCTGGCTGGCGGCGACGGCTGGCAGGGCGGGCGCGCTGCCAGCCGAAGCGCCCGCAGGGATGGCGTCCGGGCCCGATGTGCGCCCCCAGCCTGACACGCGCAGCCCAACGCCCGTCGATGAGGCGGATGCGCCCGACGGCGCCGCACCCGCCACGACCGCCCTCGGCGGCGAACGCCGGCTCACCAACGTGCTGCACCTGGCCGAATGGCTGCAGCGCCGCGCCGTCGACCTGGACGGCCCGCATGCCCTGATCCGCGCCCTGGCCCAGCGCCTGGCCGAACCCGGCGGCGAGGAAGAGATCCTGCGTCTGGAAAGCGATGCCGCCCTGCTCAAGGTGGTCACCATCCACAAGTCCAAGGGCCTGGAATACCCGCTGGTGCTGCTGCCCTTCATCGCCGCATGGCGGGAGGAGAAGGCTTCGGCCGCCAAGTCCATCGGCTTCCACGACGCCGAGGCCGATGCCCGCGTGATCGAGCTGGATGGCAAGCATGAACAGGCCGCCGCCCTGGCCGACGAGGAGCGCCTGGCCGAGGACATGCGGCTGCTCTACGTGGCGCTGACCCGCGCCCGGCATGCGCTGTGGCTGGGCGTGGCGCCGCTCGCCGCCGGCAGCGGCAAGAAAGTGGCGATCGACCGGGGGGCGCTCGGCCAGGTACTGGGCGCGGGCGCGGCCATAGACAGCCTGGCGGGCTACCGGGCGGCGCTGCAGGCGCTGGCGGACGATGCGGGCGACGCCGCAGCGGCGCGCGCCGCGACGACGGCAGCCGGAGCGGCCTCCGCGTCAGGGGCCGACGGCGCATCTGGGGCAGCCCGGACAGCCACGCCATCCGAGGCATCCGCCGCGGCTGGCGCGCCTGCCGCATCCAGCCCGCCCATCCTCGTCATCGAACCCGCGCCCTCCCCCGACGCCCGCGTCTGGCACCCGCCCGCCCCGCCCCCGCGCGGCGCCGCCCGCACGCCGCTGCGCCACGGCCATGCGCCGTGGTGGATCGCCAGCTATTCCGCACTCGTGCAGCAGTTGGGCGGCAGCGGTGCCCTGGCCCAGGACGCGCCGGCGCCCAGCGCCGAGCCCGAAGATGCCCGCCAGGACCAGGCCCTGGAAGAAGCCATCGCCCCCGCCGACATCGCGCCGGAGGAACGCCCCGCCACCGCCCCGCGTGGCGGCAGCTGGCATGCCTTCCCGCAGGGCGCCGAGGCCGGCAGCTTCCTGCACGGCCTGCTCGACTGGTGCGCGCAGCAGGGCTTCGCCCGCGTCCTCGAAACCCCCGAGGCCCTGCGCGACCTGGTCGCCCGCCGCTGCACCGTGCGCGGCTGGGAGGCCTGGATCGAGCCGCTGTGCGACTGGCTGCCGCGCTGGCTGCGCACGCCCTGGCCGCTGCCCGATGCCGTGCCCGCCACGCTGGCCGGCCTGGCGCGGCCGAAGTCCGAGATGGAGTTCTGGATGCCGGTGCACCGCGCCGACGCGCGCAGCATCGACGCGGTGGTCCAGGCGCAAATCCTGCCGGGGATGAACCGCCCACCCCTGCCGCCCACGCAACTGGCCGGCATGCTCAAGGGCTTCATGGACCTGGTCTTCGAACACGACGGCCGCTGGTGGGTGGCCGATTACAAGTCCAACTGGCTGGGCCCGGACGACGCGGCCTATGGCGACGCGGCGATCCAGGCCTCGCTGCTGGCCCACCGCTACGACGTGCAGGCCGCCCTCTACGCGCTGGCCCTGCACCGCCTGCTGCGCAGCCGCCTGCCCGGCTACGACCCCGACACGCACCTGGGCGGTGCCCTCACCGTCTACCTGCGCGGCGCCGATGCGCCGGGCCACGGCATCTGGGCCGTGCGGCCGCCGTGCGAACTGATTGAGGCACTCGACGCCCTGCTGCGCGGCCCCGAGGAAGGCACGACCGAATGAGCCCGTGCGCAACCTGCCCGCCAAGTCGCGCCATGCGCCCGCCACCGATCGCCGACGCCACCCTGGCACAGCCGGGAGGACGCCGGTGACATCCACCACCGACCTCTTCGACGCCGAGCCCGCCGAAGCCGCCGCCGGGCAGCGGCGCGACGCCCTGCTCGCCGACCTGGACCGCTGGGTGCAGCAGGGCTGGCTGCGCGAGCTGGACCGCAGCTTCGCCCTCTTCTGCCTGCAGCGCGATCCAGAGGCGGGCGCCGAGCTGCTGCTGGCCGCCGCCTTGGCCAGCCACCAGCTCGGCCGCGGCCATGTCTGCCTGGACCTGCAGGCCACGCTGGCCGATGGCCGCCACAGCCTCTCGCTGCCGCCCGACACGGCCGGCACCGCCGCGGTGGGCGACGGCCCGCAGCGCTGGCTGCAGCCCCTGCGCCTGGCCGCCTGGCGCGAGGCCCTGGCCGCCAGCCGCCTGTGCGGCCGCGGCGATCCAGCAGAGGGCGCGACGCCGCTGGTGCTGCAGGGCCCACGCCTGTACCTGCGGCGCTACTGGCAGTACGAGCAGCAGGTGCGCGCCCGCATCGAAGACCGGCTGCCGCCCGCGCCCGTCGCGCCGGCCGAACGCATCCGCCCGGTGCTCGACCGGCTCTTCGGCCCCGGCGACGGCACGCCCGACTGGCAGAAGATGGCCTGCGCCCTGGCCCTGCGCCAGCGCTTCGCCGTCATCACCGGCGGCCCGGGTACGGGCAAGACCACCACCGTGGTGCGGCTGCTGGCGCTGCTGCAGTCGATGGCGATGCATGGCGGCACCCCGGGACGGCCGCTGCGCATCCAGCTGGCCGCGCCCACCGGCAAGGCCGCGGCCCGGCTCACCGAGTCCATCCGCGGCGCGCTCGACCAGTTGCCGTGGGAGCAGTTGCCCGGCGGCGCCGACCTTAGAAGCCAGGTTCCGGCCGAGGCCCGCACCCTGCACCGCCTGCTGGGCAGCCGCCCCGACACCCGCCGCCTGCGCCACCACGCCGGCCATCCCCTCCCGCTGGACGTGCTGGTCGTGGACGAGGCCTCCATGGTCGACCTGGAGATGATGGCCGCCCTGCTCGACGCCCTGCCCCCGCAGGCGCGGCTGGTGCTGCTGGGCGACAAGGACCAGCTCGCCTCGGTGGAGGCCGGCGCCGTGCTCGGCGAGCTGTGCAGCCGCGCGGACCACGGCCACTACGACGCCGCCACCTTCGCATGGCTGCAGGCCGCCACCGGCCAGGCGCCGCCCGCCGCGCTGCAGGACGCGCGCGGCAATCCCCTGGACCAGGCCATCGCCATGCTGCGCGTGAGCCGACGCTTCCATGCCGGCAGCGGCATCGGCCGGCTGGCAACCGCCGTCAACCACGGCGATGCCGGCACCGCGCTGGCGCTGTTCGACGATGGCCTGACGGATCTGCGCCGCTGCCGCCTGGCCGCTGCACCCGGCCATCTGGCCCAGGACGCCGCCCTGCGCGCCCTGCTGCTGGCCGACGACGGCATCGACGACGACGCCCAGACCGCGGCCCCGGCCGGTGACCGCCGCCAGCCCGTCGGCCCCGCCCACTGGCTGCGCCGCATCCATGAGGAGCGCCCCGACTCCGATGCGCCCCGGTCCGACTGGGACGCCTGGGCCGCCCGCCTGCTGCAGGCCAGCGGCCGCTTCCAGTTGCTGTGCGCCCTGCGCGACGGCCCCTGGGGCGTGGCGGGCCTGAACGCCGCCATCGCCGAGCTGCTGCATGCCGAAGGCTGGATCGCCGCCACCCAGGGCTGGTACGCCGGCCGGCCGGTGCTGGTCACCCGCAACGACCCGGCGCTGGGCCTGATGAACGGCGACGTGGGCCTGACGCTGCAGCTGCCCGCCCGCTTCGACGACATCACCGGCCGGCCGGTGGCCGAGGCCGGCACCGCCCTGCGCGTGGCCTTTGCCGCTGCCGACGGCTCGGGCGGCGTGCGCTGGACGCTGCCGGCGCGGCTGCAGGCCGTGGAGACCGTCTTTGCCATGACGGTGCACAAGTCGCAGGGCTCGGAGTTCGAGCACACCGCCCTGCTGCTGCCGCCCACTTCCAGCCCGGTGCTCACGCGCGAGCTGGTCTACACCGGCATCACCCGCGCGCGGCGCTGGTTCACGCTGGCGGCGCCGGCCGGCCGCGGGCGACGGGTGCTGGAGGCGGCCATCGGGCGACAGGTGCTGCGTGCCAGCGGGCTGATGGCACCACCGGGCGGCTGAGAAGGCGCGGCCACCCCGAGGCGGGCCGGCGCCCTGGCGCAGCAGCCACCTTGCGGCTCTCTGACCGGCCGATCGGGTCTCAGGTCCCCCATTCATGTGACGGCGGCCGGCGCTCCAGAATCGACACTCGCCGCGGTCCAACCTGCCCGCGGAGCACCCATGCCCACTCGCCTGAAGATCGCCTTCACCTCGTGCGCCGAGGCCACGCAGTTCCCCAGTCAGCCGGTGTGGACCCGCATCGCCGACGCTTCGCCCGACCACCTGGTGCTGCTGGGCGACGCGGCCTACTACGACGTGCACGGCGCCGACACCGCCAGCGTCCAGGCCATGAGTGCCGAGCAGTTCGGCCGCCATGCCCACCGGCGCCTGCAGCAGCAACTGGACTGTCCGGGGTTCCGTGCGCTGGTCGCGCAGGTGCCCACCTCCGCAATCTGGGACGACCACGACTTCCTCTGGAACAACGCCTGCGGCGCCGACCTCGCCGCCGATCCGCAGTGGCGCGACCATCTGGCCTATTCGCGCTGCCTGTTCCATGCCTTCCGCGCGGCGCTGGCCGCCAGGCCGGGCCCGGGGCGCATGCCCCTCTTCGAGACCATCGACCACACCCGGCCGCCGCCCGCGCCCGGCTACCAGCGCGTGCCGCTGGCCGACGGCGTGGTGCTGCACCTCACCGACGGACGCAGCTTCAAGGCCGGCAACGGCCACAAGGCGCTGCTGGGGCAGCCGCAGATGGCGGCGCTGATCGCGGGCTGCGCCGAGCCGCAGGCGATCCACATCGTCGCCTCGGGCGTGGTGTTCGAGCGCGACACCTGGCTGGCCAACAGCGCGGACCGGGGAGAGACCTGGGCCGACTGCCGCCAGGAACACGACCAGCTGCTGGCCCTGGCGGCGCAACGGCGCCTGCTGCTGCTCAGCGGCGACATCCATCGCAACACCTTCCGCCGCTATCAGCGCTATGCGGGCGAGACCTGCCTGTTCGAGGCCACGGCCTCCGGCGCCGCCCTGCCCGCATGGATGATGACCAGCCGCAATCCCACCACGCTGCACCACTGGGGCCTGGCGACGGTCCATGACGACCATGTCGAGGTGGGCCTCTACCATTCCGACGGCCTGGCCGAGCGCCACACCCTCCCCCGCGACGATTGGCAATGAGCACCCCACCGCCGAAAACCGACGACCAGCCCGCGCGCGTCGCCCTGGTCGAAGACGACGCAGGCATGCGCCGGCGCATCGCCCATGCCGTGGGGGGCGACGCCGGCCTGGCACTGGTGTTCGAGGCCGCCACCGCGCAGCAGATCCTCGACTGGTTGCCCGGGCATCCGCTCGACGTGCTGCTGGTGGACCTGGGCCTGCCCGATCGCTCGGGCCTGGAGGTGATCCGCGCCGCGCGCCGGCTGCAGCCCGACTGCGCGGTGATGGTCATCACCATCTTCGGCGACGAGGCCAACATGGTGCAGGCCTTCGAGGCCGGCGCCAGCGGCTACCTGCTCAAGGACGGCACAGAGCGCGACCTGGGCCTGCACATCCGCTCGCTGCGCGCCGGCGGCTCGCCGATGTCGCCCATCATTGCCCGGCAGCTGCTGCGGCGCTGGCAGCAGGCCGGCGGCACCACCGGCCCGGATGAGCGCGGCGCCGCACCGGCCAGTACGGCACAGGCCGGCACGGCGCCCGCGGCCGAGCGGCTGTCGCCGCGCGAGTTCGAGGTGCTGGACCTCGTCTCGCGCGGCTTCACCTATGCCGAGACCGCCGCACGCATCGGCGTGTCGGTGAGCACGGTTCAGACCCATGTGCGCAACATCTACGGCAAGCTGGACGTGCACAACAAGTCCGAGGCCGTCTACGAAGCCCGCAACCTTGGCCTGCTGCCCTGAGGTCCCCGCCGCACGCCCCTGCGGCGGCGCTGCCCGCGCGGGCGGACCCTGGTATCGGCGCCTGATGGCCGGGTTCTTTGGCCTCATGCTGCTGTGCAGCCTGCTGTGCGCCGCGCGGGCCGTCGGCGCGGTGCCCGAGGCCGGCTTGCAGACGCTGCGAAGCGCCGAAGCGGTGGTGCGCGTGGCCGGCGAGGCGCCCCGGCCGGTGGCCCCGGTCTCGCTGCCCTTTCGCTGGGCCGACCAGGCGCCGCGCCAGCCCGGCGGCGCCACCGTCACGTTCGACCTGCCGGTGCCGCCTCCAGGCGGCGACGACCACTTCTACGGCATGCTCTTCGAGGCGCTGGGCAACCAGGCCGCCGTCTATGTGGACGACCGGCTGGTGGCGCGTTGGGGCCAGCTGGGCGACGCCGGCTTCGATGCCGGCCGCGGCCCGAGGCTGGTGCGGCTGCCCGCCGACCTCCTCGAAGACACCGCCGCGCCACTGCGCCTGCGCATCGAGCTGAGCTTCCAGCCGCAGCGCGGCGGCGGCGTCTCGGCGGTGCGCTGGGGACCACTGGCACGGGTGGAAGCGCTGGAGGCCCAGGAGCGGCTGTGGCGCAACACGCTGTCGCTGGTGTATGCCACGGGCCTGCTGCTGATGGGCGGCCTGGCGGCGGGCCTGTGGTGGCGCCAGCGCGATCCGCTCTATGGCTGCTTCGGCCTGGCGGCGGTCGCCGGCGCCCTGCGCAACTTCGATCAGAGCGGCCTGCAGATGCCGCTGCCCTGGCCCTGGTGGGGCGCACTGGTGGCCATGAGCTACGCGGTCCACATCGCGCTGCTCGCGCGCTTCGTGACGCTCGCGTTGCAACGGCCCTCGCCGCGGGTGCTGCAGTGGCTGACCACGATCCTCTGGGCCTCGGTGCTGCTGGCGGGCGCCTCCTTCGCGCTGCGCCAGCCGCTGATGTGGACGGCCGCGCTGGCGCTGCTGTGCGCCGGCGGCATCGTCAGCCTGCCGGGCGTGGTGCGCGAGGTCGTGGCGGGCCGGCGCCCCACGGCCTACGCGCTGCTCGTGGCCGGCGTCCTGGCCATCGCCGCTGGACTGCACGACCTGCTGCGCGTTCGCATCGGGCTTGGCAGCGCCAGCTGGGTGCCCCTCACGCCGCACGCCATGTTCGGGTTCGTGCTGATCCTGGCCGGCATGGTGGTCGAGCGCTACAGCCGCTCGGTGCGCGAGTACCGCGACCTGGCCCGCTCGCTCGACGCGCGCGTTGCCGAGCGCGAGCGCCAGCTCACCGCCGCCATGGACGCGCTGCAGGCCGAGCGCGAGCAGCAGGCGGTGCTGCTGGAGCGCCAGCGCCTGATGCGCGAGATCCACGACGGCGTGGGCTCGCAGCTGGTGGGCCTGCTCAACCTGGTGGGCCGCCCGGGCGCCGACCCGGCGCTGATGGAGGCGCAGGTCAAGCTGGCACTGGACGAGCTGCGCGTGGCCGTCGATTCGCTGCAGCCGCTGGAGGGCGACCTCACGGTGGTGCTGGCCACCCTGCGCTACCGGCTGCAGCCGCGCCTGGAAGCCGCCGGCCTGACGCTGGAATGGGAGGTGGACAGCCTGCCGCCGCGCGCCGACGTCACGCCGCAGACGGCCATGCAGATCCAGCGGATCCTGCTGGAGGGTTTCACCAACGTGCTGCGCCATGCGCAGGCGCGGCGCATCCGCCTCGAAGCGCACTGGCATGCCGGCCCGCCCGAGCGCATGGAGATCGTGCTGGCCGACGACGGCCACGGCTTCGCGGCCGACGGGCTGGCCGCGGGCGGCCAGGGCCTGGCCAGCATGCGCAGCCGAGCGACCGCCATCGGGGCCACGTTGGCCGTGACGTCCACGCCCGGGCGCGGCACCACGGTGCGTCTGGACTGGCCGGTGCGGCGTTGAAGCTGCCCTCGCGCAGCACAATCCCAACAACGGAATTCCCTGCGGCGCGACAAGCGCGCCGCAAGCCGCCGACCTCGTGCGTATGGCACGATGCGCGACTGCTCCGGCCGCGCAGTGCCGGGGCGTTCAGGACGCGCCATGCAGATCGAATCCATCGCCATCAAGAACTACCGGCTGTTCCGGGACGCCAAGCTGACCCACATTCCCCGTCTTTGCGTGCTGGTGGGTGCCAACGGAACGGGCAAGTCGACCCTGTTCGATGTCCTGTCCTTCCTCAAGGACGCCCTGTCGATGAACGTCGGCAAGGCCATCGCCAAGCGCGGCGGCTACCGCGAAGTCGCGAGTCGCGGCTTCGCGCATGAGGCCATCGAGATCACCCTGCAGTTCCGCATGGAGATCACGGGCAAGGAGCGCCTGGTGACATACCTGCTGCGCATCTCGCCCGGCGCGGAGGGCCGGCCCTTCGTGGAGCGCGAGGTCCTGCGCTACAAGCGGGGGGCCTACGGCGCACCCTTCCGCTTCCTGGACTTTTCGTCCGGGCGCGGCTACGCGATCACCAACGAAGAGGACTTTTCCAAGGCGGACGAGGACCTCACCCGGGAGGAACAGGAACTGGATTCGCCAGACATCCTCGCCATCAAGGGCCTGGGCCAGTTCGAGCGCTTCAAGGCCGCCAGCGCCTTCCGGCTGATGATCGAAAACTGGCACATCTCCGACTTCCATGTGTCCGAAGCGCGGCCCAGCCAGGAAGAGGGCTTCGCAGAGCACCTCTCGACGCGGGGCGACAACCTGCCCCTGGTGGCCAACTACCTGTACGAGCATCATCCCGACCGCTTTGCCCATGTGCTGGACGCGATGCGCCGCAGGGTGCCTGGCATCTCGGTGGTGGAGCCGCGGCAGACCGAGGATGGCCGCCTTGTCCTGCGCTTTCAGGACGGCAGCTTCAAGGACCCGTTCATCGCGCGACATGTGTCCGACGGCACGATCAAGATGTTCGCGTACCTGGTGCTTTTGAACGATCCCAAGCCCTATCCGATGCTGGCCGTGGAAGAGCCTGAGAACCAGCTATATCCCGAACTGCTGCCCGAACTTGCCGAGGAGTTCCGCAGCTACGCGGAACGCGGAGGCCAGGTCTTCATCTCCACCCATTCACCCGATTTCCTCAACGCCTTGTCGCTGGACGAGATCTACTGCCTGCGCAAACAGGGCGGCTTCACGCAGGTGTCCCGGGCTGGCGACTCCGAGAACCTGCGCGCGCTGTTCGAAGCCGGCGACCTGCCCGGCTATCTGTGGAAGCAGGGACTGTTCGAAGGCCTCAACCGGGACGTGCGCTGATGGCCGGCCGGCTGGTGTTCCTGTTGGAGGAACCTTCCATGCGGGCACTGCTGGAAGGCTGGCTGCCTCGTCTGGTCCCCGGTTGGGTGAGTGGTGAGCATTTCCTGTGCGTGCCGCACGAGGGAAAGTCGGACCTGGACCGCAGCATCCCGCGCAAGCTCGCCGCATGGCGCCACCCCGGCGACCGCTTCGTCATCGTCCGCGACAACGACAACGCGGACTGCATCGAAGTGAAGGCTCGGCTGCGCAGACTGTGCGAACAAGCTGGACGCCCCGACAGTCTCATCCGGCTGGTCTGCCAGGAACTGGAAAGCTGGTATCTCGGCGACCTCGCGGCGCTCGCTGCGGCCTTCGATACGCCGCGGATCGACTCGCCCGCCAACCGCAAGCGCTTCGATGCGCCGGACGGCTGGCAGAAGCCCTCGGTCGAGGTCAAGCGACTGATCCCGACCTTCCAGAAGATCGGCGGGGCCCGCGCGATGGCCACCCATCTGGACGCCCAGCGCAATCGCTCGCACAGCCTGCGCGCCTTCGTGACGGGTGTACGGCGGCTGCATGCCGAAGCTGCGGGCTGACCCGACCAGCTCAGCGAAGGTCAGCCGAACACCTTCCCCGGATTCATCAACCCCAGCGGATCCAGCGCGGCCTTGATGGCGCGCATGGCGTCGAGTTCTTCGGGCGTGCGGCTGGCACCCAGGTAAGGCTTTTTGTGGAGACCGATGCCGTGCTCGGCCGAGACGCTGCCGGCAAAGCGGCCGACCATGTCGTAGACCAGCCGCTCTGCCGCCTCGGCATCGCCGCCGATGCTGGCGCCGTCGATCGAGAGGTGCAGGTTGCTGTCGCCGATGTGGCCGAAGAAGACGCTGGTGTGGCCCGGCCAGCGGGCTTCCAGCGCGGCGCGGCATTCCTCCACGAAGCGGCCGATCTGCGCCATGGGCAGGCTGACGTCGAAGTTGACCGGCGGATGCAGGTTGGCCGGCAGTTCGGCGGTGGCCTCGCGGATCTTCCACAGCGCACCGGCCTGGGCCTGCGACTGGGCCAGCACCGCATCGACCACCAGGCCGGACTCCATGGTCTCGGCAAGGGCTTCTTCCACCTCGGCCTGCAGGGCAGCCTCGCTGCCGCCGTCCAGATCGACCAGGGCCAGCAGAGGATGCTCCGTGTCGAAGGGCTCGCGCAGTTGCTGCCAGGCCAGCGAGGCGGCCACGAAATCGCGCCACATCAGCTCGAAGGCCGCGACGCCGCCGGCGAAGCGGGACTGCAATCGGCCCAGCAGGGCGAGGGCGGCGTCGTAGTCGGGCAGGGCGGCCAGCAGCGTGGCCCGGGCGCGCGGGGCCGGGTGCAGGCGGAAAAGGGCGCGGGTGACCACGCCCAGCGTGCCTTCGGCGCCGACGAAGAACTGCTTGAGGTCGTAGCCGGTGTTGTTCTTCTGCATGGGCCGCAGCATGGGCAGCACGCGGCCATCGGGCAGCACCGCCTCCAGGCCCAGCAGCTGCTCGCGCATCATGCCGAACTGCAGCACGCCGTTGCCGCCGGCATTGGTGGCCAATGCGCCGCCGACCTGGGCCGAGCCACGGGCGCCGAAGTCCACGCCGAAGCGCAGGCCGGCTTCGGCGGCGGCCTCCTGTACGGCCTGGATGGTCACGCCGGCCTGGGCCGTGAGGGTGCGGGTGGCGGCATCGACCGACTCGATGGCATTCATGCGTTCCAGCGACAGGGCGACCGCGCCTTCGACCGGCATGGCGGCGCCGGCCAGGCCGGTGAGGCCGCCCTGGGGCACCACCGGCACGCGGTATTCGGAACACAGGCGCAGCGCGGCCGAAACGGCCTCGGTGCTGCGCGGGCGCAGCAGGGCCAGCGGACGCACGGGCGGCAGGCCGCTCCAGTCGGCCAGGTGGCGGTCGGGCACGGCCTCGCCGGGCGTGACGGCGTCGGCGCCAAGGGCCTCGGTCAGGGCGGCGAGGAAGGCCAGCGGAGCAGCGCGGCCGACGCCCGCCGGTCCCTCGCCTGCGGTGGGCGTGCCCTGCGAGGCCGCCGAGTGGCCGCTCATGCGCGCGCTCCGTCGGCAAAGGCCAGCATGGCCTCCAGCATGCGGCGCACGGTGGGCTGCACGCGCGCGGCCACGTCGGGAAGGTAGTCGAAGGGGAGGCGTTCCTGCATGTAGCGGCTCTGGGTCATCTCGAGCTGCACCGCATGCACGCCGTGTGCCGGCTGGCCGTGGTGGCGGGTGATGTACCCACCCGTGAAACGGCCGTTGAGCACGCTCGTGTGTGCCGTGTCGGTGCGGGCGATGGCCAGCAGTTGCGCGGCCAGTTGCGGGTCGCAGGCCGCGCCCTGGGCGGTGCCCAGGTTGAGGTCGGGCAGGGTGCCTTCGAAGAAGCGCGGCAGCACCGAGCGGATGGAATGCGCGTCCCACAGCATGGCGATGCCATGGGCGGCGCGGATGCGTTCGAGCTCTTCGGCCAGCTTCGCGTGGTAGGGCACCCAGATCGCCTCGCGGCGGGCGGCGATCTCGGCCTCCTGCGGCAGGTCGGCCGGGTCGACATAGAGCGGCGTGTCGTCGAAGGTGTCGACGGGGCACAGGCCC
>NZ_CAJYES010000246.1 GCF_913773995.1 uncultured Pseudacidovorax sp.
AGCGCTAGGCCGTAGCCCAGCACCATGCCGATCCCCAGCACGAGCGCATAAGCCGCCAGGAACTCCAGCGGGCTCGCACCGACGGTGGTGTTCATGGCAACTCCTTGACAGTGAAGCGGCGGGTGCCTGCCTTCGGGACGCCGTAGGTCGTCAGCAGCTCCGGGTGGTCGGCCAGTAGCCGTTCCACGTCCAGGGCCGTGCCGTCCTTGCTGCGCTTCCAGCGGACTTCGCCCCCGTCGAAGCGGGCCACAGTGGCTTCTCCCATGCGCTGCTGGATCCGCTGCCGCAGGATCTCCTGCTGCTGCTCGGCCTCGGCGATGGTCTGGCGCAGCGCGAGGAGGTCGGCAAACGCGCCGCCGAACTCCAGGTCGTCCGCCAGGTCCAGCACCGTGCCGCTGTCGCGTGGCCACAGCGCCTTGAGCGCCAACGCCGCAGATTCGGACCCGTCCGCCGGCGGCGCGGTGTCTGTTTCCACGTGCCGCCAGAACCGCGCCTCCAGCTGGATCAACTTCGCAATGAGTTCGTCATCGCGCTCGATCCGGTGGATGCGCAGCTCCTGACCGCAGATCAGCACCGCCACATCCGCCGCCTGCTTGCCAGTGACGGCAAGCTGGTGCATCACCTGCAGCTGGATGTACTCGGGCACGCCGTCTTCCCAGAGACGCGCCCCGTGGTAGCCGGCCGTCTTGCACTCCAGGATCTGGACATCCGGCGCACCCAGAACCTCGCGATCCAGGTTTGCCAGCATCCAGGGGTGCTCGGGGTGTTGCAGCACGGCGTTGATCCGGCGCACCTTGTGCCCGGTGCGCCGGGTGTAGTGCGCCGCCACGATGGGTTCCAGCAGCGTGCCCCAGTACATGGGGCTTCTCTCGTCGTTCGGATCGATCTTCGGCAACTCGGCGTCGCGGCCAGTCTTGTCGAGCCAGAGTTCCAGCGGCGACGTGTACGGGCTCAGGCCGATGGCGGCTGCGGCGTCGGAGCCGCCGATGCCCTGCTTGCGCACGTCGAGCCACTGGGCCCTGTCTAGCTTGCGGAAATCCTGCGGCTTTACGAGGCGCAGGGCAGGGCGGATACGAGCCGAAGGCTCGCCCGCCCGATGGGCTTCTGCCATGGGGTTCTCCTTGGGTTGAAAGAAATGTTCAGAAAGAAGGAAGGCCAGCCGCCGTATCCCCCCGCCGCGCCACTGACGCCCAGAAGCACAAAGCCCCGGTTCCTTGTGGGGAGCCGGGGCTTTGTGCCGTCGGGGCGCCATGCTGGCGGTGATCCGGGTCGTCGCCGAAACGTTGGAGGGGATGAGGATTGCGGCATGCTCAGGCCACCAGTTGCAGGGCAGCGTCGAGGGCGCGTTGCTTGATGCCGGCGCCTTGGCCGAACCAGGCGCTGTCCAAGCGGTACTCCTGGCTGCGGGCCCGGCGTTCGTGGTCGACGTATTCAGTCACCGCGCACAGCAGGCCCCAGGCAGTGCCCTTGGCGGCCTGCAGCTCGGCGCCGCGGCCCTTGCCTTCGTAGAGCTCCTGCACCTTCTTGAGGGCGCGCTCGTTGGTCAGGGCCTGCGGCTCCGCATGACCGTCCGCCTGGCACATGACCTTCAGCAAGTAGTTCAGCGACTCGTGCGTCTTGACCTTGCGCTCGGAGAGCGTCTTCATGCGGTACATGAAGGCGTCCCAGCTGGAGACGGCGATGCAGAGCTGCTTCTTGACGGCCTGGGCGTCAAAGCTGGTGCTGTGGGGCACCTTGACGGCGTTCACCGCGCCCTGCAGGGCGATGGACAGCGTGTTGTTGCAGACGACCCTGACGGTGGTGGGCGTAGCGGTGGTGGCCAGCGTGCCGTCGCAGGACGTGGCCAGCAGGATGTAGCCCTTGACGGTGTCGTTGCCCTTGAGCGCCGACTCCTTGCCGGTGCGCGCCAGCGCCCAGAACTTACGGCCGGCCTTGAGCACGCCGGCGGTCTCCAGCTCGAAGCCGGAGACTTCGGTCAGGTCCCGGTAGAACTCCAGGACTTCGCGCGGCTGCACGACCTGATACCGGCCGCCGACGACGGACAGGGGTGCCTTGGTGTCGCTGCGGTAGAGGACCTTCTGGTCGTCGAAGGTCATGATGGATCCGAGCGCGCCGGCCTGCTCGGCCATGTATCGCACGGGCGTCTCGCAGATGGTCCAGTCCATGCCGGCCTGCTGGGCCCATACCTCGATGGGTTGCTTGGGCGGCAGCTGGTTGCCGAGTTCATGCCAGGGGGTTTGGCCGACGTAGGCCATTTGTTGGAGAAGGTGTGCCATGTGGGTGAAGATGAAGCGGTGAAGGAAGGACGAGGGGTGATGAGGAGGGGAGGCGGGCGGCGGAAAGATCACGCCCGGTGGTGCGAGAAGACATGGCCGCAGCTGAGGCAGCGGCAGTTGCTCAGGACGGAGCCGTCGATGGCTTCGCCCAGCGTGGCGCCGACGGCGCAGCCGGCGATGCCGCCGCTGAGGCCGCCCAGGATGGCGCCTGCGACCGCGCCCAGCGGATGCATGGAAGGAACGGCTTCGGCGCCGAGGCCCATGCCGAAGTGGGCACCGGCGACGGCAGCCGACAGCGCGGCGGACATGCCGCCAGCGGCTCCGGCGATGGTGCCGATGGCGGCGCCTGTCTTCTTACCGAGGTCGCGGGAAGACAGGCGGGGGGACCCGCAGGATGGGCAGATAGGCGCCGAAGCGGTACTGCTGGCGGCACGCTCGAACAGAGGCCCGTCGTCGTCATAGCGGTTTGAGGTCGATGGCATAGGCAGGGTCGTTGAAGAGGGGAGGCCTTACTGCGTCGAGCAGCGGACCGGACGGCAAAAAGCCCCAGCTCGCTTTGGAGCGAGGCCGGGGCTTGGTGAAAGCTGGGCGACTATGGGCGCCTGCTCATCAACGACATATGTGGTTGAAGAAATCTAGGATCAGCGATAGCTGCGCGGGAGGACCGTTACGCAGCGTCGTCGGTCACTCGGGCGCAAAGGCCGAATGCACGCGGACTGGCATCAAGCGGTCGCTTGGCCCGGCGACTGCGAACAGCACGGAAGGTCAGCAGTACGAGGTACAGCGGTCGCTGGACTCAAGCAAGCCCTCAGTGCCGCTCCGCGGACTGCCTCTCCGACCTGAACTTGCGGTGCCGACCCATTGCAGCCGTCCGACTCCCGGCCGGAACGGCGCGATCAACAGTTGAACGGACGCTTTGTCTCGCTCAGCACCTGAGGCAAGCCTGATGGCAAATAGGTCATCCAGGTGAAGAGGTCAATCTGGGAGCCATCACGACCGCCCTGCGAGAACAACCCGCGATTGGCGAATCGGCGGTAGACCAACGTGCGCTGGGTCGCTTCCAGATAGCCGTTCAGCGCGTCGCGTCGGACGAACAGGCCATTGCGTCGCTTCGCGCGCGTTTCGAAGGCAACAAGCTCGCCATTGCCATCGACCCAGCCGCGTTGCCTGTCCCAAACTAGCCCGAGGCGCTTCACCAAGTCCTGGCAGGGCACGCTGATGGACTCTGGTCGCTCAGGTGTTGTGTACGAATAGTCGTACTCCCACTCGCCGCCCCGCAGAAGCCCGACCTCCGAGAAGTCCATGCCCTTGGGCCCTCGGTAGAAGTCGCCCTCGTCAGCAGCCTGCTCGAAGACCGGGCCATCGGGATACTCTGCCAGATAGCCTCGATACCAAAGTGCGCCTTGGCTCTCGAAGGCAGCTCTACCCTGGCTGTTCGGTCCGAAGGCAGGCAAGCATCCCGTCACGAACAGGCTTGTGTAATAGACGTAGACGCCCAGATGCGACTCGGTCCACGAGCGTTCCCCTGGTGGCTCGTCCCTATCCCTGGCGCTCAGCGACAGCGTCACCCACTCTGTGCCGTCGTTCGAGGTACGAACGATGCAGTCGCCATGCGGCGTAAAGTCGTCGGTCCGCACCCACTGTTTGACGTCGCCCGTCCTGTCAGGGAAGGCGTACCTTGGCCCTTGGATGACCTCGTGGGGATAGTCTCGCGGCGGCGTGATGTCCCGGACGTCAGTCAAGTCGGCCTTGCGGACATCGACAGACCACAAGTGGGCCGGGCCGGGCTTGCGACCCGAGTAGGAACTCTTGGGCTGCACGTTGTCGGCCAGCACGCCCAGCAGTCGATGAAGCAGTGTCCAGTAATACTTCTTGCCGAGTCGGTCGGCGTATCCTTTGCGGCCGCGACCGTTGCCGAACTCGCCGCTGATGGCGCGGTCCGTCCTAATAGCGCACTGGTTGGTGCCTGGGTAACCGAGCCGAAGAACCTCGACCATCAGCCAGCAGGCGATGTTCTCGTGAGATATACCTGCGGCATCGAGGTCAAAGTCGCGAATCTTCGACTCGACTTGGTAGCGCCAGAAGTCAGGCAGCATGCCCGATCCCCAGAGCTCCATGTTTGTGGGCAGGTGCTCCAGGTCTAAGAGCGACTTGGCATTAGGTAGTGTGGGCCAGATGGTGCATGTTGGCACCTTAGATGGGAAGGCATCCAGACGCTTCAGCGTGGCGGCGTCCAGCTTGTCACGGCCAATCAATTGGCCGAGCAACCGCACGGAGTCACGGACGAGGACGTTGGGGGAATCGAAGGTCGGGCTCAGCAGACCTCTGAAGGCCGGGATAAACGCCGCTGCGCAATGCCGCTCCAGCAGACACGCGCTGTAGATGGCAAGTGCGATGCTCTCCAGGATGTAGTCGTCATCACACCCCTGAAACTCGCCGGTCAACACTTTGCCGAGGTCAGGCTGGATCGCCAGCAGCCTCGCCATCGCCTTGGCGGACAGGTCGCGCACTCGCCGGTCTGCAACAGATGTAAGCCACGCCAAGGTCACGACCGCAAGCTCTCTGCTCTCCGCAGGCCAGCGATGCACATTCGCCTTGAGAGCAGCATTGATGAGGGACCAGACGGCGCCCTTGTCGTCAAAGGACTTGAAGGCTGCAACCGATAGGAACGCGTCTCGGTCGACCAACGGTGAGTTCTGCAGGAACGGGCTCAGCCAGTTCGATGCGTTCAGCCGGTGTCGCGGGACCAGACTCACGCGGATGCACATGTCGTACACCTCGCGCCACAGGCCCGGGGTGCGCAGAGCACCGTATACATGGTCATCAACGTCGTAGGTGACGCTCTCCCTGGAGCGCCAGACCATCGCGCGAACTAACAGCCGGTGCGCGAGTGCTGGTTCAACCCCGAGAGATCCCTCGGTGATTTCCACACCGACCTGCTCTGGAAGAACTGCCGCCAGCGCTTCGAGCACACCTTCATCTTCTGGGGTGAGGGCGGCGAGCTGGCTCGCAAGCGATGAGGCATCCAATCCCTGTGGACCGGTCAGTCGTTCGACGATGCCACTGGCTCGAAGAATGTCTCCGTACCGCTGGTATCCGAGCCGAACAAACCAGGTGTCGTGGTCGCCGGCCGAGAGGATGACGAGACCTTCGTGTTCAAGCTCCTTGAGCAGGGACTCGGCCGAAACTTCGTTTCCGACTACGGCCGACAGTACGGCCGTGCACGCCTCCCAGGTTCGTTCCTTTGGCAGGTTGCGCGTGAGAACTTCGGACAGTCGCAGCATCGCCGCGCGCACCAGATTCTTCGGGTTCGTGTAGGCCAGCCTGCCCCTAACAAGGCCGTCGCAGTGCTTAAGGTGGCCATCCAACAGGGCGGCAAAGCCTGGAAGTGAAACATCCAACGACGTGCGGCCCTCATCTCGCAACGTCCTGCAGGCTAGGTGCAGGAACAGCGGGTTGCCCAGCTCGGGCGAGAACAGAGGCGTGATTTCCGCATCGAGTCCGTAGTGGGTGGCGAAGGCCTCCACCGCTTCGAACTCGTACCCCGCGAATCCCGAGTGCTCGAACGCGTAGCCTGGGAACCGTGCGTCGACGACCAGGTCGCGGTACGTATCCCGAGTCGAGACGCAAACCCTGAGACCTGGGTACGGCGTGCACTGGGCCAGCAGCTCCGGCAACTTGCTCTTCCATCGCGCATTTCTTGGGCTCTCGTTCAGCGCGTCGATGTAGACGACGAACGGCAGCCCCGTGTTGTCTGCGCATGCCTGCAGACACTCAAAGAGTGTTGCGCGTGCTACATCAGCGCCAAAGCCGAACTTGCTGCGAATCACCTCCCAGGGCTCACCTCTGCCAAAGTCGTCGCCAAAGACGACCAGTGAGTAGCCGCCTCGCGCCAGCCTGCGGCGTGCGGCACTGACAATGGAGTGGGTCTTCCCGATGCCAGCCGGGCCTACCAACAACAGGGAGCGCGTCGTGGCAGCACCCATCTCCGGCGACGAGAGTGCGGTCTGAAGTGCATGCGCCGCTTGCTCCCACTCACGCGCCGCGTCCATTTCCCCAGCCGGGAACGTGCACATGTACTCGGCGTGGAACTGCCGGAAGGAGGGGGTGTCTTTGTCTCGACCATGCTGGTCATAGAACGCCTGCTCTTGCGCAGCACGCGCCCTTTCAAGCAGCGGCAACACCGTCGACAGCCCTTGCTTCACTTCGGGTGAGTGCGATGCCAGCGAGGAGACATCGGTCATGCGCTCGCTCGCCTCAATGAGGCGTCTGAGGGTCACGCGGGCAGCGGTGGCATCGGGTTCGCTCAGAACCCCGAGTGCCTTGTCGCCCCAGCCAATGAGCGATCGTAGTTGGGTGATGACTGGTATGAGCGACTCTTCTCGCCAAGCCGCGAAGTCGCCGATTCCACCAAAGAAGTCCAGGCCGACGTGCGCGCTTGTCACGACGTCCAGAGCGGCCGTGTATCGAGGGCCGGCAAAGGCAATCGCATCGTCGAGGCACCGCTGAATCTGTGTCAGGGTCAGTACGGATTCGTCAAACCAATACCGCCTCATTCCGCCGTGTGGGTCAGCTGCATGGATTTGCGCGCGAATGACCGCTGCAGTGCACAGAGTCACCGATAGCGCGGAGCCTGCCGCCTTGGCAGTACCCTCGACCTTCTTCTTCCACTCCTCGAATCGCTCAGCCTGACTCTTCCCTCGGGCACCTGCCGCGACCCTTCCGGTCAAGTCGAAGGGGATGTAGACCCAGTATTTGCAAAGTGAGGGGTGGTTCTTCAGTGCCGTCGCGAGCGAGTCGTCAATCTGACGCATCTCCGCATCGCCGAGCTGGAAGAAGTACTTGGCCTGAACGCCTGCGACGCTTCCGTCGGGCATGCAGTAGTACGCCTCGACGCCGCCGTCACCACCATCGCCGCGTAAGCTGACGAACGTCGAGCCTGCGGGAAGGTGAAGGGAAACCTTGAACAGCTGGACGGCCAGAGCTTCGAAGCTGTCGTTCCTGCTCTTCGGAGTGCTGCGAATCCTGGTGAAGTCGAGCGTTGCCATACGTAATTCTCGCCGGCATTTTCGAGTCCTGACTGCCGTCATGACCGCGCGCGGCGAACCCATCGTCCTTTCTGATATCGCCGAACTAACCGGCCGCTAGGCACGTCGGCTGGAGCACTCTGCATCAGTCAAAAACCGGTTTCGGTCTTGCCCGACATTCAATCCACGAGCTTGAGTGTCTGCAACCAGTCTGAAGCCGCCAATTGGCACCGGACTGGCACCTATGCAGCGAATGCTGTCCTCCGCGTCTTGAACCTGGATTCACGCTTTGGGACCGGAAGCAGTCATCGGGTCACCGGTCGACGATTCAACCGCCGAAGGCTACACCTCAAAGCAACGATCAGCGCCGAACAGCGCCTGCAGCCGCGCTGTTTTCGCCGCAGATGCCTTGCCCATGTCGATCACAGCGAGCCTCTGTCGCGCCCTGGAGCAGCAGACGTAAAAGACATTGCGAGAGCGGTTCGCACGTTCTGGGTTCGCCGCGTCGTCGGCGCCGGACAGGTACTTGTCGAATGAATAGAAGTTCCACGCAGCGCCGGAATCGTCCAGTACCACCAACACGGTCTCGAACTCGTCACCCTTCACCCCATGCTTCGTGGAGAAAGGCGTGCTGGTCATGAAGAACCGAGCGAATGCAGCGACCTGTGCGTAGGGAAGCGCAAAGAGTGCCGAGTACAGCTTCACGTCCGCCTGCTCTCGCTCTTTCGCGGCTTCATCCATCTCCGCCGTGAGGATGGGTTGGCTGTTCCCGAGGCGGATGCTCAGGTCATCGGTCAGCGGGAAGAGCTGACGATCTCGAACCGTCTCCAGCACTTCCCGAACAGTACCCGAGCCGCGCTTGTCGATCAGCGTGTTGAGCGCGTCGCGGACGCCTGACTTCGCGGCGCGACTGGGAAGCCGGTGACCCGCGCCATGAAGCCTGCCGAGCGTCTCGCCGATCTGTCCCTTCTCCCAGGCCTGCGCCAGCGGCTCCACCTTCTCCAGAAAGAAGGCGATCCGCCGATCAGAACCATCGGTGAGGGCATCTTTGGCGAAGCCGCCTCGATCCGCAAAAGCCTGCAGGAGGTCAGCGAAACCGGCCTTGCGGGCAATTAGCCTATGGGTGAGGTAGAGCTCACGCGTGCCGTGGTCAGTTAGATCCCAAGCAAAGGTGCCCGTCAGCAGTTCTCGCGCGCGCTGAAGGCCTGCCTCATCGGCTGCACCCCCGACTCGGATGTACGCCGCATCGCCTTGCACGTTCCTGTTGCCTGGGACCTGTGTGATGTCGGTCCGGATCTTGTTCAGCACGTTGATGACGCTGAGGGAGCAGCGGCGGTTCTCACGCTTGACGATCACTTCCAGCGGCGCGGCGAGATCCGCCGGCAGGGTACCGATCCCCTTGTGCTCGCCGTGGTGATAAATGTTCTGCATCTTGTCGCCGAAGAATCCCAGAACGACCTTGTCACCGACCAAGGGCAGGATTCGGCGAAGCAGGATGTCGACAACCGCCGCACTGGTGTCCTGGTACTCATCGACGAAGATGTAGGGATAGCGGCTCGCCACAATCCGCGCCAGCTTGTCGTACCTCGCATAGGCAATACGGGCGATCGACAGCAGGTCGTCATGAAAGATTCGACCATCGAGGAACTTGGAGCCTCGGTCCGAATACTTCACCTCGAGCCGACCGTCCACCTTCGCCTGCAGTTCGGCCTGATCGACTCGACGCGCGCTTGTCGGCGGGAGCGCCTCGTTGAGATCGAGCAACGCTTGTCGGAGCGCTTGCTGATGGGGCTGCAGCGTGCTCCAGAGAAAGTCGTGGATGGTCGAGACCCGCACCAAGCTGTTGCCTTGAATCCGCTCGATCACTTGATCCTTGGCCACATTCGTATAGGTGATGCAGGCAATCTGCTGCCCATCCCGTTTCAGCCTGTCCGCGAGGGTTGGTGCACACAGCTTCTTGAGACCCTCGACCAGAGAGTACGTCTTGCCCGCGCCAGCACCTGCGTCCAGCACGAAGCTTCGGCCGTTCGTGAGGCAATCGGCGATGCGCTCGTCTGCCGTCTTTTCAGGCTGTGCTGCGGCTATTGTTTCGCCAACCATTCGAGCCCCTCTCGGATGTATTTGGGTGTTGCCCAGCCACTGTTGGCCAGAAGATCAAGCGCAAAGTCGACCTTCGGCAGGCTGATCGCATAGGCGTCGGCGGTCAGAGCCGCGGCGTCCGCATGGGTGAAGGTGTTGCCGGTGGCGAGCAACTGGGCCTTGTTGGCAAGCAGCCATGCTGCATTCGCATACACAAAGGACTCCTCGAAACTTCGTGCACAAGGTTGGCCAGCGGCTTCCGCGATTTGGTAGGCGACTCGAACGCAGCCGGAGGTCTTCTCCGCTTCGCCAGCTGCCATCAGTTTGGGCAGCTCGGCACTGCCCGGCAGCCACTTCGACAGGGTCGCATTGCTGCTCGCGTGGCCGCTGGCGACAGGTGTCTTCTTCTTGGTGGTGCCGTTGATCGAGTCCAGATCGGTGATCACGAGCGCTGGAAGTTGCAGAAACTCGATCAGCTTCTGGAAAAGATGCGCGTACGCACCACCCACTTCCACCGTACAGACATAGGTCGAAGTGAGCTTGTCGCGAAGTGCGGCGTCGAGCGCTGCGATCAGCCGGGGCAAGAGCATGCGCTCCACTTGCCCTTCGATGAACACGAGCTTGTCGCCAAAGAACATGTCGCATCGCGTCGTCGTGAGGTACTTCCGAAGAAACTCCATCGCGGCCTTCTCGGGGGCGGTCTTCGCCGAAGCCTCGAAGGACAGCAAGTCCTTAATCTCGACCCTGCCCTTGTTGCGCCGGAAGTAGCGAATCGGCGCGAAGCCGCAGTTGGCCGCCATGTGCGACGAGTGCGTGGTCAGCAACAGCTGCACGCCAGTCTCGCCGGCCGCGGGTGCAAGGAACTCGCTGACCTTCTGGACGAACACCGCCTGCATCTGGGGATGCATGTGGACCTCCGGCTCCTCGACGACCACTAGGTGCACCCGTGGACGGTGCTCAGGGTCTGACTCGACGTCCTCACGGAACGACTTCAAACACAGGACGATGTAGATCAGGTTCTTGAACCCGAGACCGTTGTAGCGTTCAGGCAGCTCGAAGGCCTGATCGATCGCCGCCGCGGCGCCGTCGGCCGGCAATCCCGCAGCGGCGATGGCGGCGTAGTAGACACGAGTTGTGTCCTTGAAAAGCCCATCGGCGCTGAGCTCGGCGCGGACGGTCAGCTTGGGTGACTCGGGGTGGCCAAACTTCGCGAGGCCCTTCATGAGGCCATCAAAGGCCTTGACGTACTGAGGGCCGAGCGCCGTGGACTGCTCTCGCAGCGTCTTCTCAAGCGCCTTGAAGTCGCTGGGCGCGTCGACCTTGTAGCGCCGCTCGTAGTGGGCGTGGAGCAAGGTCGACAAGCGCGTGGCCTTGCTGCCCTCCTCACGATCGTCGATGTGGCGCTGCGCACTGACGACATCGATGCGAATCAGCCGCTGCAGGATGCCGCGGTCGGGCAACCTCTCGGCTTGGGTTCCGTCAGGGCTCAGCTTGAACTGATCGAGCTTGTAGTGGTCATGCAGCGTGACGGCAAGGTAGTCGGCGAAGGACTGTTCATCGTCACGATCGTTTAGGTACGCCTGCGCCAGTTGCTGGGGGTTTGCAGGCCCGAATCGGATCTCGACGGTGACCGTCGTGGACGCATCGTCCAGGTCCATCAGAAGTTCGCCTGCGAGTGCCAAATCCGGACCGGTATCGTCGTAGTCGAACTTCAGTTGCAGCGACAAGACCGGCAGCGCAGGCAACGGCGGGGGCTCAGCAGCTGGAGCTTCATCCGCGGCTGCCGCTGCTGGTGGCGTCAGGACGTGTGTCTCGAACTTCTTGAAGGCGTCACGGCAGCCAAGGGAGAAGTCGTTGATCGACAGCTGCTTGATCGGCCTTTGCAGGAATGCCAGCATGGCCTCGATGGTCGAGGTCTTGCCGCTGTTGTTGGGGCCCACCAGGATCGTCGTGATGCCCGTCGTGTCCAGCCGCATGCGCGCGTCCTGCAGCAGCCGGAAATTCTTTATGACTATCTCGGACAGCTTCATGCCCGTTCTCGCTTTCTCTTATCGTCGCAGGCGCTGCACACCCCCCTGAACGACTTGGCCCCGATCGGCGGGTGGTTGACGATGAAATCAATCGCTAGAGTGTGCTGTCGGTGATGTGCACGTAGTCGGCGAAGCCCTTTTCCGAAGCCAGGTTCTTCAACACCGAGTACACCGGACTCCGCCGGTCCGCAAGATTGCCGTAGTCGGGCTCGGTCCAGTTCCAGTACTCAGCTCCCAGCAGCACCAGCGGGCTCTTCAGCCGTCCGTGGTGCGCTAGTAGTTCTGGAGACATTTCAGCCCTGAGTGCGTGCCGCTCCGCTGCCTGGTGCGCGGCTGGCGCCATGACGTTCACATCACTCCTGTTGTCTTCAGAGCTCCGAGAAGGTTGTTGCCAATCGACGTGATCGACTCCATGGCTGGCAGCGACGCCAGCAGCGCTGCCAAGATCGCACGTTTCGGTTTTCCAGAGGCAATCTGTGCCTCGACCTCATCGACCACGTCCACTGCGGCGCCACGTTGCTCCTCGGAGAGCGGTGCCCTCTGAATCTCATCTCGTAGATCCTGGATGCAGTTCATCACCGTGCTGCTGACCGTAACTGAGTTGACCGAGTTGTCGATCGACTGGTGTTTTACTCGAGCGTTGTTTCCGTTGATGTGGTACGTGATATGTGCAGGAGCACTTCCTATGTCACTCGCGACGCTGCTCAAGGACGCCTCTACTTTTGATCGCTCCATGGCCATTACATAGTCCTTGTAGTCGCGGGCGAACGGGATCAGCAACTGACGGGTGAGGCTATGCAACTCACCGGTAACGTTGCGCCCAACGGTGTAGTACGTGTGCGCGAAATTCAATAAACCTCGCGGTTCGCGTGCGAGCTTCTGAACCAATAGCCACTGCAGACCAAGTACCTCATCCGCGTTTTCAGGCCAGGCGAGTCGGGCCGACCCCACCATGCTGCGTTGTGACCTCGAACTGGCTTCTAGGAAGCACTCTACATCTAGACTTGCCGTTAGCTTCTGGTTGAGGAGGTCCAGTGATGAGTCTGCAAAAAGTCGGGCAAAGGTCAGGAAATGCTGCTCGAAGGTTTGCGAGGTTGCCGCTTGCATGTCGAACAAGGCATTGTTAATCCGCTTAAACAGGACCTCCCTATTCGCCATCTGACTCTTCCCCTTTCAGCCGTGCCGCAGCTGCCTTCTCGATCACGGCAGTCCTGAACGAATCCTTCATCTGAACTATCAGTGGACCGACGATCGGGTTGTTGGCGTACTTGCCCAGCCGCTCATCTACCAACCGCTCGGACTCAATGATCGCCGCCTCGACGCTCTCTGGATCCTCGGGATTGAACGACAAGGTGCCGAGCTCGCCATTGACGGCCTCAAGCGCTCTCTGCGCCTCCGCCAAAGTTCTTTGCAGATCGTCCAGGCCTTTCATAAATGCCATTGCGATTCCTCCCTATTGGTCTGTATGGGCGCACATGGATGCGACACCGCAATAACACCGTTGAGCCATATTCGGTTCATTTCATACTCCATCATGAAACTTAGGTGCAGCGTAGCGCAAGGAATGCTCGATACCAGCTATTGTGAGCTCTGTTTGCCGAGCGATGAACCGCAACCGCTGCTTTGTCGACCGTGGCAGATCGAAGACGAAGGGCGGCAGTGGGTCGGTCTGTTGAGTTCGCTCGGGTCGGAAGCGGTCATCGGCGACACGCTGGCCAGTGAGGACCTGTCGGCCATTCCGTTTGGTTGCGCAGCAGACGCTCATGGCGATCGCCGTCGAAAGGCCGGTTCTGGCGCGAGCCGACGCTCGCTCTCCCGGAACGAGTGACCGTCACCAGTCTGTAGCGGACACAAGGTAGCCCGTAGGTGCGGCCGATGCGTGCTACCGCTTTACTCCGCGACAATCGTCGCAGAGCACGTGCCCGTAGCAGACGCCCACACCCTATAAGCTGACGGTAGTTTTGGCGGTATGGGCCATTTCGGCGGCAGCTGTTGCCACGATAAATCAAACGCTTAGATCGCAGATGAGGGTCCTGCTGGGGGCACCACAGACTGGTCCATTGATGGCCAACATCTTGCCGGCCTGCTCGACTGCGCCCTTTAGCGTGGGCTTGCGAGGAGCCAAGCGTCCAACGGAGGGCGATGGCGGTTGTCCAAATCCGTCATTTGGAACGGTAGTTTCGATGGTACCGAGCGTGCCGTCGTGAGAACTTACCGTCATGCTCTTAACCGACGTCGCACGCCGCAACGCCAAGCCCACGGACAAGCCCCGCAAGCTCGCGGACGGGGACGGCGTGTACCTCCTCGTCAACAACTCTGGCAGGTACTGGCGGTGGGACGATCGTTTCGCCAGCGAGCGCAAGACCCTGGCCCTCGGCGTCTACCCGGAGGTGAGCCTTCTCCAAGCGCGTGAGCGGTTGCAGCAGGGGCGGGCGACCTTGGATTCCGGCATCGATCCCATGGTGCATCGAGTGATCGCAAAGCAGTCGATCCGTCGGGGGGCTGCCAACACCTTCAGGGTATGGCCGAGGAGTGGCTGAGCCACCAAGCAGGACGGCGGGAGAAGGCTGGCTGGGCCACGCGGCGCTGCTCGGCCGAGACGCCGGACATGGCCGCAGCAGTTCGGCCTGGCCCAGCGGCTCTGCGGCCTCCCAGCGGTTCAAGCCCGTAGCGCCGGCCAAGCGCCACGTACTTCGCCACCACGCCCTTCAAGACCAACAGGCTCCGGGCGATGGCCTCATGCGACAGGCGACCGTGCCGCTTCAGTCTCAGTACATCCTTGATCATGCATATGTCCATCATTGGCGGTGCCATGGGCGCTGCAGCAAAAGGCGGCCGCCTATGGCTCCGCGGGTCAGTCATCCGCACCCCTTTCACTGCTTCCCGGCCTCGCCGGTGACGGCACCGGACAGGCAGACCAGGGCACGACCCGGTCATCTCTTCCAAGAAGACCTCCCTGCGCGTCTTCTTGAACGATGGTCAAGACCGGGTGGAGTCTGGCTCATGCCTGCATCCTGCCTGACGCCACGCTTGGGGCGCCAGTCGTGTGGCACGGGGATTTGCAGACCTTCCATAGGCTGGCGGACCGATGGCCTCGACGCCCCGTTTCCGCTTAACTGGGCGCCACTTCGGTGTGGCTTACGTTGCGGGAACGGATGGTTCAGGGCGTAAGAGATAGCGCCGGACGGTTCGAGAATGCACCTGAAAGTGCGCCGCCAAACGCTCAAGATCGATCTGCGCCGTGTTGGCCAAAAGATACAGCTCGTCCATTTGCTCCGGAGACAGAGCCTTCGGCCGCCCGACTTGGCCTCCGCGCCGCTTGACAGCGGCCATGCCCGCCTTTGTGCGTTCGCTGATCAGCGCACGCTCGAACTCTGCCAGCGCCGCCATCAAATGAAAGATCAGCACGCCACCAGCGGTTCCGGTGTCGATGCACTCCGATACCGAAGAGAACTGCACCTCCCGCCTTCCTAAGTCCGAGACGATATGCACAAGCGCTGAGAGCGAGCGCCCCAGCCGGTCGAGCTTCCAAACGACCAACGTGTCGCCCTTGCGTATGCGCCTTAGCGCTCGGCTGAGACCGGGCCGCTCGATGGTGGCTCCTGAAACAGCGTGGTCCGTAAATATCACGTCGCAACCCGCGCGCTCGAGAGCCTGAACCTGAAGATCCACGCTCTGCTCGTCGGTCGAAACCCTTGCATACCCAACCTTCATAACAGCCAAAAAGACATGCTGAGTAGCCGCGCGACCACGTCTCACATGCCAAGTAGTTAACGAGCAGACAGTCTAGAGATTGACAAAAGGGAACCGTTTTGTCATGTTCATTTGCAACCTCTACCTCTTTGTTTACATAGAGTAAGAAACGTATGTGTGGGTTGGGTTGTAGATATTAGGGCTTAAGGGTTCCCTTTTGTCCGCCTCTGTTCCGTCTCGTTCGGCAGAGAGGTTGACGCCAGCTCCCTGGTCGGAGGGACGCTGTGAGCGCGAAACCTGAGCTTGCCCGGCGCTTGAAGCCATCTCGGTTTGACCGCTTCGGACTGGACCGCTTGGAACGCGAACTGCGCGAACTCCTGGTCACCATTCGCGCATACCGAAACGCCATTGGCGACTATGGGTTAGGTGAAGTACCTCAAAAGGCGAGCGAAGAATCGGAGGTGCCATGCTTACCGGACCAGAGGCCGGCCCAAGGGGCGCCTGTCTCGAGCGCGAGCCCCGATCACGCACCACGCCATGAAATGCCTCGAAGCGTCAGCGAGGGGGCTCTGGGCGATACAGGCTGGACGCTTGTGGGCGAAGGTTGGCTGTTGTGTGCCCCCGACGGCTTTCGCCTGCGGCTCAACATCTGTGAGCGCGCGCTGTTGCTGGCGCTGGTGAACGCGGCAGACCACGCCATCTCGTTCGATGCGTTCTTTCAGCTCATGGCCACGACCCGTGCGGTCTACGGACACCGCCACGGTGACGCTCCCCGCAGCGGACGTTACCAACGGCTGGACTTACGCGCTGTACCAGGACGTCAATGGCAATGGTGTGCTCGATTCGTCGGACACGCTGATCACCAATGGTGCGGTGCCGGCGGCGACTCCGGGCAACCCGGTCTACCTGCTCGTCAAGGTATTTGCCCCGGGTGGCGCTGCAGCCGGAGCGACGAACGTCGCGACCGTTGCCGTGACCTTCCCTGCGGGCTCGACCAACTGCGGCACGCCGTCGGCGCAGGACACCACTACCGTGGTGCTGGGGCAGGTTCGCATGATCATGACGCAGGCCACGAACAGCGCGTGCAACGCGGCTGGCATGACGACGGCGCTGGGTGCCTTGGGCACAGCCGTCATCAGCGCCAAGCCGGGCGAATGCGTGGTCTACCAAGTGACGGCCACCAACCAGGGCACCTCGACGGTCAGCAACCTGAACCTGTCGAATGCGATTCCGGCGTACACCACGCTTGACACCTCGCAGGCCCCCACCTGCGCGTCGACCGGCATCTCGCCAGCGTTTACCAACCCCACCGGGTTGACGAACGCCTCAACTGCGGTGACCTGCGGCAACGGGACGACGGCCACCACCGTGCAGCCGGGTGGCACCGCCACGCTCACCTTCCAGGTGAAGCTCAACACGAATTAAGCAGCAGCGGTATGTATGTGCGCCGCCCCTCGGGGCGACGCCGTACTGCCTCGAAGGCTAAGTCATCGTCTATTGGGGCGATGACTTAGCCCTTCTCTGCGCGCTTTGGCCAACGCCAGAGCCCGAAGAGAAGAAGAGAAAGAGCCAGCCCGGGCGCATTGCTCGACGCATCTGCCGACAACGAAAAAAAACCGTGACACCCTCTGCATTGCAAACAATCAGGATCTGGAGCCACTGGCAACGCCTGGTGGCGTTTCTTCTTCTGCTCGGATTCGCCTTCGTGACTGCTCATGCGGCACAAGCCCCGGGCGGCACGGTCTTTCGGATCGTGGCGACGGCGACCTATGTGCCGGCCAACATGAGCCAGGTCGAGACGGTCTCTTCCAACCTGGTCACATTTTCCGTGGCCCCGGTCGAAGCCATCAACTTGACGCAGGATCAGGCCCTGGTCATGCCCCCTGGCGCGCAGTTCACACTGAGCCACCAGTTGACGAACACGGGCAACGTCAAGTCGAGCTACAAGCTCGGATGGACGAATGGCGGGGCCAACTGCCCGACCGCGGCCTCTGTTCAGCTTGCCGGCCTGAAGCTCGTCAAGGACACCAATTCCAATGGTGTTGCCGACCCGAGCGAGCCCTCGCTGGCGCTCAATACCGTGGGTGCCTTGACGCTGGTGCCCGGCGAATCGGCGACGCTGCTTGCACTTGGCACCGTTCCCGTCGTGGCCGCGGGCAACGGCAATGCGCCGGCCTACGCCGTCGGTGGCGCGGTCGACACGGCGCTGTGCGGTGATGCCCTCCTCAGCGCGATGCAGGCGCGCGGCATCGGCCTGCCGCAGGGCCGCACGGCGGGTGCACCTGATCGCTATGTCTACCCCGACAAGCAGGGCATTCCGCACGAGTTGCGCGTGTGCATGAGGACGGTGGCCTGGACGCTTCCCGGGGCTACGGCCGGCAGTTTTCAGAATGCGCCGCGTCATGTGCTGCAGTTGACGGGCTTGACGCCGGAAGCAGCAGCCAGCTTCGATGTGATGACGGATGGCGCCCTCGATGCCAGCGCGGGCGAGTTTCGACAGCAGGGGCGCGAGGCGGGATTGGGCCTCGCTGACGCGGCATGGAGCGCCAACGAGACCGCCACCTTGGACGATGTGGCCGAGGGCGAGTCCGCCGAATTGGCCGCTTACCTGTTGGTCGGGCGTTGAGCCCGCGGCCAGCGGCACTGGAGCACCTGCCTCAAGAAGCCAGAGAACAGCACCTTCGCATCAAGCTGCCCGAACTGCTTGGGCGCGCTGGGTGCAATGTCTCGAACCAGTGCTCGTTCAGGCACCCGTGACGCGATCGCCTCTCGCAGCTCTAGATGTAGCCGTTCTGTATGGACCGCCCCGGCTCGATCAGGATGTGTCTGACGCCCGGTGCCCCCGCGCCCAGGCAATGACGCCCTGCCGGTGAATTCCGGGCCGTTGGCTGTCGGAACGGCCGCCGGATCGCCGCGGAACAGGACCTCTTGGTCGAGCAGCTGCGTCACGTACTGATCGCTGATGCCGTAGTCCATCGCGAAGCAGAACCTGTTATTGCCGGGCTGCTGTACCTGCGGCACGCCCCCGATGCTTCCGACGAGGCGGTGGTCAACACCTGGGTGGAGAGCCCGTACTGGCAGTTCTTCTGCGGCGAGACCTACCTGCAGACCGAAGCGCCCATCGATCCGTCCAGCTTGACGCGCTGGCGCCAGCGCGTGGGGGAAGAGGGCGTGGAAGCACTGCTGGCCGCCAGCATCGACGCTGCCCGGCGTGGTGGTGTGATCCGGAAAGCCAGCGTGCAGCAGGTCATCGTGGACACCACTGTGATGCCCAAGGCCATTGCCCATCCCACTTACAGCCGGCTGCCGGGCAGAAGCGCCCGCATGGGGCTGTTCATTCAGGCCTCATCGCCGAGCTGATGGCCCATTTGCTTAATAACTGTGTTGCCTATCGCTGAGAACGGAATTTTTCAGGGCGGACTCAATAGGGTTTGGTGAAAATTCACGATGCAGACACATTTCTGATGCGATCGATTGGTGCGATGTCCGAATGGGGGTTGACAAGAGCAAATTCATGGCATCAGAAATACTCAGAATTCAAAGATGAAACGGTATTCGAGGTACAGTAATAAAGTTTATATATTGTAAAATTTATCTAGACGCCGGCGTTTGTTCAGACCTGGTTCATGAATGTTAATAATTATAGATGTAGTCCAGTGCTGGAATGATTTATCAGCCCAATCGGCTTCCCGCGCTCAAATATTTTTATAGAAGTTAGATTTTTCCAGTTGAATCGAGGCTTTGCCTTCGATTTGCATATCAGCCTGAATTGCCTGTTATATTTATTTCGGAATTGAAGCAAATGGCTAAAATTGGCTATGCCAGGGTATCAACTGACGAACAAAGTGTCGAATTACAGATTCTCGCACTCAGGAGGGCCGGCTGTGAAAAAATATACTCTGATCGAGGAGTATCCGGGGCAGTGTTCTCGAGGCCTGGCCTAATAAGTGCTCTTAAATGCGCAAGAGCGGGTGACACCATTGTTGTCTGGAAGCTGGATAGACTTGGCAGATCCCTTAGAGGTCTCGTCCAGATCATCGCCTCGCTTGGCGAACGAAAGGTCCAATTCGCGTCCCTGTCCGAGTGCATCGACACGAGTACGCCCGGAGGGCTATTGATTTACCACCTCATGGGAGCACTTGCAGAGTTCGAACGTGCGCTGATCAGTGAGCGCACGCGAGCAGGAATGGAGGCTGCAAAACTGAGAGGACTGCGCGTGGGCCGTCCTCGTGCCTTGAGCCAACAAGAATTAGAACAATTGGCACATCATCTCGGCCAAGAGACAATGAGCTCACTGGCCCAACGCTTTGGAATCAATGTGCGCACGCTAAGACGGTATGTCAGAGAGATTGAAAGAGAGGCGACTTAGACTGATTTACAGCAGAGCTCTAAAGAGTCGCCCTGAACAACGCGTAAGCCGTTGACCTTGCGGGAAGTTCTTAAACGGGGCGTCCGCAGGATTTGCGAGGTACAGGTTGAACGAAGCCTGTTTTCCTGCACATTCCTCCGAGGCGTCCGATGGATCCGAAGCCTTCGCAGCTACACACGGCCGAGCTGTTCCGTCCGAGGCTGGACGAGAGGGGCGCGCTGGCGTACTGACCGTCGTTCTATCGATTCGATGCAAAAGGCATGCTGGTCAGTGATACCGAGGCCGCCTGCGCATCGACACGACCGGCGGGCGTGTTCTGGCAGAACGAGCGGACATGCCGGGTCCGTTCACACCTTCTCGGGTGTCGGCGAACGCGTCGCACGATGCAAGCGCACGGCAGCCGTATCCCCACCCAGCGCCCGCGCCCGCAATTGCCCGCAGCCCCCATCCACATCCTGCCCCGCGGAATGCCGCAGCTTGGTCAGGATGCCGCGCTCGTGCAGCGTGCGCGCCATTCGCTCGCAGTGGTCCAGCGCGGGCCGCGTGAAGCCGCTGCCTTCCACGCTGTTGAAGGGGATCAGGTTGAGCACGCCCCAGCGGCCGCGCAGCAGTCGCACCAGGCCCTCGATGTCCTCGGTCCGGTCGTTGATGCCTTCCAGCAGCGTCCACTGGTACTGCACCGGGTAGCCGCTGGCGCGGGCATAGGCATCTGCCGCCTCCACCAGTTGCTCGGGCGTGAGGTCGGGCGCACGCGGCAGCAGACGGCGGCGCAGCGCGGCATCGGTGGTGTGCAGCGACAGGGCCAGCGCGGGCCGCACCGTCTGCCGGTGCAGCCGCTCGAAGGCACGCGGGTCGCCCACGGTCGAGAAGACCAGGTTCTTGTGGCCCACGTTGCCCACGGTGCCCAGGAAGTCGATGGCCTCCAGCACGCCATCGAGGTTGTGCGAGGGCTCGCCCATGCCCATGAACACCACGCGGCTCACCGGCCGCCGGGCCCGTGCCAGCGCCACCTGCGCCACGATCTCGGCGCTGCGCACCTGGCGCAGCAGGCCGGCCTGGCCGGTCATGCAGAACTGGCAGCCCACCGCGCAGCCGACCTGCGACGAGACGCATACGCCGCCGCGCGGCAGCAGCACGCTTTCCACCGTCTGGCCATCGGCCAGGCCCACCAGCAGGCGTTCGGAGCCGCCGGCGCCAGGGTGCACGGCCTGCACGCGCGCCAGTGCCGCCAGCTCGGCATCGATGCCCGGCAGTTCGGCCAGCAGGCCGGCCGGAAAGTAGTTGGCGGTCGGCCGCTTGCCGCCATCGCGCGGCAGCGCCTGCGACCAGGTGCGCAGGATGCGGTGCTCGTGGCTGGGGCCCGCGCCGGCGGCGCGCAGGCGAAGGCGCAGGTCGTGGAGATGCATGTCTGAGTGGAGGCGAGCCGTACATGCTAGCGCCTGCGTCGGGCACGCGGCCGAACGTGGTTCCTCCGCGCCCGAGGCCGCCGGCGACCGTGGTCGTGTCGCCTTGACCCCACGGGTTCAGGCATGGGGCTCAGACATTCCAGCTCGAGACGACGAAGCGCATCGTGCCTCGGATGCCTGGCGACGTCGGCTGGGGCGCCTGGGCATCCCCCTGGCCCGTGCTGTCGAAGTCGATGGTGGCAACGATTTCGCCATTGGGCGACTGCTGCAGCGGCAGGTTCACGTCGGCCTCCCTGATGCCGTTGCCCTGCCAGGCGTATTTGGCGCGCCAGCTGCCCCCCGCGGCTGGAGGCGGTGTGATCTCCAGGACGAGCGCGTTCTGGAACAGGTAGCCGCCCTCGTAGTGCTCCTTGGTCCACAGAATGCCGTCCACCTCGTAATCGGGCACGCGCACGCCGACGGACATCGCGTAGGCCAGCGAGGGGCGCTTGGGATTGACCCGCGCCTTGCGGGAGAGGAACACGCTGGACAAATACTGCCGCGGCTCCTCTTGCCAGGTGCGATGCCGCACGCAGGCCACCGAGTCCTCCTCGGCCTTGCGCCGCGTCAGATACCAGAACTTGCCGCGGGGCGAGGCGTTGAGCTCGATCTGGTACAGCGCGTCCACCTTGCCTGCCATCGCCGGTGTGGACAGCTTCTCGGGCAGGCGGATCTCGGAGATGTCCATCCAGATGTCGATGCGGACGTCGCCGAAGAGGAAGCGCACGAGGTTCTGGTAGGCCTCTTCACTGTTGACGATGCCGTACGGGCCGGAGTGGGAGCGGTAGGCGAAGGCCTTCGCGCACTGTGTGCCGATCGTCCCGTCGTTGTTCAGGGCGCACAGCGTCGCGTTCTCGATGCGCACCAGTCCATCGCTGCCATGACCGACGAAGGTGCGCGATAGACCGGCAGCCACCTCATAGTCGAGGCGATTGGTGCCGACCATGCAGAACACGTTGCGCGAAGGAAAGCGAGACTCCGGAATGAGGTCCACCCGGCCCGTCGCCCCGAAAGCGGTTTTCAGGTCCAGGTAGTCCGCCATGGTCTGGCGGTTGAAGTTGGCCACCTTGAACGGCGTGAGCCACGAGGGCACGTTGGTGCTGGCGATCTCGATGCCGTTGTGCGGCGTGGCATAGGTGAACAGCCGGGAGACGCAGTCGTGCGTGCCCATCGGATCGAGGGCGGGGTTCTGAAGGAAGGCCCGGCAGATGAGCCCGCCCATGGAATGCGCCACCAGATAGCAGCGGAAGTCCGCGGGCTGCATGTTGTTGGCGGGGTTGGCACACACCAGTTCGCGCACCTGGGCCACGAGCGCGCTGAGGTCTCGCGCCGAATCCTGGATGGATGGCGTCGACTGCCCACCGAAGGCCGTGGCCGCCACGTCGTAATAGCGGAAGACGATCACGCAGGCGTTGCTCAGCCTGTTGCCCGTCGGCGTGCCGTCGGCCCCCACTTCCCACTCGGGATCGAGGATGTCGTAGCCGTCTTCGAACGCGTCGGCGTAGCCGTAGTCGGAGGCGAGGCGCACCATCGGTGATTCGAAGATCTGCTTGCGTGGCTTGTCCGTCTTGTTGGGGCGCGCGCGCAGCGTCGTCGATCCGATATTGAAGCCGTTGAAGGGGTCGAAGGAAGTCTCGTCGATCTCGTTCTGCGTCATCGCGAAGCCGCGCACGTAGATGATGGGCACGAGTCGGGGTTCTGCCACAGCCATGGTGTTCTCCTGCGCATGAAGCCGGCTGTTGCACGCTTCGCGTGGGACCGGCGCGCCGCGCCGCGTGCCGCGGGGATCGCGGCAGCACCGGCCGGCGGGCAAGATTGTTGGCCTGCGCCCGGCAGGAGGCATCCCCCAAAAATGACATGGACCGCTTGGCTGCCGGCGCGATCATTCGAAGTTTTCTTTGGCGCACCGGGGTGCTCGTAGCGACAGGAATGGAGTGGCTGCGGTGCAGGCTGCATCCTGCAGCCGGGCCAGCTCTCCGGCGACGACTGAAGCGGCTGCCCTAGTGGCTGGTGATGTCAGCGAGAGCGATCGCACTGGGGCGCCGCGTTGGTGTGCTGGCGTCGGCTTCCCACCCCTTCCACCCCTGAAGCCACTGCACGAAGCGCGGCAGGCCCTCGGCCAGCGGCGTGGCCGCCCAGGGGCCGATGGCCGCCTCCAGCCGAGACGGGTCGGCGCAGGTGAGCGCGACATCGCCCACTGGCCGCGGCGCGAAGTTCACCACGGCGCGGCGGCCCAGCGCCGCTTCGAGCTGCGCCACGAAGTCAACCACCCGCACCGGCTGCCGGTGACCGAGGTTGAACACCTCGCACGGCACGCCCTCCGCATCGGGCGCGGGCGGACCGCGCCGCACCAGGCGCAGCAGCGCATCCACCACGTCGTCGATGCAGGTGAAGTCGCGCTGCAGCAGGCCGTGACCATAGAGGGTGATCGGCCGGCCGGCCTGGATGGCCTCGGCGAAGCCCCAGTAGGCCATGTCGGGCCGGCCCCAGGGCCCGTACACCGTGAAGAAGCGCAGGCTGGTGGCCGGCAGGCCGTGCACGGCGGCCGTGGCATGGGCCATCAGCTCATTGGCCTTCTTGGTGGCGGCATAGAAGGAGGCCGGCGCATCGGTGCTGTCCTGCTCGCGGAAGGGCGCATCGGCCCGCTGGCCGTACACGCTCGATGAGCTGGCATGGAGCAGGTGGCGCACGCCGTTCAACCGGCAAGCCTCCAGCACCGAGGCGAAGCCCACCAGGTTGGCCGTGACGTACTCCATCGGCCGCTGCACCGAATGGCGCACGCCAGCCTGCGCGGCCAGGTGCAGCACCACCTCGCAGCGGTGGCGGGCCCAGAAGGCCTGGGTGGCGGACACGTCCGACAGGTCGAGCGCGGCCACCTCCACGCCCAGCGGCGCCAGCAGGGCCTGCACGCGGGCGTGCTTGAGCCGCGGGTCGTAATAGCTGTTGAAGCTGTCGCAGCCCACCACGCGGTGGCCGGCCCGCGCCAGGGCCGCCGCGGCATGGGCACCGATGAAGCCGGCAGCGCCGGTGACGAGCACGGAGGTCATGCGCCGCAATGTGACGCCGCCACAAGTCAGCCATGTGGCATTCAGCTTTCGGTCGCACCGCTGACATGGAGCCTGCCTACCGTCAGGCGGTCCGCGTTGTCCATTGCCCCGCTGCGCCATGTCCTCGACCCCGACCTCTTCTTCCATCGCGTCCGCGGCGCTGCCGATGCGCCGGCTGCCCCTGGCCGTGGCGGCCCTGCTGCTCGGCGCGCTGCTGCTGCGCCTGACCGAGGCCGACCTGCCGCTCTTCCTCGGCCTCAACACGTGGGCGGCCGGGTTGCCCGAGACGCTCTGGTCGGGCCTGAGCGTGCTGGGGCTGGGCCTGTCCATCGGGCTGGTCGGCCTGGCGCTGTCGCCGGGCCGTGAGCGTGGGGCGATGCGGCTCATCAACGCGCTGATGTGGGCCTTTCCGCTGGGTGGGCTGCTCTCGCATGTGCCCAAGCGCCTGTTCGTGCAGCTGCGCCCGCCGGGCGTGCTGCCGCCGGAACAGCTGCATGTGATCGGCGATCCGCTGGTGCACCTCGCCATGCCCTCGGGGCATGCGCTGGCGGCGGTGGCCTTCGTCTGGGTCGTGCTGCACACGCGCCGTTGCTCGGCGGCGCAGCGCGCGCTGCTGTGGGGCATGGCGGCGGCGGTGGCGCTGTCGCGCATCGCGGTGGGCGCGCACTGGCCCAGCGACGTGCTGGCCGGCGCGGCGCTGGGACTGGTGGCGGCGGCGCTCAGCCTGCGGGCGGCGCATCGCTGGGACCTCAGCGGCCTGCTCACGCGGCGCCGGGCCCAGGCGGTGATGGCCGTGGTGCAGCTGGGCGCGGGGTTGGCCATGCTGTGGACGGCGACCGGCTATCCACTGGGCGCTCCGGTGCAATGGGCCCTGGGCCTGGCCGGCGTCGCCGGCGGCCTGCTGCGCCTGCGCCGGGTGGTGGTGACCGCGGTGTCGGGACGCCGCTCTGGCTGGATGGCGGAGCGGGCGGGGTGAGCCCCATGCCGCTGCGTGCCGGTTCCGCGATCCGCCGAGCGATGCAGGCCCTGTCGGCGCTGGTTGCGCTGCTGCTGCTGGCCTGGCTGCTCAGTGGCGTGGATGCCCGCGCCTTGGCCGGCACCGCTCGGCGCATGCCGGCCGCGACCTGGGCCCTGGCGCTGGCGGGCGTGCTGGCCACCTACGGGCTGCGTGCAGCACGGCTGCATGCCGAATGGCGCGCCCGCACCGGCGCGCGCTTCGTCGACTGCCTGGCGCTGTTCGCCTGGCACAACGCGGCCGTGTCGCTGCTTCCGCTGCGCACCGGGGAGGCGGGCTATGCCTGGTGGCTGCATCGCCACTGGCAGGTGCCGCTGGTCCAGTCGCTCCCCAGCCTGATGTGGCTGCGGCTGCAGGACGCGGCGGTGCTGGGCACGATGGTGCTGGCGCTGCTGGTGTCGCCGGCCCTGGCGCTGGCCGCCGTCGCGGCGCTGGCACTGCTGGCCGCCGTGGTGCTGCGCAGTGGCTGGGTCGGCCCGGTGGGCGACGTGGCCGAGCCCGACGGCGCGCCCTGGTTGAAGCGTCTGCTGCAGGGGCTGTACGGCGGCCGCGGCGGCTGGCGTTCGTGGACCCTCTGCGCGGCCAACTGGGGCGTCAAGCTTGGCGTCTCGGCCCTGCTGCTGCATGCAGCGGGGCTGCATCCGGCGGCGCTCGGCTGGTGCGGCGCCGCCGGGGCCGAGGCCGGTGCGGCCCTGCCCCTGCAGGCACCCGCCGGGCTGGGCGTGTTCGAGGCCGGCGCGCTGGCGGGCGTGCATGCCTGTGCCGCGGGCGCCGCGCCGGTGGACGCCGCCACCGTCATCGGCGCCGCCCTGCTGGTGCATGCCCTCTGGCTGCTGGCCAGCGTGGGCGCGGCGCTCGTCGTGCTGGCGGCGCGCCGCGGCCTTGCAGCGCCTGCACAGGCGCTGTCGTGAATCCCAACCCTTGCCCTGCCATGGACCGCATCGACCCCACTCATCTGCTTGCGCGCGACGCCGCGCTGCTGCCGGCGCACCGCCTCTCCGTCGTCGTGCCCATGTACAACGAGGTGGAGAACGCCGCCGCCCTGATCGACGCCGTGCAGGCCGCGTTGGCGGACTATCCGGCGCCCTGGGAGCTGATCGTGATCGACGACGGCAGCCAGGACGGCACCGGCCCCGCGCTGGAGCGCCGCGCCGCCGAGCTGGGTGCGCATGTGCGCGTGCTGCGTCTGGCGCGCAACTTCCGGCAGACGGCCGCCATGCAGGCGGGCATCGACGCAGCGCGTGGCGACGTCATCGTCACGCTCGACGGCGACCTGCAGAACGACCCGCGCGACATCCCGCGCCTGGTGCGTCGCCTGCTGGCCGAGGACCTGGACATCGTGGCCGGCTGGCGCCGCGACCGGCAGGACGGGCTCTGGCTGCGCAAGCTGCCTTCGCGCCTGGCCAACCGGCTGATCCGCCGCGTGACCGGCTTGGACTTCGAGGATTTGGGCTGCAGCCTCAAGGCCTTCCGCGCCGAGACGCTGCGCGAGGTGCGCCTCTATGGCGAGATGCACCGGTTCATCCCCGCGTGGCTGGCGACCGTGACCTCGCCCGCGCGCATGGCGCAAGAGCCGGTGGCGCACCATCCGCGCCGCGCGGGCCAGTCCAAGTACGGCCTCTCGCGCACGCTGCGAGTGGTGGTGGACCTGCTGGCCATCACCTTCTTCATGCGCTTCGCGGCGCGGCCGGGACACTTCTTCGGCGTGCTGGGGCTGTCGGTGGGCGGGGCCGGCGCGCTCATCCTGACCTACCTGGCGGCGCTCAAGCTGGCGGGCCACGACATCGGCGGCCGGCCGCTGCTGTCGCTGGGCTTCTTCTGCCTGCTGGGCGGGCTGCAGCTGCTGATGACCGGCGTGCTGGCCGAGCTGGTCACGCGCATCTACTACGGCGGCCGGCATGGCTCGCCCTATGTGCTGCGGCGTGGCCAGGCCGAGGCACCGCCGGCCGCCGAGGGCTGGTGCACCGGCAGCGCCGATGCGCGTGGCTGAGTTCATCGCGTCGCGGCCCGCGGCCGAGCGCCGGTCGATGGCGCTGTGGGCGCTGGCCATGGGCCTGGTCGCACTGCTGGGCCTGGGGCTGGCGCCGCTGTTCGACGTGGACGAAGGCGCCTTCTCCGAGGCCACGCGCGAGATGCTGGCCAGCGGCGACTGGGGCCACACCACGCTCAATGGCGAGCTACGCTTCGACAAGCCCATCCTCATCTACTGGCTGCAGGCGCCGAGCGTGCAGCTCTTCGGCCTGAACGAGGCGGCGCTGCGCCTGCCTTCGGGCATCGCCACCTGGGCCTGGGTGCTGGCCGTGGCGGCCTTCGCCTGGCCGCGCTGGGGTCACCGTGCCGCCATGCTGGCCGGCACGGTGCTGGGCACCAGCGCGGGCGTGCTGCTGATCGGCCGCGCGGCCACGGCCGATGCGCTGCTCAACCTGTGGCTGGCGCTCACGGCGCTGGACCTCTGGCGCCATGCCGAAGGCGGGCCCGACGCGCGCGCCGCCTTGAGACGGAGCGCCCTGTGGTGTGGACTGGGCGTGCTCACCAAGGGGCCGGTGGCGTTGCTGGTGCCCGTGGCGGCGCTGCTGCTGTGGATCTGCACGTCGGGCCGTGCGCAGCTGGCGGCACGGCTGCGGGCACTGCTGGGCGACGGCTGGGCCTGGCTCATCTTTGTCGCCGTTGCGCTGCCCTGGTATGCCTATGCGCTGCACCGGCATGGCATGGCCTTCGTCGACGGCTTCCTGCTGCGCCACAACCTGCAGCGCTACGGTGGGCCGCTGGAAGGCCATGGGGGCAGCCTGCTGTACTACGTGGTCCTGCTGCCGCTGCTCATGCTGCCGTGGACGCCGCTGCTGGTGCCGCTGCTGGCCCGCGTGCGCGCCACCTGGCGAGAGTCGCCGGGCCGCTACCTGCTGCTGTGGGCGGGCTTCGTGCTCGTCTTCTTCAGTTTCTCGGGCACCAAGCTGCCGCACTATGTGCTGTATGGCTTTACGCCGGTGGCGCTGCTGGCGGGGCGCGAGGCGGCGCGCTGGCTGGAAGGCGCGTCCGATGCACGCTGGGGCTTGCGCGTCCAGGCGGGCCTGCTGGCGCTGTGGCCGGCCGTGGCCGTGGGCGTCACCGCATGGATCGCGCTGCATGCGGCACGCGTGGCCAATCCGCTCTACCGGGCGCTGATCGGGCAGCCGGCCGCGCTCGTCCCGCTGGGCGCCGCGGCCCTGGCCGCAGCGGTTGGCGCGTTGCTGCTGGTGCGTCTGCGTGGGCCGTCACCGGCCACACGCTGGAGCGCGGCGGGTGCCGTAGTGGCCCTGG
>NZ_CAJYES010000247.1 GCF_913773995.1 uncultured Pseudacidovorax sp.
CATCGTCGATGCGCACCGGCGGCTGGGCGGCTACCACGCCGTGTCCCTGCGCGGCGCACCGGCCGAACGGTTGCTGGACCCGACGCTGCGCGAAGCGCACGACGGCGCATCGCCGGCGCTCAAGCACCCCACCTTTCTCGCCTGCAGCTGCGACGACATCGCCGCCGGCGCGCTCGACGGCCTGGATCCGGAGCACGTCGTGCTGCAGATCGCCGGCAGCAGCATGCAGCGCGGGCTCGACACCGACCTGCTGCAAAGCGCCCGCGCGCGCGGCTTCAAGCTGGCCTTTGACGTGCGTCTTCTCAAGGAGTACGAAGCCTCGGTGCCGCTCGCCTCGTACGTCATCCTCGAGATGGGGGTGCTGCCCCTGGACCTCGCCTCGATGATGGCGCGCGCCATCCAGAAGACCACGCAGGCCACGCCGCTGGCCGTGCATGTGCGCACGCCGGTGCAATTCAAGCAACTGGCCGCCGCTGGCGTGCGCCTGTTCGAGGGGCGCTGGTACCTGCAGCCGCCCACCGTCGCCGACCGCAGCGTGCAGCTGTCGTACCGCGCCTTGATCAAGCTGCTGAACCTGGTGGCGCGCGAGGCCGAGATCTTCGAGATCGAGTCGCTGCTCAAGCGCGAGCCCACGCTCGCCTACAAGCTGCTGAGCCACCTCAACACCGCCGGCATCGGCTTCGGCCAGAAGATCGAGTCGTTCCGCCACGCCGTCATGGCGGTGGGCATGAAGCCGCTGCTGCGCTGGACGGCACTGCTGCTGGCCGGCACGGCGCCCGGCAGCGTGGCGCCGGCCGCGGGCACCATGGCCGTGGTGCGCGGGCGGTTGATGGAGTTGCTGGCGCTGCAGGAGATGTCGCCCGGCGACGCCGACCGCGCCTTCATGGTCGGCCTGGTCTCGCTGCTCGACGTGCTGATGTGCACTCCGCTGCGCGAGGCCCTGGCCCTGATGCCGCTGCCGGACGACGTGCGCGAGGCCATCGTGCAGGGCAGCGGCCCCTTTGCCGGGCTGCTTGAACTGGCCAAGGCCTGCGAGAGCGCCGACGCCGGCTTGCTGGAGATCGTCTCGCAGCGCTACCGGGTGCCGGTGGATCGCCTGCTGGCCGTCCACGTCGAGGCCCTGGGCTGGGCCGAGCAACTGGGCGTTTGAGCAGCACGCCACTCGTGCTTGGGTGATGCGGCCGGCGCCGGCAAGGCCGGGTGCACCATCGCCCGCCTGTGTGGCCGGGTCGGCTACATCGAGGCCGAAAGCATCTCCCGGTAGTCTTCGCGCGTGGCCAGCCGCGGGTTGGTCTTGTGGCAGTGGTCGGCCATGGCGCCGTCGATGACCTTGTCGAACATCGCCTCGGTGACGCCGACTTCGGCCAGGCCCTTGGGCAGGCCCAGACGGGCATTCTTGTCGCGGATGGCCTCGCCGATGTCGCCCGGCTGGTCCAGGTGCATAGCGCGGGCCATGCGCTGCAGGCGCAGTTCCTTCTGCACCGACTCGGCCCCCGCATTGAAGCGCACCACGGCGGGCAGGAAGAGGGCGTTGAGCGTGCCATGGTGCAGGCGCGGGTCCACCCCGCCAAGGCTGTGGCTCAGGCTGTGCACGCAGCCCAGGCCCTTCTGGAACGCCATCGCACCCTGCATCGAGGCGCTCATCAGGTTCAGGCGCGCCTCGCGGTCGCTGCCGTCCTTCGTCGCGCGCTCGATGTGGTTCCAGGCGCGCTCCAGGCCGTCGAGCGCGATGCCGTCGGCCGGCGGGTTGAAGGCGCCGGCCATGAAGGTCTCCATGCAGTGGGCGATGGCGTCCATGCCTGTGGCGGCCGTGAGCTTGGCCGGCAGGCCCAGCGTGAGCTCGGGATCGCAGATCGCTGCCTTGGGCATCAGGTGCCAACTGTGGAAGCCCAGCTTGCGGTGGTCGTCCACGATGATGATGGCGCCCCGCGCCACCTCGCTGCCGGTGCCCGCCGTGGTGGGCACCGCGATCAACGGCGCCACCTGCTCGGTGATCTTCGGCGAGCCGCCTTCGATGGTGGCGTAGGTCTTGAGCGGCCCCTCGTGCGTGGCAGCGATCGCGACGCCCTTGGCGCAGTCGATGGCCGAGCCGCCGCCCACGGCGATCAGCCCATCGCAGCGGCCCTGGCGGTACACCTCGACGGCCGCACGCACGGCAGCCTCGGTGGGGTTGGAGGGCGTCTGGTCGAAGACCGAGGCCTGAAGGCCGCCCAGGGCTGCGAGCGTCTTGTCCAGCAGGCCGGCGGCACGCACGCCCGCGTCGGTCACGACCAGGGGCCGCTCGATGCCGATGCGCCGGCATTCATCGGCCAGCAGGCGCAGGGCGCCGAACTCGAACTGGATCTGGGTGAGGTAATTGATGAGGGCCATCGTCGGTTGTCTCCGCGTTTAGGATTCGCCCGCATCCTAAAGCGAAGCCTCGCGGCGGCACGTTCAACCAGGAGACAGCCCGCATGTCCTCATCCAGTTCCACCTCCCGCCGCGCGGCCTTCGCGCTTTCCTCGCTGGCCCTGGCCGCGATGCTGTCGGCCTGCAGCATGCCCCGTCTGTTTTCACGCTCGGGTCCCTCGTCGGCGCCGGCCACGACGGCGACCGCCCCGGCTGCGCCGCAAAGAACCGCCGGTTGTCTGAGCCCGGCCCAGGTCGACGCCTGGCTGGCTGCCTACGAAGCCCGCAAGGCGGCCGCCAATCCGCCGGCGGCCATGACACCCGACGACGCGGATTGCACGCGTGCGCTCTTCCAGCAGGGCTTGGCGAAGCGCCATGGCGCGCTGATCGGCTACAAGGCCGGTCTGACCAATCCCTCAGTGCAGAAGCGCTTCAACAGCGACCAACCCGTCTGGGGCGCGCTCTACAGCCGCATGCTGCTGGGCAACGGCGCCACGGTCGATGCCGCCTTCGGCGCCCGTCCGCTGTACGAAGCCGACCTGCTGGTGCGGGTGAAGAGCAGCGCCATCAACCAGGCCCGTTCGGCGGCAGAGGTGTTGGCCCAGGTGGACCAGATCATTCCCTTCATCGAACTGCCCGACCTGATGGTCGATTCGCCCGCCCAGCTCAACGGCAACGGCATCACGGCGATCAACGTCGGCGCCCGACTGGGCGTGCGCGGCACGCCGCTGCCGGTGCCCGCCGATGCGGCCGGCCGCGACCGGCTCATGGCGCAACTGCGCGACATGAACGTGCGGCTGGTGGACGGGCAGGGCGCGGCACTCGGTGGCGGCAAGGGCAGCGACGTGCTGGGCCATCCGCTGCATGCTGTCGTGTGGCTGGCCATCGCCCTGAATGCGCAGGGAATCGCGATGGAGCCGGGTCAACTCATCAGCCTGGGCTCCTTCTCCGCGCTGTTGCCCCCGCGACCGGGCCTGCGGGCGACCGTCTACTACGATGGCGTGCCCGGGCTGCAGCCGGTGTCCGTGCAATTCCGCTGACTTTCTCTTCCTCTTTGCATGCCGCCTGAATTTCCGGCCACGGCCGGCCTCACCCCTCGCATGGCGGGTGTGGTGGAGCGCATGGCCCGCGCCGGCCATCCACCCCTGCACGCCCTCACGCCCGCCCAGGCCAAGCAGGCCTACGAAAAGGGCGCCGCCGTGCTCGAAGTGCCCCGGCCCGAGCTGGCGCGCATCGAAGAACTGCACATCCCTGCCCGCGACGGCGCGCTGCTGCCCGCGCGGCTGTACGCGCCATCGGCCGGTCAGCTGCCGGTGCTGCTGTACTTTCATGGCGGCGGCTTCGTGGTCGGCAGCGTGGCCACGCACGACACGCTGTGCCGTGTGCTGGCCCAGCGCTCGGGCTGCGCGGTGGTGTCGGTCGACTACCGCCTGGCGCCGGAGCATCGCTTTCCAACCGCCGTGAACGACGCCTGGGACGCCTTCCAGTTCATGGCCGGCCATGGCGCAGAGGCGCTGGGCGTGGACGGTGGGCGCCTAGCGGTGGGCGGCGACAGCGCCGGTGGCACGCTGGCGGCCGTGTGCGCCATCCTCGCCCGTGATGCGGGGCTGCCGCTGGCCTTGCAGCTGCTCATCTACCCGGGCACCGGCCCCTCGGCCGACACCGATTCCTACCGCCGCTTCGCCGACGGGCCGGTGCTCACCAAGGCGCTGGTGGACTGGTTCTTCGCGCAATACATCGACGCCGCCGACCGCCACGATTGGCGTTTCGCGCCGCTGCTGGCCGAAGACTTGGACGGTGTCGCGCCCGCCTGGATCGGCCTGGCCGAGCACGACCCGGTCGTCGACGAAGGCGTGGCCTATGCCGACCGGCTGCGGCTGGCGGGCGTGCCGGTCTCGCTCGAGATCTACCGCGGCGTGATCCATGAATTCATCAAGATGGGCCGCGCCGTGCCGGAAGCCCAGCAGGCCCATGCCGACGCCGCGCAAGCGCTTGCCGCAGCGCTGCAGCCCTGATCCACCGGGCGCAGGCTGGGCTTGGCGCCCGCGCGCCAGCACCGCAGTGCCCCGATGACCACGCCCGCACGGGCCTCACTTGCAGACTCGAACCATGACCACAGAGACATCGCCCCGCCGCGCCGACTTCCGCTTCTTCCACCGCCTGCGCGTGCGCTGGGCCGAGGTGGACATGCAGAAGATCGTCTTCAACGCCCACTACCTGATGTACTTCGACACGGCCATCGCCGACTACTGGCGCGCGCTGGCGCTGCCGTACGAGGCGTCGATGCATGCGCTGGGCGGCGACCTCTATGTGCGCAAGGCCACCGTGGACTACCGCGCCTCTGCCCGCGTGGACGATGTGATCGACGTCGCGATGAAGTGCGTGCGCATCGGCACTTCGTCCATCGTGTTCGACGGCGCGCTGTTCCGCCAGGACCAGTACCTCGTGGGTTGCGAGCTGGTCTACGTCTATGCCGACCCTTCGACGCAGACCTCGAAGCCGGTGCCGCCGGTTCTGCGTGAGATCCTTCTGGGGTATGAAGCCGGCGAGCCCGTGTCCGAAGTCGTCACCGGCGACTGGGCGACGCTGGGCGAGGCGGCCGGTGCGCTGCGTCGTGCGGTCTTCGTGGAAGAGCAGGGCATTCCCGAGACACTGGAATGGGACGATGACGACGCCCGCTGCCTGCACGGCGTGGCCCGCAATCGCCTCGGCCATGCCATTGCCACCGGCCGCCTGCTGCCGGCCGACGAGGCCGGCGTCGCACGCATCGGCCGCATGGCCGTGGCGCGCGTGCTGCGTGGCGAAGGCCATGGCGAGCGCGTGCTGCGCGCACTGGAAGACGCCGCCCGCGCCCGTGGCGACACGGCCGTGGCCCTGCATGCGCAGCGCAGCGCGGAGCGCTTCTATGCCCGGCTCGGCTACGAACCCGTGGGCGAGCCATTCGAGGAGGCGGGCATCGCGCATGTGACCATGCAGCGCACCCTGTAACCCATCCAGGCGCCGTCACCGGCCAGGGCGAGCGGCGCGCCGGCCGGCCCGATCAACTTTTCAGGTCAGATGTCTTCCAGCAGCGGATAGGGAAGGGGCTGCACGGTCAGCGTCGTATCACCCACCCGCAGCCCGCCGGCCTCCAGGGCCGAGGTCTGCATCGACACGAATCCGGCCCAGCCGCCGCCCGGCGCCGGGGCCGCCGCTGCCACGGTGCCCACCGGCTGCTCCGGGTCGGCACCGAACACTTCCTGGCCGGCTTCCAGCGCCGCCTCGGCCGTCACCACATAGCCGCGCCGCTTGAGCGTGCCGCGGAACTGGCTGCGCGCCACCACCTCCTGGCCCGGGTAGCAGCCCTTCTTGAAGTTGACGCCGCCCACCGACTCGTAATTGAGCATCTGCGGCACGAAGGCGTCGGCTACGGGCGCGCTGATGGCCACCACGCCGCTCATCACCTCGCTCCATGCCCAGGTCTCGGGGGGCAATTCCGCTCCCGCCGGAGCGGGTGTGCCGGCCGGCGCCACCCACAGAGCCCGCGGCACGCCTTCGCAGCCGTGCAGGGCCACCAGCGTGACGCTCTCGGCGGGCACCTGGCGCTGGCCGGGTGCCGCGCCGGGGTCGCCACCGGCCGCGGCGATGGCGGCGCCCGCCAGGCCGCGCACGTCGAAGTCGGCCGTGGCGTCGCTGAGCTTGACCTTGGCACGCAGCACGAACATCGACAGCCGCTTGAGCGTGGCCGCCAGCAGGTCGCGCGAACACACCAGCAGGAACTGCTCCGGCGCCTGCCGCCAGGCGACGAAGCTGGCCAGCATGCGGCCCTTGGGCGAACACAGCGCCGCCAGGCGGGCGGCATCGTCCTTGAGCAGCAGGAAGTCCTGCGTGAGCTGGCCATGCAGGAAGGACGCCGCGTCGGCGCCTTCCGCGCGGATCACGCCCAGCGCGGCGAGCGGGGGCGTCACACCTTGAAAAAGGGGGTGGGTCATGCGTGAATTATCATGGCCGGCTTCTGGCGGCGCCTTGCGCGGGACACTCCGAACACTCGCTTCGACCCGCGCCGCCGGTCCCGGCGGCCCGCCGATTCCGCCCTTCGGCTGTCCTCGATCCATCCATCCGCCGTGCGCCGTTTCTTCGCCTCACTGTTCCTGTTGGCCCTGCTCGCGGCGCTGGCCGTGGGTGGCTGGGCGCTCTGGTGGCTGCATCAGCCGCTCAAGCTGCCGGCGGCCAGTGTCGACCTCTCGGTCGAACCCGGCACCACGCCGCGCGGCGTGGCGCAGGCGGTGGCCGATGCGGGCGTGGCGGTCGATCCGCGGCTGCTCTATGCCTGGTTCCGCGTCTCGGGCCAGGACCGCCAGATCCGCGCCGGGAGCTACGAGATGGACGCCGGCGTCACGCCGCGCCTGCTGCTGGAGATCCTGGTGCGCGGGCGCGAGGCCACGCGCAGCGTGGTGCTGGTCGAGGGCTGGAACATCCGTCAGGTGCGTGCGGCCCTGGCGAAGGCCGAAATGCTCAAGCCCGAAACGGCGGCGCTCTCCGACGCCGACCTGATGGCCCGGCTGGGCCGACCGGCCCAGCATCCGGAGGGCCGCTTCTTCCCGGACACCTACACCTATTCCAAGAACTCGACCGACGTGGCGCTGCTGCAGCGCGCCATGCGCGCCATGGACCGCAAGCTGGAGGCCGCGTGGGCCGCGCGTGCCCCCGACCTGCCGCTGAAGTCGCCGGACGAGGCGCTGATCCTGGCCAGCATCGTGGAGAAGGAAACCGGCAAGTCCGGTGACCGGCCCGAGGTGGCAGGCGTTTTCATCAATCGGCTGCGCATCGGCATGCCGCTGCAGACCGATCCGACCGTCATCTACGGGCTGGGCGAGGCCTTCGACGGCAACCTGCGCAAGCGCGACCTGCAGACCGACACGCCCTGGAACACCTACACGCGCCAGGGCCTGCCGCCCACGCCGATCGCGATGCCCGGCAAGGCCTCGCTGCTGGCGGCCGTGCAGCCGGCGCGCACCAGATCGCTCTACTTCGTGTCGCGCGGCGATGGCACCAGCCAGTTCAGCGAGACGCTCGACGCGCACAACCGCGCGGTCAACAAGTACCAGCGGGGAGGGCAGTGAGCATGAGTCAGCAGCCGGGCCGGGGGCGCTTCATCAGCCTGGAGGGCATCGATGGCGCCGGCAAGTCCAGCCACCTGGATGCCATCGAGCGGCTGTTCGCCGCGGCGGGCCGCGAGGTCGTGCGCACGCGCGAGCCCGGCGGCACGCCGCTGGCCGAGTCGCTGCGCGCGCTGGTGCTGAACGAGGCCATGGACCCGCTGACCGAGTCGCTGCTCGTCTTCGCGGCCCGGCGGGACCATGTGGTGCAGGTCATCCAGCCGGCCCTGGCGCGCGGCGCCGTGGTGCTGTGCGACCGCTTCACCGATGCCACCTTCGCCTACCAGGGCGCAGGTCGGGGCTTCGACCTGAGCGTGCTGCAGACTCTGGAGCGCTGGGTGCAGCAGCAGGAGAGCGGCGTCGCCTTGCTCCAGCCCGTACTCACGCTGTGGTTCGACCTGGCGCCCGAAGTCGCCGCCGAGCGTTTGGCTGGCGCGCGCATGCCCGACCGCTTCGAGGCCCAGCCGGCCGAGTTCTTCCGCCGCGTGCGCGACGGCTATGCCCGCCGTGCCGCCGAAGAGCCCGGCCGCTTCGCCCGCATCGACGCCGACACCGGCCGCGAGGCCGTGTGGGCCCAGGTCGAAGCCGTCTTGCAGGAGCGCGGATGGCTGAGCTGAACGAGGCGCCGACGCTCTCGCCCTGGCTGGCCCGCGCCCGCGACCAGCTGCTGCGTCAGCGCGGCCATGCGCTGCTGTTGCAGGGCCCGTCGGGCCTGGGCCAGTACGACCTCGCGCTCGCCCTGGCCGCCGCGTGGCTGTGCGAGCAGCCCACGGCCGAGGGCGCCTGCGGCCATTGTCCGAGCTGCCATGCCATTGCCGTGCGCACCCATGCCGACCTGGCGGTGCTGATGCCCGAGGTGGCGATGATGGAGCTGGGCTGGCCCATCGACGAGAAGGCCCAGTCCGAGATCGACGACAAGAAGCGCAAGCCCAGCCGCGAGATCCGCGTCGAGGCCATGCGCGACGCCGTCGGCTTTGCCCAGCGCACGAGTGGCCGTGGCCGCGGCAAGGTGGTGCTGGTGTATCCGGCCGAGCGCATGAATGCCATCTCGGCCAATGCGCTGCTCAAGACGCTCGAGGAACCCGTCGGCGACGTGCGCTTCGTGCTGGCCACCGAGGCCGCCTGGCAGTTGCTGCCCACCATCCGCAGCCGCTGCCAGGCCTTCACGCTGCCCTGGCCGGCCGAGGGTGAATCGGAAGCCTGGCTGGCCGCGCAGGGCGTGCCTGCGGCCGAGGCCCATGCCTTGCTGCGGGCGGCTGGCGGGCGGCCTTCGGACGCGCTGCGCTTGGCACGCGGCGGCACCTCGGCCAAGGCCTGGTCTCTGTTGCCGCAGGCCATGCGCCGGGGTGACATCACGGCGCTGGGCGACCAGCCGCCGCCCGCCGCCATCGACACGCTTCAGAAGCTGTGCCACGACCTGATGGCGTTGGCCGGCGGCGGTCAGCCGCGCTTCTTCGAGGCCGCCTCGCTGCCGGCACCGCCCTCGGCGCAGGTGCTGGCACGCTGGTCGGCGTCGTTGCTCAAGGCGGCCCGGACGGCCGAGCACCCGTTCAACGCGGGGTTGATGATCGAGGCCATGGTGAGCGAGGCGCAGGCCGCCCTAAACTCCCGCAGCCCCGAACGCCCATGAACGCGTCTGCCGTCCCGCCCACCCCGAGTCAGCGACCCAGCGTCATCCAGCTGGCCATCAAGGAGAAGGGCGCGCTGTACGCCGCCTACATCCCGCTGTTCGCCGAGGGCGGCATCTTCATTCCCACTGCGCGCGAGTACCGGCTGGGCGATGACGTGTATGTGCTGCTCAGCCTGCCGGAGGATCCGCAGCGCTATCCGGTGGCCGGCAAGGTGGCGTGGATCACCCCACCCAAGGCGGGCGGCAACCGTTCGCCGGGCATCGGCATCCGCTTTCCGGGCGACGAGAAATCGCGCCAGCTCAAGGCTCGCATCGAGGAGATCCTCGGTGCCAGCCTGGCGTCCGACCGGCCCACCCAGACCCTGTGACGCGTGCGCCGCCAGCCAGAGGCGTTGCGCGTCCGTTGCCTTCATCC
>NZ_CAJYES010000248.1 GCF_913773995.1 uncultured Pseudacidovorax sp.
CCTTGATGCCCCACGCATCGACGATGCGCCCGACTTCGATGGCGTCCGCCGGCAGTTCGGCGGCGTCGAGCGTGGGCAACATCGGCGACGGCGCGCCGATCAGGCGGCGGCCTGCTCGGTGACGGCAGGGGCGGCGCTGCCGGCCTGCTTGATCAGGCGCACGACGGTGGGCGAAGCCTGGGCGCCGACGCTCTTCCAGTAGGCCAGACGGTCCTGGGCGATGCGGATGCTTTCCTCGCCGCCGCGCGCGGTGGGGTTGTAGAAGCCCAGACGCTCGATGAAGCGGCCGTCGCGGCGGGTGCGCTTGTCGGCGACGACGATGTTGAAGAACGGACGGCCCTTGGAGCCGCCGCGGGAGAGTCGAATCACGACCATGATTTATCCTTGGGGTGGAGCCAGCCGCAGGTTTCAGGGAATGCCTGGGATCGGCCGGTGAATTCTTCTCCAGCGTTGAGACACGCGACATGGCCACCCGGCCAGCGACACGCTGAAAAGCCCGCGAGTATAGCGCCCTTCCGCACCCCGCCTTCATGCACCTGACCATCCGACCCAGCCGCGACGCAGACCTGGCGGCCATCACGGCCATCTACGCCCACCATGTCCTGCACGGTACGGGTACCTTCGAGACCGACGCCCCGACCCAGGCCGACATGACCAACCGACGCGCCGACGTGCTGGGCAAGGGCCTGCCCTATCTGGTGGCCGAGAACGAGGCGGGCGAGGTGCTCGGCTTTGCCTATTGCAACTGGTTCAAGCCACGGCCCGCCTACCGCTATTCCGCCGAGGACTCGATCTACATCGCCGACGCCGCACGCGGCATGGGCCTCGGGGCCCAGCTCCTGGGAGCGCTGATCGAGGCTGCGCAGGCGGCCGGCGTGCGCAAGCTCATCGCGGTGATCGGTGATTCGGCCAATGCTGGCTCGGTGGGCGTCCATCGCAAGCTGGGTTTCGCCCATGTCGGCGTCATCAAGGACTGCGGCTGGAAGTTCGGCGAGTGGAGAGACGTGGTGCTGATGGACAAGGTGCTCGGCGAAGGCAGCAGCACCTCGCCCGAATGAGGCCCTGACATGACCATCGACACACACGCGGAAAACGCCCCACTCGCCCCTGCCGCGCGCGCTCCCCGCAGCAAGACCGTTGCCGCCTGGCTTGCCTTCCTGGGCGGCCCGCTGGGCCTGCACCGCTTCTACCTGCACGGCCTGGGCGACCTCCTGGGGTGGCTGCTGCCGATTCCGACGGCGCTGGGCCTCTACGGCGTCGAGCGGGCCCGCATGTACGGTCTGGACGACGGCTGGAGCTGGGTGCTCATCCCGTTTCTCGGCTTCACCATGGCGGGCTGCGCGCTGATGGCCATCATCTACGGACTGATGACGACGGAGCGCTGGAATGCCAGGCACAACCCCCAACTCGCGCCGGATGCGGCGCCGGGTGGCACCAACTGGTTCACCATCGGCGCCGTCGTGCTCGCACTGCTGATCGGCGCGACGGTGCTGATGTCGAGCATCGTCTTCAGCTTCCAGCGCTACTTCGAACACCAGATCGAGGAAGGCCGCCGCATCTCGCAATGAGCCAGCGGCCGGCCCGCGACCCGCCGCCTTAGAACAGCTGCATGCTCAGCCAGTAGGCAATGGCCGCCACGAAGGCGGCGGCGGGAATGGTGAAGATCCACGCCCACACGATGTTGCCCGCCACGCCCCAGCGCACGGCGCTTGCCCGCTGCGTGGCCCCGACGCCGACGATGGCGCCCGTGATCGTGTGGGTGGTCGACACCGGAATGCCCAGCGCCGTTGCCAAGAACAACGTGAGCGCCCCGCCCGTCTCGGCACAGAAGCCGCCCACGGGCTTGAGCTTGGTGATCTTCTGGCCCATGGTGCGCACGATGCGCCAGCCGCCGAACATGGTGCCCATGGCGATGGCGGCGTAGCAGGCCACCACCACCCAGGTTGGCGGCGCGGTGTCGGCCGCGGAGGCATAGCCGGTGGCCAGCAGCAGCATCCAGATGATGCCGATGGTCTTCTGCGCATCGTTGCCGCCGTGGCCCAGGCTGTAGGCCCCGGCAGAGACCAGTTGCAGCCGCCGGAACCAGCGGTCCACCTTGGAGGGCGTGGCACGGCGGAAGGCCCAGGCCACCGCCACCATCATCAGCGAACCCAGCAGAAAGCCCAGCAGCGGCGACACGAAGATGAAGGCCACCGTCTTCCAGATGCCGGCCCCCACCAGGCCCGAAGTGCCGGTCTTGGCCATCACCGCGCCCACGATGCCGCCGATCAGCGCATGCGAAGAACTGCTGGGGATGCCGTAGTACCAGGTGACCAGGTTCCAGCTGATGGCCCCGATCAGGGCACCGAACACCACATGCACGTCGATCACATTGGCATGGGCAATGCCTTTGCCGACGGTCGCTGCCACGCTCAGATGGAAGACGAAGATCGCGACCAGATTGAAGAAAGCGGCGAACAGCACCGCCTGCCCCGGCTTGAGCACGCCGGTGGACACGACGGTGGCGATGGAATTCGCCGCGTCGTGGAAGCCGTTCATGAAGTCGAAGGCGATGGCCAGCGCGACCAGCACCACCACCACCCAGAGGGCGACCTGCACCGTTGCCATGAAAGCGACTCCCGGCGGGTCAGGAGTTCTCGAGGATGATGCCCTCGATCACGTTGGCCACGTCCTCACACTTGTCGGTGACGGTTTCCAGCAGCTCGTAGATCGCCTTGAGCTTGATCACCTCGCGCACGTCGGGCTCTTCGCGGAAGAGCTTGCTCATGGCGCTGCGCATCACCCGGTCGGCGTCGGACTCGATACGGTCGATTTCCTCGCAGGTCTTGAGCGTGGCCTCGGCCACCGCCGGATCGGCGATTTTGCCCAGGTATTTGACGGCGTCCTTGAGTCGGCCGCAGCACTTGACGGACAGCGTGGTCAGGCGAGAGATCTCGTCCGTCATCTGCCGAACGTCGTACAGCGCCATGGTCTCGGCGCAGTCCTGGATCAGGTCGGCCACGTCGTCCATCGTGTTGATGAGCTTGTGGATCTGCTCGCGGTCGATGGGCGTGATGAAGGTCTTGTGCAGCAGCAGGTTGACGTCGTGCGTCACCCGGTCAGCGGCGCGCTCGGCGTTGTCGACGTCGCGGTTGTACTGCTCGCGCAGGTGCACGTCGTTGTAATTGGCAACCAGCTGTTCGAAGGCCCGTGCGGCCTCGACGATGCGCTCGGCATGCTGGTTGAACATCTCGAAGAAATTGCCCTCGCGGGGCAGCAGCTTGCCGAGCATGAAATTGGCGTCCTTACACGAAAGATGCGACAGGGTGATGACACCCGAGCAACCTGCAAGTGTAAGGGCGGCATCACCCGCCGCCCGGCGCCGGCACTTCAGAGCCGCTGGATGGCCTGGCCGGCCACGGCCTCCAGCTGTGCGGCGGTCACCCGTCCGGCGGCGATCTCCTCCAGCGGAAGCAGCACGAAGGCCCGCTCGTGCATGCGCGGATGCGGCACCACGAGGCGCGGCTCATCGATGCGCGCTTCGCCGTAGAGCAGCAGGTCCAGATCGAGCGTGCGCGGGGCGTTGCGGTAGGGGCGCTCGCGGCCGGCGGCGAGTTCCAGCCGCTGCAGCTCGTCGAGCAGTTCGAGCGGCGCCAGGGCCGTGTCGATGGCGGCGACGGCGTTGATGAAATCCGGGCCGCCGGCATCGACCGGGGCGCTGCGGTACAGGCTGGAACGGGCGGCCAACCGCGTCTGTGGCAACCCATCCAGGGCTGCGAGCGCGCCGGTGACGGCCGCCTGGGCGTCGCCCAGGTTGGCACCGAGGGCCACGTAGGCGCGCATCTTGGGCAGTTCGGGCGCGCGATCCGCACTGGGCGCGGCGCGACTGTCCGCCTCGACGACGGCGCGGACACCCTGTGCAGCAGCGCTCACACCGCGTCGGGCGCGCCGCCCGCGTCACCGCCGCCGGCCGCGCCACCGCCACTGCGGGGCTTGCGGCGCCGGCGCCGCTTGCGCGGTGCGCCCG
>NZ_CAJYES010000249.1 GCF_913773995.1 uncultured Pseudacidovorax sp.
ACCACGGGCGTGAGTACGGTGCCCAGACCGTCGGTGACGCTGTCCACGCTCTGGTCGACGGGGTCGAGGGCGTTGGGATCGTTGGCGGTGAATTCGGAGCCGACCAGGGGTGCGAGGGTGTTGTCCAGCACGGTGGTCACGTTGTCGACGACGCCGACCACGGGGCTGAGCGAGTCGCCCAGTCCCACGGCGTCGGAGACACCACCGACGACGGTGCCGCCGAGGCTGTCGGTGGGGTCGAGCAGGGCGTCTGCGTCGGCGTCGGCGTCGGCGTCGGCATCCGCATCGGCATCGGCATCGGCATCTGCGTCGGCATCTGCGTCGGCGTCGGCGTCGGCATCCGCATCCGCGTCCGCATCCGCATCCGCATCGGCATCGGCATCCCCATCCTCTCCGGGCTGCGGGACCAGCAACGGCAGCACGCTGCTGTCGTCGCCGCCGCTGTCGGCCACGGCAGCCAAGGCGACGCCGCCCAGCGCGGCCAGCGCGAAGTCGGCCAGTCCGAGTCCGCCCGTGGCGGCCAGCGTCTTCTTCACGGCCAGGGCCGCGCCCTCGGCATCGGCGGCGGGCGCCACGGCAAGGTCGCCGGCAGCCAGATCGACGTCGACCTGCTGCAGGCCACCCGGCAGCGCCGTGGTGGAAATGGTGGCATCGGTGCCGCCGGTGAAGGTGCCGACGAGCGGCGCCTGGTTGGCGCCCGCGCCCGGAAAGTTGACGGCCGCCTGGCCGCCGTCCGGCACCAGAACCCGGTCACCGGGCAGCAGGGCCTGGGTGCCGTCCACAGGCATGCGGACGCCCTCGCGAATGACTGCGACACCCGGCGTGGCATTGGACAAGGTGCCCACGCCCGCCGTGGCGGCGCTGCTGGCCGCCGCCGAGGTGGCGACCGGCGCAGCGGGTATCGCCGTCGCCTGGGCCAGCATCATCGGCTTGTCGCCGACCGAGGGCGCCGAATTGGCGGAAGAAGAAGCGGAAGTCGGAGTCTGGAGCGTCATGAGGGCCTCGTTGTGCGACGGAGATGACCCTGTGGGGCAACATGCATGCCGCCACGGCCTCGGCTCACCGCCCTCATCGCTGCGCGATCGCAAGTCGTTGCCAGAAAAGGCATTTTTTCCGATTCATGCCCCTTCGACACAGCGCTGGCGCCGCTTTGCGCAGCGGGCGTTACGGGCTGGCGGCACGTAACGCCGTAACGACATGCGGACGCTGCCTGCCCCCCAGGCCGGTCAAATAAACATTTCTATTCCTATAGGACACGATGTTGTTATCGGTAAATATTTACATTCTTGAATCAATGATATTCAAACATCTTCAATGGTCATTTCGCCTTCTCAACAATAGGCGCGAAATTTAACAGTGCACCTTTTATGTCCTGTCTAATGGCGTCGCTTCCCCGCTAAATCGAATTCCAAACCCTTTCAGGAGAGAGCGATATGCGTATTGCAGTTGTGGACGACGAACCGGCGTCGCTGGATTTCCTGCACCGGACCATCACCCAGGAAGGCCACGAATGCTTCGGCTTCACCAGCGGCCTGGATCTCCTGCGCACCCTGCGTCACCACAGCTTCGACCTGCTGGTGATCGACTGGACCCTGCCCGACCTGACTGGCGCCGAATTGATCCGCATGATCCGCAACGGGCTACCCAGCACCGTGCCGATCATCTTCATCACCACCGGCGACAACGATGCCGACATGGTCGAAGGCCTGGGTGCCGGGGCGGATGACCACCTGTGCCGACCGGTGCGCAGCGGCGAGCTGGCCGCACGCTTGCAGGCCCTGCTGCGCCGCACCTACCCGCAGCTGACGGAGGCCGAACTGGAATTCGGCGTGTACACCTTCCTGCCCCGCCGCCGTCAGTTGACGGTGCGCGGCACCATCGTGCCCCTGACCAATCGGGAATTCGAGCTGGCCCTGCTGCTCTTCCGCAACCTGGGCCGCCTGCTGTCGCGCGAGCACCTGTGCGGCACGGTGGTGGGCCCGGGCGCCGAGACGACGTCCCGCTCGCTGGACACCCACGTCTCGCGCCTGCGCCACAAGCTGGACCTGCGGCCCCACAACGGCTACCTGCTGTCGGCGATCTACCGCATGGGCTACCGGCTCGATGCGATCGAGGAGCGCGCGGTCGGCGCCGCCGCGGCGGCGGGCACAGAACGTCCGCTGTCGCCGGGCCGCAGCCGCACGCCGCCGGCCGCCTGACGTCCCCGCGCCGCAGGCTGCAACGCCGCGGCGCATGTGGCCCAGTCGACCGCAGACGCAGACCGCCCCGGCGGTTGCGCACGCGCCAGTCACTCCAAGCCTTGCCCCCATGAACGGCCGCCCTCGATGGCGGCCGTTTGCTTTGTGTCGCGCCAGGGGTGTCTCAGTGAAAACCCGAGGCCCGGCCTTCCTCTGAATCCAGTGCATGCGCAGTGCCGTATCCGATCTGCCGATGCGAAATCGGTCGAGTCCCACTGCCCATCACTCCACCTACAGAGGTCACGCCGATGAGACTGTCCACCCCTGCCAAGGCGCTCGGCATTGCCGCCGCCGGCGCGCTGCTGATTGCGGGCGCGCATGCGTCCAGCCACCGCGAGGCACCCTCCATCGCGGGCATGCCCAAGCTGGATGCCACCGATTTCTACATGTTCCGCAGCTACGAGGCCGGCCGCCAGGACTACCTGACGCTGATCGCCAACTACCAGCCCGACCAGAGCGCCTACGGGGGGCCCAACTACTTCAGCATGGATCCGAACGCCCTGTACGAGATCCACCTGGACACCAACGGCGATGCGGTGGAGGACCTGACCTTTCAGTTCCGCTTCAAGAACACGCTGCGCGACATCCAGCTGCCCGTGGGCGGCAAACAGGTGTCGATCCCGCTGATCCAGGCCGGCGGCATCACGGGGCCCAACCAGGCCACCAGCAACCTGCGCGAGACCTACACCCTGAGCGTGGTGCGCGGCGACCGGCGCAAGGGCACCGTGCAGCCGGTGACCGGCCCCGGCGGCGCCACCGAGTTCGACAAGCCGACCGACAACATCGGCGAGAAGACCTTCGGCGCCGGGGCGGGCTATGCCAACTACGCCAACCAGCACATCTACACCGTCAACATCCCCGGCTGCAGCGCGCCCGGCCGCGTGTTCGTGGGCCAGCGCAAGGACCCGTTCAGTGTGGCGCTGGGCCAGGTGTTCGACCTGGTCAACCTCAACCCGCTGGGCGCGCCCGATGCCAATGCCGACGCGCTCGCGGCCAAGAACGTGACGACGATGGCGGTGGAACTGCCCATCGCCTGCGTGACCACCGCCAGCCAGCCCATCGTCGGCGGCTGGACCACCGCCAGCGTGCGCCAGGGCCGGCTGATCGCTAGCCCGCCCAAGAGCGGCCACGGCACGACCGCCATCCAGGGCGGCGCCTGGGCGCAGGTCTCGCGCCTGGGCATGCCCCTGGTCAACGAGGTGGTGATCGGCCTGAAGGACAAGGACCGCTTCAACAGCTCCAAGCCCATGGACGACGCCCAGTTCGCCAACTACGTGACCAACCCCACGCTGCCGGCGCTGGTGCAGACGCTGTTCTCGGCGCCCGCCCCGACGAACTTCCCGCGCACCGACCTCGTCGCCGCCTTCCTCACCGGCGTGGACGGCCTGAACAAGCCGGCCAACGTGAAGGCCTCCGAGATGCTGCGGCTCAACACCAGCATCGCCGCGACGCCCAAGGCGCAGCAAAGCAACCTGGGCGTGCTGGGCGGCGACAACGCGGGCTTCCCCAACGGCCGCCGGCCCGGCGACGACGTGGTGGATGCGGAACTGCGCGTGGCCATGGGTGCGCTGTGCGTCGCCACCGGCGCCAACGATGCACTCAAGGTGGGCTGCAAGCCCGCCGACGCACCGGCGGGCAGCGCGGCCTTGACCGATGGCGCGGCGCAGTCGCCCGCGCAGTTCCCGGACGCCTTCCCCTACCTCAACACACCGCTGCCGGGCGCGACCCTGGCGCGCCAGTGAAAGGGCGCGTCATGACCAGCGACAACCGGCTGTCCCTCCGGCTTGCGGGCGCCTTGCTGGCCGCCGCCGCCCTGGCAGGCTGCGGCGGTGGCGGCGGCAGCTCCTTCGCGTTCTTTCCGGCGACACCGCCCGGCAACGGCACGACGAGTCCGCCCCCCCCCACCGCGCCCTCACCCTCCACACCGCAGGCGAGCGCCTATGACCAGTTCGTGGCCTACGTGGTGGCACTCGTGAGCAGCGTGCAGGACACGGCCGAGCCGGCGGACGTGGCGGCCTTCGATCCGCCGCCGACCTCGGAAACCGCCGAACCGACCGCCACGCAATGAGCGTGCAGCCACTGCGCGGCGGGCGCATGCCGGCCCTGGGCCTGGCGCTTGCCGCCGCAGTGGCCTCGGCCGGCGCTGCGCCGCACCTGCCGACTTCCGACGCGCAGGTCGTCGAGACACTGCCGGGCGGGCCCGGCGCGGCCGAGGCTAAGCGCCGACTGCGTGCCAGCCTCGGCGTCAGCGCCGCGGATCCGAAAGCCGCCGTCGAGGCGGCCAGCGCCTATCTCGGCCTGGCCCGCACCCAGGGGGACGCCCGTTACGCGGGACAGGCCCTGGCCGCACTGCGGCATTGGGCGACTGTGCCGCCGGACCAGACGCCTCCCGAAGTGCTGGTCATGCGGGCGACCGTGCAGCAGTTCATCCACGACTTCGACGGTGCCGAGGCCTCGTTGAAGTCCGCGCTGGCCCGCCGGCCGGGTGACGCCCAGGCCTGGCTGACGCTGGCCACCATCCGCCGCGTGCGGGGCCGGCTGGCCGAATCCGACGCGGCCTGCCAGGCCACCGGCCGCACCGGCCCCGCCGTCTACGGCATCGCCTGCCTGGCCGAGAACGCCGCTCTGCGCGGCCGGCACGAGGAAGCGCGCGCCAGCCTGCGTGCCCTGCTGCAGGAGCCCGCGCTGCGCGGCGCGGCACAAGCCGGCCTGCGCCAATGGTTGTCGACCACGCTGGCGGAAGTCGAAGAGCTGGCGGGACGCCCGGCCGATGCCGACGCCGCGTACCGCGAAGCGCTGCCGCTGGGCGAGGACGGCTACCTTCGACTCGCGTACGCCGACTTTCTGCTGCAACAGGGCCGGGCGGCCGAAGTTGCCCCTCTGCTGGCTGCTGAACCGCGCAGCGACGCCGTGTTGCTGCGCCTGGCCATCGCCGAGACCCGCAACGGCCAGCGCAACGGCGCCGCCCGCGAGGAACTGGCACGCCGCTTCGATGCGGCGGCGCAGCGCCCCGAAGGCGCCGTCGGCCATGCGCGCGAGCAGGCGCTGTTCGCCCTGGACGTACAGGGCGATGCCCGCCAGGCCGTGGCGCTCGCCCGCCAGAACGTTGCCCTGCAACGCGAACCGATCGACCTGCTCCTGCTCGCGCGGGCCGCGATGGCGGCCAAGGACGACACGGCCTTGGCCGAGCTGCGGCGTCTGCGCGACGAAACCGGCCTGAAGGACGCCCGCATCGATGCGCTGCGCTGAACGACCCCATCGCGGCCGTTGGCGCCTCGCGCTGGCCATGGTCATGCTGCCGATGCTGGCCCTGGTAATGGTGGCATGGCCGCGCGCCGCCCACGCGCACAAGGCCAGCGATGCCTATCTGCTGATCGACCGCGACGGGCCGACGCTGACCGTGCGCTGGGACATCGCGCTGCGCGACCTCGATGCCGCGCTCGACCTGGACGCGAACCGCGACCAGCGCCTGCAATGGGGCGAAGTGCGCACCCGACTGCCCGAGATCACCGCCTATGCCGCCGCAAGATTGACGCTGCAGAACGGCCAGTGCGCCCTGCAGACGCGCGAGCCGGAAGGCATCGACGACCGGGTGGACGGTGCCTATCTGGCACTGCGCTTCACCGCCACCTGCGCTGCCACCGATGCGCTGACGGTGGACTACCGGCTGCTCAGCGATGTCGACCCCACCCATCGCGGACTGCTGCGTCTCGGCGCAGCAGGCGGCCAGGACTTGAGCGTGCGCTCGCTCGATCCGAATGGCGGCGCGGTCACGGTTCGCTGGCCAGGCAGTGCCGACGCGGGTGCCGGCGGCGGACACGGTTTCTTTGCCGATGGCCTGCACCACATCCTGATCGGCTACGACCACCTGCTCTTTTTGCTGTGCCTGCTGCTGCCGGCCGTGATGCGCCGCAGTGCCGCGGGCTGGACGCCGGTGGGCCGCTGGCGCGACGCCGTCTGGCCCATCGTGAGCTGGGTCACGCTGTTCACCCTGGCGCACTCGCTCACGCTGGCACTGGCAGCGCTCAAGATCGTGAGCCTGTCGCCGCGCATCGTCGAACCGGCCATCGCGGCCACCATCCTGCTGGCGGCGCTGGACAACCTGCGGCCGCTGCTCGGCACACGTCGGCGCTTCTTCAGCTTCGGCTTCGGGCTGATCCACGGCTTCGGCTTCGCCGGTGCCCTGGCCGAGCTAGACCTGCCCACCCGGGCCTTCGCCAGCGCCCTGCTGCAGTTCAACCTGGGCGTGGAAGCGGGGCAACTGCTGGTGGTGGGCATCGCCATGCTGTTGCTGCTGGCCCTGCGGCGCTGGCGTGGCTATGTGCCCGTGGTGCTGCGCGGTGGATCGGTGCTGGCGGCGATGCTGGCCATGGTGTGGCTGGTGGAGCGGGTGTTCGACCTGTCGCTGCTGCCGATGGGGTGAAGGCGGCGGCGGCCGCGCTCCGAGGCTCCGATGGCGAACCGCGGCCGGGAGCCGGCCCGCCTCTGCCTATAGTCACGGCCGCCGCCACTCTTCGCCTCGATGCCGTGTCCTTCATTGACGCCCTGCGCCGTTGGGCACGTCAGCTCAAGCGCGACGTACTCGCCCTCTGGTTCGCCCGCCGTCATCCACAGGCGCCCTGGCATGCCAAGGCCCTGGGCGCCTTCGTCGTGGCCTACGCGCTCAGCCCCATCGACCTGATCCCGGACTTCATTCCGGTGCTGGGCTTTCTGGACGACGTGATCCTGCTGCCCGGCCTGATCTGGCTCACGCTGCGCCTGCTGCCTCCGCAGGTGCTGGCCGATTCGCGCGACAAGGCACAGGCCTGGATGGACGCGCGCCGCGACCGGCCGCGCAGCCGGGTGGGGGCGGTGGTGATCGTGCTGCTGTGGGTGGGGATGGTCGCGGCGCTGGCGGTCTGGGCCTGGCCGTGGGCCCGAAAACGCTTCGGCTGAAAGGCGCCGTTAAGCTGATCCGTGGGATTAACGTCTGTCGGTTCTCTCCCACGGCTGAATCCCAATTTCGGAAGTCAAGGGGCATATGGTGCTCGACAACTGATCACCTTTCTACTTGTGCCCACGCAATAAGGCCTGTCGAGCGCTGTAACAGACTCGTGAGAGCCGGCAGGACCTCTCCTTGCTCCACGGACCAACGCTGCCGGCCGAAAGAGGGTCTTGGACGGCAACTTGGGAATTTGTATATTTGTACAGCCCCACTCAGATAAGCGCCATGAGCGATTTCGCCACTGCCGAGCCGACGAGCACCCGGTTCATCCACGTTCAGGCGCAAGCCGACCACCTTGAATCTCTAGCGCGAGGGAAGCCAGTGACGGCGCTGGCTGAGCTCGTTTGGAACGCTTTGGATGCCGATGCGGACCGGATCCGCATTGGTATCACGGACAACGATCTGGGGAGCCCGGTTGCCGTCGAGATCGCCGACAACGGCAGCGGCATCAGCCTGAGCGACGCAGAGCGTGCGTTCGGCAATCTTGGTGGTTCATGGAAGCGTGAGCAGCGCCTCACGCAGCGGGCCCACAAGAAGATGCACGGGCGTGACGGCAAGGGCCGTTTCAAGGCGTTCGCCCTTGGCCATCGCGTCGAATGGGACACAGTGTTCCTCGGAGAAAATGACGAAGCTCAGCACTACGTCATAAAGGGAAGTAGCGACCGGCTGCAGGATTTCGAGATTGGCTCGCCATCCCCGCCGCCGAATGGCCGAGGCCGAGGCACGCGGGTTCGCATCACCGGTATCCAAGAGTCGCTTAGCGTGCTGTCGCGAGATGGTTCAGCGCCTCGCCAATTGGCGGAAGTATTTGCGCTGTACCTGCGCAACTACCCGGCCACCGACATCATCTATCGGGGTGAGCGCCTTGATCCCAAGGCGGTGCAGAAGGCTCACGAGACGTACGTTCTGCCGGCCTTCGTGACCGAGAACGGTGTGAGTGTCTCGGGTGAACTGGACATCGTCGAGTGGACCTTTTCGAAAAAAGAGCGCCGTATCTGCATGTGCGACTCGGATGGCTTCGTCCTCCACGAGATAGAGGCCGGCATCCGCCCGGGGAGCGAGTTCAACTTCACCGCATACCTCCGCTCTGACTACGTTTCGAAGCTGCAGCAGCAGAACGTTCTCTCGTTGGAAGAGCTTGAGCCAGGCCTGCGCCGGCTGGTAGAGGATGCTCGAGCATCACTGCGTTCCCACTTTCGTCGCCGAAAGGCCGAATCGGCTTCTGAACTCGTGAAGCAGTGGAAGCAGGAGGGTGTGTACCCGTTCGCTGGCGATGCGACGGGGCCACTCGAAGCCGCTAGGCGTGAGGTCTTCGACATCTGCGCATTGAGCATTCATCAGTACCTCGACTCCTTCCGGGAGGGCCCGGTCAAGGACCGGCAGTTCACCCTGCGCATGCTCAAGACAGCACTGGATGAAAACCCCGAATCTCTGAAGCGCATTCTTTCGGAAGTCCTCGAACTGCCGAAAGAGCGACAGAACGAACTCGCGGACTTACTGCAGTACACGACCTTGTCATCCATCATCGAGGCCAGCAAGCTCGTTGCGGACCGACTTCATTTTCTTGCTGGCCTGCAAGAGTTGCTTTTCCGCGAAGAGACCAAGCGTGATCTTCGCGAGCGATCGCAACTGCATCGCATGCTCGACAACGAGACCTGGATATTCGGTGAGGAGTACCTCCTCACAAGTAGCGACGAGAATCTGAACACGGTCCTGCACAAGCATCTCTCAACACTGCGGCCTGAGTTGAGCAGGAAGAAAAGCAAGCAGAAGGCAGTGCTCCGCGACGACGGCACGCAAGCCGTTATTGATCTGATGCTTGCCAGGGAGATTCCGGCATACGCGCAGACACAGCGTGAGTTTCTGGTCGTTGAACTCAAGCGTCCATCTCAGAAGATCGACCTTGACGTCCAGCGACAGATCCTCGGCTACGCGATGGCAGTGGCAAGCGACGAGCGGTTCGACACTCAGAACACTCGCTGGACGTTCCTCGCCGTTTCGAACGAGATGACGCCAGACGCACGTCGAACGATTAGCCAGGATGGCAAGCCGTACGGATTCTTCCACCATGAGAAGAACATTAGGGTCGGCCTCGCAACCTGGGGTGAGGTGCTCAACGCATCTCGTGCTCGACTCGAGCTGTTCCGCACGAAGCTTGACTACACGGCGACAAAGGACCAAGGCGTAGCGCTCCTGCATCGGAAGTACGCACAGTACCTTCCGGAGAGCCTCGCTCCGCCGGAGAGCGACCGTTAAGCTACATGCTCTTCACGTTCAAGCAGGAGGGACGCGATGGACGCGAATGCAATTGCGCTGCTGGACATCTTTGAAAAGAAGATGCGACTTGAGGTGCCGATGTTCCAGCGGCAGTACGTCTGGAAGCAAGAGCATCAGTGGGCTCCACTTTGGGAGGACATCTCTCGCAAGTTCGTGGAGTTCATCGAAGGTCGTACAGACGCGCCAGTTCACTTTCTCGGCGCGATGGTGCTCGATCAACGACAAACGCAGACAGGCCGCGTCGAGCGGCGCAGCGTAATTGACGGTCAGCAGCGTCTTACGACTCTTCAGATCTTCCTTGTAGCCTTTCGCGACTTCTGTCGAGGTGAAGGGCTGGTCGACTTCGCCGACGAGTGTGAGAAGTACACAGTAAACACTGGCCGAATGACCGAGCCCAAGGTGGAGAAGTACAAGGTCTGGCCAACGCTTAGCGACAGACAGCAGTTCATTGACGTCGTTGACGCAGGGTCACGAGATGCACTCGAGAAGCTTCACCCTCTAACGAGACGCAAGTATTCGCGGAAGTTCGAACCCCGTCCTAGGATGGTGGAGGCCTACTTGTTTTTCTATGACAGTCTTGCTGAATTCTTCAAGGGAACCCCGACCGAGCCACCAGTAGCGGCCGAAAAGCCGCTGGCAGATCGTCTTGAGGAGTGCTTTGAAGCCTTGAAGACGGCGCTGAAGGTGGTGGCCATCGATCTTGACCGAGACGACGACGCTCAGGTCATATTCGAGACTCTCAACGCACGCGGAGAGCCGCTGCTACCTGCTGACCTCCTTCGGAACTTCATCTTCCTGCGAGCCGCTCGGCAGAACGAAGAGCAGGAGACTCTGTACAGGAAGTATTGGGCGGCGTTCGACGAGCCCTTCTGGCGCCAGGAGGTCGTACAGGGACGCCTAGTGCGGCCACGCAGTGACCTGTTCATTCAGCACTTTCTTGCCGGCAAGCAGGCCAGAGACATCCCGATCAAGCATTTGTTCGTCGAATACAAGTATTGGGTCGAGCGCACCGCTCCCTATAAGACGGTCGAGGCAGAACTTGCGGCGTTGGCGAAGCAAGGCAAGGACTACAGGCGTCTTGTCGTTCGTAGTGACGCCGATGCGCTCGGCCCGCTCGCTCATTTTTTGGAGACGTTCGATGTGAGTACCGTCTTCCCGCCGCTCCTCGCGATGCTTGATCTTCAGGCTAGCGACGACGAGATGCGCGAGACGGCACGCGTGCTCGAGAGCTATCTCTTACGCCGGACGGTTTGCGTGTCGGACACCAAAGCGTACAACCGTGTTTTCATGAGCCTCACGCGTGCGATTCATCGAGATGGGGCAACTGCTGCGGTTGTCCGCTCTCACCTGGCAAGTCTGCAAGGCGCCACTGATGCATGGCCGAGCGACGAGAAGTTCTCGGATGCCTGGATGACGGGGCATGCGTATTCGGCGCTCAACAACGCCAGGATCGTCTACATCCTCAGCAAGCTCAGCGATACCTATCGCACCTCCAAGACCGAACAGGTCAAAGTAAGTGGGCAGCTGACCGTGGAGCACCTGATGCCGCAAGGCTGGATCACCCATTGGCGGCTGTCGGATGGAAGCAAGGGCCTCGAGAACCCTTGGTCAGCTCCGGCAGATGACCCAACAGCGTTGGCAACGCGCGCTCGCAGCGCCATCGTCCAGACATTTGGCAACCTCACACTAATCACGGGCGGTCTAAACAGCTCGATCTCGAATGGCGATTGGGCAACCAAGCGGGCAGCCATCGAGGCGAACAGCTTGCTGCCGATCAACCTTCAACTCCGGAGCGCCGAAACTTGGGACGAAGCAGCGATTGAGCGGCGCGGTCGCGACCTGCTTTCTCGGGCGCTTCACCTTTGGCCGCGAGGGTGAGCCTCACCTGGTGCTAGAGCAACCGTTGGCGGCTGTCCGCTCATGGCCAAAATCCGTTGATTATTGCGGGGCCAGATCGCGATCTCTCGGCACTTCGCCATCAATCAGAATGACCGGGCAAGCCCGCAATTAAGCGGCAGAGCCCCCTACTCCACCGTCACGCTCTTCGCCAGATTCCGCGGCTTGTCCACATCCGTGCCGCGCGCGCAGGCCGTGTGATACGCCAGCAGCTGCAGTGGCACCACATGCAGCAGCGGCGACAGGCGGCCGTAGTGCTCGGGCATGCGGATCACATGCAGGCCTTCGCTGTTCTCGATGTGCGTGTCGCCGTCGGCCAGCACGTAGAGCACGCCGCCGCGGGCGCGCACTTCCTGCAGGTTGCTCTTGAGCTTGTCCAGCAGCGCGTCGTTGGGCGCCACGGCCACCACGGGCATCTCGCTCGTCACCAGCGCCAGCGGCCCATGCTTGAGTTCGCCGGCGGCATAGGCCTCGGCGTGGATGTAGGTCACCTCCTTGAGCTTGAGCGCGCCCTCCAGCGCGATCGGATAGTGCAGGCCGCGGCCCAGGAAGAGCGCGTTCTCCTTGCGCGCGAAGTCCTCGGCCCAGGCCACCACCTGCGGCTCCAGCGCCAGCACCGACTGCAGCGCGACGGGCAGGTGGCGCATCTCCTTGAGGTAGCGTGCCTCGTCCTCCTCGCTCAGCCGGCCCTTGGACTGGGCCAGCGCCAGCGTCAGCAGGAAGAGCCCGGCCAGTTGGGTGGTGAAGGCCTTGGTCGAGGCCACGCCGATCTCCACGCCGGCCCGCGTGATGTAGGCCAGCTTGCATTCGCGCACCATGGCGCTGGTGGCCACATTGCAGATGGTCAGCGTCTGTTCCATGCCCAGGCTGCGCGCGTGGCGCAGGGCCGCCAGCGTGTCGGCCGTCTCGCCCGACTGGCTGATGGTGACCACCAGCGTGCGCGGGTTGGGCACCGAATCGCGGTAACGGTATTCGCTGGCGATCTCCACCTGCGTCGGCACGCCGGCGATGCCTTCCAGCCAGTACTTGGCGGTGCAGCCGCTGTAGTAGCTGGTGCCGCAGGCCAGGATCAGCACCTGGTCGATCTCCTGGAACACGCGGTAGGCGCTGGCGCCCGGCTGGCCATCGACCTCCGCACCGTCGAAGAGCTCGGGCACGATCCCTTCCACGCCTTCCAGCGTGTCGGCGATGGCGCGCGGCTGCTCGAAGATCTCCTTCTGCATGTAATGGCGGTAGGGCCCCAGCTCGGCCGCACCGCTGTGGGCATGCACGGTGCGCACGCGGCGCTCCACCCGCTTGTGCTGGCGGTCGGCGATCCAGTACTTGCCGGGCTGCAGGTCGACGAGGTCACCCTCTTCCAGGTAGACGATCTGGTCGGTCACGCCGGCCAGGGCCATGGCGTCGCTGGCCAGGAAGTTCTCACCCTGGCCCACGCCCAGCACCAGCGGCGAGCCGGCGCGTGCGCCCACCACGCGGTGTGGCTCGTCGCGGCAGATGACGGCGATGGCATAGGCGCCGTGCAGTTGGGCCACCGCCGTCTTCACCGCCTCGAAGAGGTCGCCGTCGTAGGCGCTGTCGATCAGGTGGGCGATGACCTCGGTGTCGGTCTGGCTGGCGAAGACGTAGCCGCGGGCCTGCAGTTGGGTACGCAGGCTCTCGTGGTTCTCGATGATGCCGTTGTGCACCAGCGCGATCCGCGGCGGGCGCTGGCTGCTGGGCAGTTCGCCCACACCGTGGCTGAAATGGGGATGGGCGTTGTGCACCGCGGGCGCGCCGTGCGTGGCCCAGCGCGTGTGGGCGATGCCGGTCTGGCCCTGGATGTGCTCGGTGCTCACCTGCGTGAGCAGGTCGGCCACGCGCGAGGTGGTGCGGGCCCGGCCCAGGCCGCCGCCGGCATGCACGGCCACGCCGCAGGAGTCATAGCCGCGGTATTCCAGCCGCTGCAGGCCCTGCACCAGAAGGGGAACGATGTCGCGATGGGAGGCTGCGCCGACGATGCCGCACATGGGAAGGTCTCCAGGTAGATGGAAGCAGCGAGCAGGCTGCCGAGGTGGGCGATGCTAGGTCAGGCAGAATGAACGTTGCTTTCTATTTTTTCATCTATTTGGTGATTAATTTCATCTTACCCAGATGCCGGAATAAATAGCCATCTTATGGCCGATTATGGAATCATTAAACCTCGACGCTATCGACCGCCGCCTGCTCGACGCCCTGCAGCGCGATGCGTCTCGAACCAACCAGCAACTGGCGGCGGACTTGCACCTGTCCCCGCCCACCTGCCTGCGGCGCGTGCAGCGCCTGCGCCAGTCGGGCCTGATCGCGCGCGAGGTGGCGTTACTGGACGTAGACCGCCTGGGCGCCACGCTCACCGCCATCGTGGAGATCTCGCTGGACCGGCAGGATGAGCAATCGCTCACCGCCTTCGAGGCGCGCGTCGCCCCCGACGGGGCGGTGCAGCAGTGCTACCGCGTCTCGCCCGGGCCGGACTTCGTGCTCATCGTCACCGTGCGCGACATGCCCGCCTACCAGGCGCTGGCGCAGCGGCTGTTCACCAGCGACGCGAACGTGCGCAACGTGAAGGCCTTCTTCAGCGTGCGCCGGGCCAAGTTCGAGCCACGGGTGCCGCTGGCGGATTGAGCGCTGGGCTTGTCAATGGCCCCCGGCGCTTCGACAGGCTCACTTCTTCTTCGCGCCCTTCACCGGCCGCTTCCAGTCCGCAAAGCTCACCTGCCGCGCGCGCGCCACAGTGAGCGCGCCGGGTTCGGTGCTCTTGCTGACCGTCGATCCACCGCCGATGGTGCCGCCCGCGCCCAGGGTCACCGGCGCGATCAGCACGCAGTTGCTGCCCACGTGCACGTCGTCGCCGATCACGGTGCGATGCTTGTTGGCGCCGTCGTAGTTGGCCGTGATGCTGCCCGCGCCGTAGTTGACGCGCTCGCCGACGGTGGCGTCGCCCAGGTAGGCCAGGTGGTTGGCCTTGGCGCCATCGGCCAGGGTCGAGTTCTTCACCTCGACGAAGTTGCCGATGTGCACCTCGCGGCCCAGTTGCGCGCCGGGCCGCAGACGGGCATAGGGGCCGATCAGCGCACCCACGCCCACCACCACACCGGCCGCTTCGCCGGCGATGTGGGTGTAGGGATGGATCACCGCGCCGGCCTCGATGCACGCATCCGAGATCACGCAATGCGCGCCGATGCGCACGCCCTCGCCCAGGCTCACGCGCCCTTCGAAGATGCAGTTGATGTCGATCTCGACGTCGGCGCCGCATTCCAGCTCGCCGCGCAGGTCGAAGCGCGCCGGGTCGGCCAGGCGCACACCCGCGTCCATCAGGCGCTCGGCCTGGCGCCGCTGCCAGTCGCGCTCCAGCGCGGCCAGTTGCGACGGGCTGTTGATGCCGGCCACCTGCAGCGCGTCGGTGGTCTTCTGCGCCACCACGGGCAGGCCCTGCGCCACCGCCATGCCCACCACGTCGGTCAGGTAGTACTCGCCCTGGGCGTTGTCGTTGGACAGCCGCGCCAGCCAACCCGCCAGCGCGCGGGCCGGTGCGGCCATCGCGCCCGAATAGATCTCGCGCACCTGGCGCTGGGCCTCCGTCGCGTCCTTGTGCTCGACGATGGCCTGGACGCCGCCGGCCGCATCGCGCAGCACCCGGCCGTAGCCGGTGGGGTCGGGAAGGTCGATGGTGAGCAGCGCGAGACGCTCGCCGCCGCTGGCCTCGACCAGGGCGCGCAGCGTGTCCTCGGCGATCAGCGGCACGTCGCCCGAGAGCACCAGCACCACGCCATCGCCGGCCAGCGCCGGCACCGCCTGCTGCACGGCGTGGCCGGTGCCCAGCTGCGGCGACTGGCGCACGCAGCGCACATCGGTGCCCACCTGCCAGGCCGGGATGGCGGCCTCGACCTCCTCCGCGCCATGGCCGGTGACCACCACCACGCGCCGCGCCCCCAGGCGGGCGGCCGTACGCAGCACATGGGCAAGCAGCGGCCGGCCGGCCAATCGATGCAACACTTTGGGCAGGCGACTCTTCATGCGCGTGCCCTTGCCGGCGGCCATGACGACGACATCGACGGCGATCGAGGAAAGGCTGGACGTGGTGGGTGCAATGGTCATGGTCGGTGCTGCGTCGGCAGCGTGCGAAGAGGCGGAAAGCGGTCCGCGCGAGGGGCCGCGAGGCGGCGGCAGCGGGCTGCGAAAAGTGGCGCGGATTATCGGCGCGCTGCTGCTGGCCTTCGTGCTCGGCGGCTGCAGCGCGGTGCGCCTGGCCTACAACAACCTGCCCGAGATCAGCTACTGGTGGCTGGACGGCTACCTGGACTTCGATGGCGCCCAAAGCCTGCAGGTGAAGGCGGCCCTGGCCGGGCTGCAGGAGTGGCATCGCCGCGAGGAACTGCCCCGCTTCGTCGCCCTGGCCGGCCAGGCCCGCGACCTGGCGCGGGGCGACATCTCGGCGGCGCAGGTCTGCGCGCTGTCGGAGGCGGTGCAAGCACGCCTGCTGGCCCTGGCCGTGCGGGCCGAGCCCGAGGCGACCACGCTCGCACAGAGCCTGTCACCCGCACAGATGCAGGTGCTGGAGCGCAAGTTCACCCGCATCAATGGCGAGTTCCGCCGCGAATGGCTGCGCCTGCTGCCGGCCGAGGTGCAGGACAAGCGTTACGACACCTTCCTGGACCGTTACGAGGACTTCTACGGCCCGCTGGACGCGCGCCAGCGCGAGCTGCTTCGGCAGCTGGTGCGCCAATCGGCCTTCAGCCCCCAGAAGCTGGACAACGTGCGCCGGGCGCGTCAGACCGATGTGATGGCGCTGCTCCGGGGACTGCAGCAGCAGCCCGGCCTGCCGGCGGCGGAGGCGCAGCAACGTGTGCACGCGCTGGTGATGCGCGTCTTCGAGCCGCCACCTGGCGAATGGCGCACCCAGCAGGACGCGCTGACGCAGGAGGGCTGCCGCAACACGGCCCAGTTGCATGCGGCGATGAGCCCCGCGCAACGCGAGCGGGCGGCGCAGCGCATCGAGGGTTATCGACAGGACCTGATCGCACTCACCGCACCTTGAGGCGGCCGCAGCGCCGCGCGGCGTGTCAGCTTTCCAGGGCAGAGACGCGCCGCCCACACGGCATGAAACTGGCGCCGCCACACCGATCAAAGGGCCGCGGAGCAGGCCACGCCAGCGCACCCGCGGAGCGGGCTTCGCCCGGCCGCCGGGTGCGCCCCTTGAGGGGGATGGGACTTCCACACGCAGTGAGGAAGTCCAAACGGGGTGAGCTTTAAAGCAGCGGGACCGGCCGCATGGGGCGCTCGAAGTAGTCGCCCAGCGCTTCCAGCGCGTGGGGCTCCAGGATCTCCAGCCAGCCGCCTTCCAGCCGGTGCAGGCCCAGGCGTTGCAGCTTGCGCAGCGTCTTGTTGGTGTGCACCAGCGACAGGCCGAGCGCATCGGCGATGTGCTGCTGCTGGAACGGGAACTCCACCTTGCCACCCTCCGTCATCCCCAGGTGCTGGGCACGGCGGTAAAGATGCATCAGCAGCATCGCGACCCGCTCGGCCGCCGTGCGGCGGCCGGTGGTGACGAGGTTGTCGTCCACCATCTTCTCCTCGCGTGCGGCCAGCCAGGTGATGTCGTAGCCGAGCTTGGGGTGCTGCAGGAAGAAGTCCCACAGCCGGTCACGGGGGAAGGTGCACAGCACCACGTCGGATGCGGCCTCCACACCGTGGGTACGGCCATCGGCAAACTCGTCCTGCAGGCCGAGCAGATCGCCGGGCAGCAGGAAGTTCAGGATCTGCCGCCGCCCATCGCTGAGCGTCTTGTAGCGGAAGGCCCAGCCCGAATAGAGCGTGTAGAGCTGATCGCTGCGCACATGCTCGCCGATGATGCGTTCCCCTGCGGCCACACGCCGGCTGCCGGTGCGCCATTCGGCGACGGCTCGGCGTTCGGGTTCGGAGAGGGCAAGAAAGGCGGGAAGGCTGCGCAGGCGACATTTGCTGCACGGATGGCCACAGGCCGAATGGGACACCGACATCGGGCAGATGCAAGGGTTGGAGGTACCCCAATATAGACATTCGCCCTGTGTCTTTTGACATTCCTCCAACGCCGCCTGGCGTCGGCCGGCGCCCTAAAGTGGATGGCGATGCCTGCTGACCCCCACAGCCTCTACGAGTTCTTCTACACCAGCCAACTCGATCCGCAGACCTCCCCCGGTGTGGTGGGACAGATCCTGTCCAAGGCCCGCCCGCACAACGCGCAGGCCGGCGTGAGCGGACTGCTGGTGTTCGACGGCCTGCGCTTCTTCCAGCACCTGGAAGGGCCGCGCATCGCGCTCGAACCGCTGATGGGCCGCATCGTCGAAGACATGCGGCACGAGGACGTGCGCATCCTCCACGAAGGCCTGCTCGACCAGCGGCGCTACCACCGCTTCGACATGGGCTACGCGCAGACCGACGACTTCGATGCGCTGGCTGCATTGATGACGCTCTCGGGCCTCCCGGCGGTGGAGCAGTTCCTGCGCATGCGCGCCGGCTTTGACATCCAAGCCTGACCTAAGAAGGCCGCGGAGCAGGCCTAGCGGGAACATCCGCGGAACCGGCTCCGCCGGGCCGCAGGATGTGCCCCCCCGAAAGGGGGTAGGCGAAGCGCGAAGCGCGCAGCCTGGGGCTTAGCCCTGATCCCAGGTGTAGGTCGCGCCGAAGCCGTCCCACGGCTCCATCACGATGCGCTGGCCGGCCTCGACCACCAGCGACTCGCCGGGGCCGACGACCAGGTCTTCGCTGCCCCACTGGGCCGTGGCGTCGCGGGTGACCCACACCCGGCCCTGCCGCATCCGCAGCACGCTGCGGCTCTGCGCCCGCAGGCTGATCGCCTGCCCCGCCTTGAGCTGCCAGGCGCCGCGTCGCACGGCCGGCGGAATCGCGGCGGCAGGGGCGGCGATCAGGGCTTCGCGGGTCGTGGTGCTCAGGGTGGCGGCGGTCATGGCGGTTTCTCCTCGTCGAGCAGCGTGTCGCCCATTGCGCCACGTCTGCTTCGGGAACCGATCATCTGCAGCAAGGCGCGGCCGGTCCAATGAAAACGCGCTAGGCTACTGATGCCGGCGACGCATCAATCGCCGCCCGCCCCACCTGTCCGTCCAGCTCATGCAGCACTCCCAGACCCACCTGCGCACCCGGCCCATCGGCGCCGGCTACCTGCGCGCCTTCGAGGCTGTGGCCCGGCACCTGAACTTCCGCGCCGCGGCGGAGGAAATGGCGCTGACCCAGTCCGCGGTCAGCCGCCAGATCCAGTCGCTCGAAGAAGAGGTGGGCGTGCCGCTCTTCCTGCGCCACACCCGGGCGGTGGAGCTGACCAGCGCCGGCGCACAGCTGCTGCTGGCCACGCAACAGGCGCTGCCGCGCATCGACGGCGCCGTGCGGCAGATCCGCCAGAGCGCCGGCCGCAAGAGCGTGGCGCTGACCACCTTCGCCTCCTTCGCGTCGATGTGGCTGATCCCGCGGCTGGAGGCCTTCCAGCAGGAGCATCCGGACATCGACATCCGCATCGATGCCAGCGACGTGGCGGTGGACCTGGACCTGGTGGACATCGACATGGCGCTGCGCTACGGCCCGGCCGAGGCCATGCCCGTGGGCGCGGTGCGCCTCTTCGGCGAGACGCTGATGCCGGTGGCCAGCCCCTGGCTCATCAAGAGCAATCCGGCCATCCGCGAGCCGGCGGACATCACCCGCTTCACGCTGATCGAGGCCGGGGACGCGCATCGCACGCACCTCGAATGGCTGACCTGGCGGCGCTGGTTCGAGACCAATGGCCTGGCCCGCTCGCAGCCGCGGCGCTGGCTGTACTTCAACTATGCCTACCAGATGGTGCAGGCTGCGCTGTCGGGCCAGGGCGTGGTGCTGGCGCGCAGCCCGCTCATCGCCGAGAGCCTGGCCAGCGGCGACCTGGTGGAGGTGCTGCCGCGCCAGCGCATGGATTCGCCGATGGCCTACTGGCTGCTGGTGGCGCCGCGCAGTACGGCGCGTCCGGAAATCCGCGCCTTTTGCGAATGGCTGCGCGAACAGGCCGCGGTCACGCGCAAGACCATCGGCGACGGGCCGGACCCGGACACGCTCACGGAGTTGGACTGAACACCGGCGCCGCAGCGTGTCGGCGCAATCGCCCATCCAGCGAAATCGGTACCCCTGAGGCACCCCGAGGCGCCGGTCAGCCGACGGGCCAGACCACGCCGTTGTCGTTGAGGATGGCGTCCAGCGGCACGTCGTGGGCTTCGGGCTCGAAGTCGTCGACGAAACCGTTGGCAAAGCCCAGCCCGACGGTGAAGGGTCGGGGCTCCAGCGCCGCCAGCGTGCGGTCGTAGAAGCCGCCACCGTAACCCAGCCGGTAACCGCCGGCGCTGTAGCCCAGGCAGGGCACGAACAGCAGCGTAGGCACGATCAGCTCGGTGTCCTTGGGCTTGGGGATGTCGTAGGCATCGTTCTCCATCGGGCAGCCGGGGTACCAGACGTGGAAAGTGAGCGTCTTGGTCTCGCGGTCCACCACCGGCAGGCCGATGCGGCGGCGCTGAGGCTCTTCCATCAGCTCGCCGTCCTCCTTCCAGCGGTGCAGTGCCGGCAGGGGGTCGAACTCGCCCTTGATGGGCCAGTAGGCGCCGATCACCGTGTCGGGCCGGCCCACCAGCCAGAAGCGCATCACACGCTGCAGCAGGTCGGCGCGCTGTAGGCGGTCGGGCATCGCCAGGCGTTGCTCGATGAGCGCCGCGCGGACCTGGGACTTGAGAAAGGCCGCCGTGCCCGCGCGTTCTTCACCGTGTGCTTTGTCCATAATCCTTCGATGCAGTTTCAAGGCATTTTGTCACCCCGCCGCGGCTGGCTCGCCGCCCTGGCCCTGGTGGCCGCCACCCTCGCACCGCCGGCCTGCGCCCAGGCCAACCGCAACGACGACGTGCTGCTGCAGATGAAGCAGGCCTTCCAGCGTGGCGACAAGGCCCGGCTCACGGCCCTGCTGCCGCAGGCCCGCGGCCATGCGCTCGAACCCTGGGCCGCCTACTGGGAGCTCAAGGCGCGGCTCGGTGAAGCCAGCAGCGACGAGGTCAACGCCTTCTTCGCCCGCTACCCCGGCACCTACCAGGAAGACCGCCTGCGCAACGACTGGCTGCTCCTGCAGGGCCAGCGCCGCGCCTGGGACGAGTTCGCCGCCGCCCATGCCGCCTTCCGCATGAACGACGACCGCGAGGTGCAGTGCTATGCCGTGCTGGTCGATGCGCTGCGCAGCGGCCGCGCCACCACGGCGCAGGTCGAGCAGGTGCGCCGCAACTGGCTGGCGCAGCGCGACCTGGACGACGGCTGCCTCACCGCCGCCGATCGGCTGATCGCCGCGGGCGCCATGCCGAAGTCCGACGCCTGGAAGAAGGCGCGCATCGCCATGGAGGCCAACCGGCCGGGCGCCGCCCGCGCTGCCATCAACCTCGTCGCACCCGATGCGCTGCCGACCTTCGACCAGGTCAACGCCAGCGCGGTCAAGTTCCTGCTCGGCGCCGCCTCGGCGGCTTCGCGCGGTCGTAAGGAAATGGTGGTCCTCGGCTTGCTGCGCATGGCCGTGGCCGATCCCGACACCGCGGCCGCGCAGCTCGACAGCAAGTGGGGGCCCATGCTCAGCCCCGAGGAGCGCAACTGGGTCTGGGGCAGCATCGGCCGCCAGGCGGCGCAGAAGCTCTCGCCGCAGGCCTTCGTCTACTTCGCCAATGTCAGCAAGAACAGCGACCTGACCGACGACATGCTCGGCTGGAAGGTGCGCGCCGCGCTGCGCATGGGCGAGTGGAAAGAGGTCGACGCCGCCGTGCGCGCCATGAGCGAAGAGGCGCAGCAGGACCCGACCTGGGTCTACTGGCGCGCCCGCGCCCTGCTCGCCCAGGGTGGCGAGCGTCGCCAGCAGGAGGCCCGCACGCTGCTGGAGACCATCGCCGGCACGCGCGGCTTCTATGAGCTGCTCGCGCTCGAAGAGCTGGGCCAGCGCGCCCAGGTGCCCACGGCGCCCGCGCCCCTCACGCCCGAGGAGCGCGCCGCCGCGCAGAACAACCCCTCGCTGCAGCGCGGCCTCTACGCCATCGCCATCGGCTTGCGGCCCGAGGGCGTGCGCGAATGGAACTACGCCACCAACCTGCACGACCGCGGCGGCATGGACGACCGCGCGCTGCTGGCCGCCGCCGACCTGGCGTGCCAGCGCGAGGTGTGGGACCGCTGCATCAATACCAGCGAACGCACCAAGGGCACCATCGACGCGGTGCAGCGCTTTCCCATGCCCTTCCACGACACGGTTCTGCGCAAGAGCCAGGACATCGGCCTCGACCCCGCCTATGTCTACGGCCTGATCCGCCAGGAAAGTCGCTTCATCATGGACGCCCGCTCGGGCGTGGGTGCCTCGGGCCTGATGCAGGTGATGCCGGCCACCGCGCGCTGGACGGCGCGCAAGATCGGCCTGCCCTACTCGCCGGACATGATCACCGACCGCGAAACCAACATCACCATCGGCACCAACTACCTCAAGCTGGCGCTGGACGACTTCGACGGCTCCATGCCGCTGGCCGCCGCTGCGTACAACGCCGGCCCGGGCCGGCCGCGCAACTGGCGCAACGGGCCGGTGCTCGATGCCGCCATCTGGGCCGAGAACATCCCTTTTGCCGAGACGCGCGACTACGTGAAGAAGGTGATCGCCAACACCACCAACTATGCGGCGCTGATCTATGGCCGCCCGCAGTCCATCAAGGAGCGGCTGGGCCGCGTGGGCCCGCGCAACGCGGCCGAGCCCGAGCCGAACAAGGACCTGCCCTGATCCGCTGATCGCCCTGGAGCGCCATGGACTGGATGGACATCGTCGCCGACACGCTGGCCACCGAGTTCTCGGACGTGCCCGATCTCGCCCAGCTGGTGCGCATCGTGGTGCGCCTGCTCCTGGCAGCGTTGCTGGGTCTGCTGCTGGGCTTCGAGCGCGAATACGAGGGCAAGGCCGCCGGCGTGCGCACGCACATGCTGGTGGCCATCGGATCGGCGCTGTTCGTGCTGGTGCCGCAGCAGGCCGGCATCGAGCCGGGCGACATGAGCCGCGTGATCCAGGGCCTGGTCGCCGGCGTGGGCTTTCTGTGCGCGGGCACCATCCTCAAGCGCGGCCGCAACGAGGAGCAGGTGGAAGGCCTGACCACCGCCGCGGGCCTCTGGATGACGGCCGCCATCGGCATGGCCTGCGGGCTGGGTCGCGAGGTGACGGCCATCCTGAGTGCGCTGCTAGGCCTGGCGGTGCTGCAGGCCATGCCGCGGCTGGTGATCTGGGTGAGCCGCATGACCGGGCCGCCACGCGGCGGCGATCGCGCCCAGACGACGCGGGCGCCAGCCAGCCACGGCGACGAAGCGCGCCGAGGCCCCGGCCGCGGTCACTGAGCAACGCCCGCACGCCGCATGCGTCCTGCCGGTGGCGGCGCCGCGTCACCGCACGGCCCGCATCAATCGCCGTCATTTTTTGCATCGATACGAGCGGGAATCGCCCCTAGCATGCCGCTGGCCCTGTATCCCTCATCCCCTCGGAGATTCCCATGTCCACGCTCCAGCTCTACATCGGCAACAAGAACTACTCGTCCTGGTCCATGCGCCCCTGGGTGCTGATGAAGCAGGCCGGCATCGCCTTCGAGGAGGTGATGGTGCGCTTCGACAGCTTCGAGGCCGACTCGCGCTTCAAGGCCGTGGTGGGTGCCGTCAACCCGACCGGCAAGGTGCCGGTGCTGGTCGACGGATCCATCGTCGTGTGGGACACGCTGGCCATCGCCGAGTACCTGGCCGAACGCTTTCCCGACAAGCAGCTCTGGCCGGCCGACACCGCCGCCCGCGCCCATGCCCGCAGCATCTGCGCGGAGATGCATGCCGGCTTCGGTGCGTTGCGCAACCACTGCGGCATGAACATCGAGGCTTCGCTGCCCCAGATCGGCGCCCGCCTGATGCGCGAAGAGCCGGCCGTCGCCGCCGACCTGGCGCGCATCTGCCAGATGTGGGAAGGCCTGCTGCAGCGGCACGGCGGCCCCATGCTCTTCGGCGAATTCGGCATTGCCGATGCGTACTACGCACCGGTGGCCACGCGCATCCGCACCTACGGGCTGCCGGTGCCCGCGGCCGTCGATGCCTACATCGGCCGCCTCTACGCGCTGCCGGGCGTCAAGACCTGGATCGACGAGGCCCTCGCCGAGCACGACTTCGTGCCGATGGACGAGCCGTACCGTACCTCGCGCGACTGAGCCACTCAGCCGCTGAGCGATAGAGCAGCAGGCGGCAGCGCCACCGATCAGCGGTGCGCCCGCCCCTACACTGCCCCGATGCAGAAGTTTCTCGTCGGCGGCGCCATCCGCGACGCGCTGCGGGGCCGGCCCGGCAGCGACCGCGACTGGGTGGTGGTGGGCGCGACCCCGCAGCAGATGCTGGACGCCGGCTACCTGCCTGTGGGCCGCGACTTCCCGGTCTTCCTCCATCCCGACACGCGCGAGGAATATGCCCTCGCCCGCACCGAGCGCAAGAGCGGCCCGGGCTACCGCGGCTTCGTGGTCCATGCCGCGCCCGAGGTCACGCTCGACGAAGACCTGGCCCGCCGCGACCTGACCATCAACGCCATCGCCCTGCCTGCCGAATTGGCCGACTTCGAGCCACTGCGCACCGACGCCCTCGTCGATCCCTTCCACGGTCAGCGCGACCTGCAGCAGAAGGTGCTGCGCCATGTGACCGAGGCCTTCCGTGAAGACCCAGTGCGAATCCTGCGCCTGGCGCGCTTCGCCGCCAAGCTGCACGACTTCAGCGTGGCGCCCGAAACCCTGGCGCTGATGCGCGGCATGGTGGACGCCGGCGAAGTCGACGCCCTGGTGCCCGAACGCGTGTGGCAGGAACTGGCCCGGGGGCTGATGGAGCCCAAGCCTTCGCGCATGTTCGAGGTGATGCGCGCCTGTGGCGCCCTGCGCGTGCTGTTGCCGGAAGTGGACCGCCTGTGGGGCGTGCCCCAGCGCGCCGAGCACCACCCGGAAGTCGACACCGGCGTGCACCTGATGATGGTGCTGGACATGAGCGCCCGCCTGCAGGCCCCACTGCCCGTGCGCTTCGCCTGCCTCACGCACGACCTCAGCAAGGGCACCACGCCCGCCGACGTGCTGCCGCGCCACATCGGCCACGAACAGCGCAGCGCGCGCCTGCTGGCTGGCCTGTGCGAGCGCTGGCGCGTGCCCACCGAGGTACGCGAACTGGCCGACGTGATGGCACGCGAGCACGGCAACATCCACCGCAGCGGCGAGCTGGGCCCCGCCGCCCTGCTGCGCCTGCTGGAGCGCTGCGACGCCCTGCGTCGGCCGGAGCGCTTCGCGGATGCACTCCTCGCCTGCGAATGCGACGCCCGCGGTCGCCTGGGCTTCGAAGAGCGGCCCTACCCGCAACGCGAACGACTGCTAGCCGTCCTCGCTGCCGTGCAGGCCGTCGCCACCGAGCCCATCGCCCGGGAAGCCCAGGCCCGCGGCGCCAAGGGGCCCCAGATCGGGCAGGCGATCCAGGCGGCGCGCGAGGCGGCAGTCGCTGCACATCTGAACGTTCCGAACTGATCGAAGCGACCAACAAGCGCTGGCTTGGACTTCGGCGATAAAAGGCATTGGCCGACGCAGCCCCCGCCCCGCGGCTGCTAAGGTCGTTACGATGCAAATGCCTTTCCTGCCAGGGCGCGACGCCGCCCTGTTCCTGGACTTCGACGGCACGCTGGTCGGCATCGCGGAGACGCCCGAGGCGGTGAAGGTGCCGGACGGTCTGGTGCCGCTGCTGGCGCAGCTGCACGATGCGCTCGAGGGCGCCGTGGCGATCGTCTCCGGGCGACCCGTGGATGTGCTCGACCGCTTTCTCGCGCCCCTGCGTCTGCCTACCGCTGGCGAGCACGGTGCACACCGGCGCGATGCCGAAGGGCAACTGATGGAGCGCGCGCCGACCGACCTGTCCGAGGTGATCGCCGCGGCCAACGCGCTGGCCAACCGGCACACCGGCCTGCTGGTCGAGCGCAAGCAGGCCGCCGTCGCGCTGCACTACCGGCTCGCGCCGGAACTGGAGCAGCTCTGCCTGGACACCATGGCGGAGACCGTCGGTGACCGCCCAGAGTTCGAACTGCTGCACGGCAAGTGCGTGGTCGAGATCAAGCCGGCGGGCACCAACAAGGGCACCGCCATCACGGCCTACCTGAAGGAAGCACCCTTCCTCGACCGCAAGCCCTTCTTCTTCGGCGACGACACCACCGACGAAAGCGGCTTCGCCGTGGCCCAGGCCTTCGGCGGGCTTGGGATCAAGGTAGGACCGGGCAGTACGCGCGCCGCGGCGCGGGTCGACGGTCCGGCCGCCGTGTACGAATGGCTGAAGCACGCGGCCGACGCGCTGGCCGATGCTGGGAAGACGCCTCGTTGAGGGGCCACACAACCGACGAGGAGAAGCAAAGAGACATGGCAAGACTGGTCGTGATTTCCAACCGCGTGGCCGATCCGCGCAAGGTGGCCGCAGGCGGCCTTGCGGTGGCGCTGGGCGAATCGCTGCAGCAGACGGGTGGCCTGTGGTTCGGCTGGAGCGGCACCATCGTCGAGGACGGGCCCACCGGCGAAGGTGAGCTGCATCGCCACCAGGCCGGCAAGGTGACGCTGGCCACGCTGGACCTGTGCCGCGAGGACCACGACGCCTACTACCTCGGCTACAGCAACAAGGTGCTGTGGCCCGTCTTCCACAACCGCCTGGACCTGGCCAATTTCGACGCCGGCTTCATCGGCGGCTATCGCCGCGTGAACCAGCTGTTCGCGCGCAAGCTGATGCCCCTGCTGCAGGAAGACGACATCCTGTGGGTGCACGACTATCACCTGATCCCACTGGCCGCCGAGCTGCGCGCCATGGGCTGCAAGCAGAAGATCGGCTTCTTCCTGCACATTCCGCTGCCGCCGCAGATCATCCTGGCGGCCATTCCCCAGCACGAGTGGCTGATGCGCTCGCTGTTCGCCTATGACGTAGTGGGCTTCCAGGCCCAGCAGGACGTGCAGCACTTCGAGCGCTATGTGAGCAACGAGGCGCATGGCGAGGCCCTGGGCAACGACCAGTTCCGCGCGTGGGGCCAGACGGTGCGGGCCAGCGCCTTTCCCATCGGCATCGACGTGGACGAGTTCCTGGCCCTCACGCATGCCAAGGAAGCGCGCGACATGCACGAGACGGTGCGGCGCGAGTATTCGCAGCGCCGCCTGCTGCTGGGCATCGACCGGCTCGACTATTCCAAGGGCATTCCGCAGCGGGCACGCGCCTTCCGTGAGCTGCTGGCGCGCTATCCGGAAAACCACCGCAGTGCGACGCTGATCCAGATCGCCTCGCCCACGCGCGAGGACGTGGATGCCTATGGCGACATCCGCCGCGAGCTGGAGTCGCTGTGCGGCGCCATCAATGGCGACTACGGCGAGCTCGACTGGATGCCGGTGCGCTACATCCACCGCACGGTGGCCCGCAAGCGGGTTCCGGGCCTGTGCCGCGCGGCGGCCGTGGGCTTGGTCACGCCGCTGCGCGATGGCATGAACCTGGTGGCCAAGGAGTACATCGCCGCGCAGGACCCGGCCGATCCGGGGGTGCTCGTGCTCTCGCGCTTTGCGGGCGCGGCCGAGCAGCTGAAGGAAGCGCTGCTGGTCAACCCCTACGACACCCACGGCACGGCCGAGACCATCCAGCAGGCCCTGCACATGCCGCTGGAAGAGCGCCGGGCCCGCCACCAGAAGCTGCTGTCGCGCATCCGCGAGCACGATGTGCACTGGTGGCGCCGGACCTTTCTGGACGCGCTGCGCGAGGCGCCGGGCGTGGACTGACCGCGCCGCGCAGAGTGCTCAGCGGCTGCGGGCCGCGTCGTCCTCGGCCAAGGCCTGGCCGACCAGGCCAGCCAACCAGTCCATGAAGACCTGGAGCCGACGCGGCACCTGCCGCCGGTGCGCGTAGAGCAGCGTGATCGGCAGCGGCGGCGCACGCCATTCCGGCAACACCTCCACCAGCTCCCCGCGCGTCAGGGCCTCGCGGTGGCCCAGCACCGGCGCCTGGATCAGCCCAAGGCCGGCGCGGCAGGCAGCCTCGTAGGCCAGCGTGTTGTTCACCGTGATGGCGGCCGGCATCTCGAAGCTGCGCGTCTCGCCGTTCTCCACGTATTCCCACAGCGCCGGCCAGCCGGCCAGGCGAGAGGAATAGCGAACCAGCCGATGACCGCGGTGCAAGTCCTCCAGGCGGCGCGGATGTCCATGTTTCGCCAGGTAGGCGGGCGAGGCCAGGTTGGCCTGCACCATCTGCCCGACGGGCCGCGCCACTAGGCCCGACTCCTGCAGCACGCCGACGCGCAGCACGCAGTCGAAGCCGTCATGCACCAGGTCCACCCGCCGGTCGGTGCTGCCCAGGTCCACCTCCAGCAGCGGATGGTCGGCCAGGAAGGCAGGCAGGTTCGGCAGCACCACCCGTGCGCCCAGTTGCAGCGGCACGTCAGCACGAATGCGCCCCCGCAGTGACCCAGGCTGGCGGCTGAACAGCGACTGCAGGTCTTCCGCGTCCGCGAGCAGCGTCTGCGCCCGCTCCAGGAAGGCCTCGCCGTCGGGCGTGACGCGCACGGTGCGGGTCGTGCGCTGGAGCAGCCGAGTACCGAGGCCAGCCTCCAGCTGCTGCACGATGGCCGACACGCGCGCCCGCGTCAGGCCCAGGCGCTCGGCCGCTCGCGTGAAGCTGGCGAGCTCGGCCACCTGCACATAGACGCGAAGGGAATCGAGGTCCATTGGTCACCCAGAAATGACAGTGAAGTCATTTTGCGCGGCTTTTTCTGGGGATTGCGTTTACCTAAAGTTCCAGTCATCCCATCCACCGCTCCACACAAGGAAACCGACCATGACCGATACCGCCACCCCGAACACACCTCGCATCGCCCTCGTCACCGGCGGCAGCCGCGGCCTGGGCAAGAGCGCGGCCCTGCATCTGGCGCGCGACGGCGTCGACCTGATCCTCACCTACCGCAGCCGCGCCGACGAAGCCGAGGCCGTGGTGCGCGAGGTGCAGGCCCTGGGCCGGCGCGCCGTGGCCTTGCCGCTGGACGTCGCGCGCGCCGATACCTTCGCCGGCTTTGCCGCGGCCGTGCGCGAGGCGCTGGCCGCCACCTGGGGCCGTACGCAGTTCGACATCCTGCTCAACAACGCCGGCATGGGCATCCATGCCAGCTTCGAAGCCACCACGCAGGCCCAGTTCGACGAACTGATGGCCACGCACCTGAAGGGGCCCTTCTTCCTCACGCAGGCGCTGCTGCCGCTGCTGGCCGATGGCGGCAATGTGCTCAACGTGTCCTCCGGTCTCGCGCGCTTCTCGCTGCCCGGCTATGCGGCCTACGCCACCATGAAGGGCGGCATCGAGGTGCTGACGCGCTACCTGGCCAAGGAGCTGGGCCCGCGCCGCATCGCCGTGAACGTGATCGCTCCCGGCGCCATCGAGACCGACTTCGGCGGCGGCGTGGTGCGCGACAACGCGCAGATGAACGCCGCCATCGCGGCTCAGACCGCCCAGGGCCGCGTGGGCCTGCCCGACGACATCGGCGGCGCCGTGGCCGCGCTGCTGCGGCCGGGCAATCACTGGATGACCGCCCAACGCGTCGAAGTCTCGGGCGGGATGTTCATCTGAGCGCAGTCGGCCCACTGATCCTGCCGACGCGCGCCAGCCGCGCCAGGGCCGCCCGCCAGAGCGCCCGCAAGCCGACCGCCAGCGCGGAGGTCGGCGCCGGTGGCGTGAGCCGGGCGACCCGGGCAGGCACACCGTCCAGCGCCAGCACCTGAACCCAGCCCTCGGCATCGACCTGATGGGCTTGGCCAGCGTCCAGATGCTGGTACACGGGTAGCATCTGCTCCGCGACCCAGCGCGGCGGCTCCACCACCCGCACATGGCCTTCCACGGCGAAGAGCAGGGTGCCGCGGCTCACCGGCAGCAGCAGGCATTCGCCGGGGGCGATGCAGGCCGGGTCGGCAGAAGGGGAAAAGGCGGCGGGGCGGGCGGTCATGGAAGCTCCTCGGACAAGACGTTGAAGTGGCCTCCAGCGTAGGCCTGACAGTGCCTGCAAAACAGGCACACCCCGTGCGAACATCGACCGCAACAGCGGCGCCGAGAGACGCTCTGTTATGGTCGATTCGCCGCCCAACTGCATCTGTTCCGATCCACCCGGGCGGCGCACCATCGCAGCCATGTCCCCCCTGCCCCGCTACCGCCAACTGGCCCAGCACTACACCCAGGCCATCCGCGCCGGCACGCTGCAGCCCGGCGAGCGCCTGCCCTCGCTGCGCGAGCTGATGAAGCTGCACGGCGTGAGCCTGTCCACCGCCTTGCAGGTCTGCCGCACCCTCGAAGGCGATGGCTTCGCCGAGGCGCGCGAGCGCTCGGGCTACTTCGTGCGCCAGCCGCGCCGCCTGGCCATGGTGCCCATGGACGAGCCCGCCGCCGACCGGCCGCCCGATCCGGCGCAGTTCGTCGGCATCCACCAGACGGTCTCGGACTTCGTCACCCGCCGTCGCTGGGGCGAGGTGCACCTGGACCTGTCTTCCGCCCGCGCCTCGCCGGAGTTCTACCCAGCCGAGGCCCTGCGCACGGCCATGATGCGCAGCCTGCGTCAGCGGCCGCAGTTGCTCACGCAGGCATCGCCCTCCCGCGCCCGCACGCCCTTCCGCGAGGCGGTGGCGCGGCGGGCGCTGCGCGCCGGCATGCACCTCGCGCCCGAGGACGTCCTGCCCACCAACGGCTGCATCGAGGCGCTCAACCTGGCGCTGCGTGCCGTCGCCCAGCCCGGCGACACGGTGGCCGTCGAATCGCCCACCTTCTACGGCCTGCTGCAGGCGCTCGAAAGCCTGGGCATGCGTGCGCTGGAGATTCCCACCAGCCCGCAGACCGGCCTGTCGCTGGACGCGCTGGAGCTCGCCCTGCGCACCTACGAAGGCATCAAGGCCGTCGCGGTGGTGCCGCACCTTCAGAACCCGCTGGGCAGCGTCATGCCCGACACCCACAAGCAGCGGCTGGTGCAGTTGTGCCGCGCGCACGGCACCGCGCTGATCGAGGACGACACCTACACCGAACTGCTGGACATGGACGCCGTCCCGCGCGCCATCCAGTCCTTCGACACCGACGGCGGCGTGATCCACTGCGCCTCGCTGCACAAGGTGCTGGCGCCCGGCCTGCGGCTGGGCTGGATCCATGCCGGCCGCTGGCATGCGCGGGTGGAGATGCTCAAGTTCGCCCAGACCCGGATGAACGAGGAACTGTCGCAATGGGCCGTGGGCGAGTACATGGCAACCAGCGCCTACGACCGCCACCTGCGCCGCCTGCGCGAGACGCTGCGGCTGCAGCGTGAGCGCACCGCCGACGCCATCGCCGCGCACTTTCCGGCAGGCACCCGCATCAACCTGCCGCCGGGCGGGCTTCAGTTGTGGGTGGAGCTGCCGCCGGGCACGCAGGCGCAGGCGCTGTTCGATGCGGCGCTGGAAGAACACATCCTGATCGCCCCGGGCACGCTGTTCTCCAACAGCGCGCGCTGCGACGGCTTCGTGCGCATCAACTGCGGCCTGCCCTGGTCGCCGACGCTGGCCGCAGGCCTGAAGCGGCTGGGGGAACTGGCGCACGCCGTCGCTGCGCCGCGGGCGCGCCGCGCCGCCTGAACGTCGACGTCGTCGCTCAGGCGATCTTGCGGCGCGAGAGGCACCACTGGCGCACGCGTGCGCTGCCGATCACGCGCAGCACCAACGCGGCGACCAGCAGGGCCACCGCCAAACCATAGGCCGCAGACATTGGGATACGCTTGCCGAAGGTCGCCATGAAGCTGATCCATAGGTAGGCGATGCCCACCGTGTGCAGCAGACGCCAGCGGCGCACGCCCATCCACCGCACCGCGCCGTCCCACGACGTCGCGGCCAGCAGGGCGATGAACACATAGGCGATGCCGCCCGTCACCCAGTCCAGCGGGCGTGTCTGCTGCGCGAAGGCCGCCGCATCCAGCCGTGCGAAGGCCAGGATGGCGACCAGGTGCATCGCGTGCGAGAAGGCAAACGCCAAGCCGAAGGCGCGGCGGTGGCGCAGCAGCCACTGCGTCCGCGGGCCCGGCCACAGACGCGCCATCGCAGACGCCGTGAAGGCAAACAGGAACAACACCAACGAGGTACGGGCCGTGAGCCGGATCACCATCCGCGCGCCCTGGACAGGGTCGGCGCTGGCAGCCAGCACGACTCCGACGGCCAGGCCGAGCGCAAGCGCCAGGGCCGCGAAGGTGCGGCCGGTGCGCGGTGCCGGAGCCGCTGCAGAAGAACGAAAAGCGGGAGAAGTCATGGTCGGAAATGAGCGCAACAGCCAAGGAGCAGGCATTACATTGGCCGCCCCGGCATCGCGTCGACCTTTCCCACAAGGTGCTTACATGGGCTTGGACCGCCCCACCTACCACCACGGCAACCTGCGGCAGGCCCTGATCGAGGCGGCCCTCGAACTGGCGCGGCAGCGCGGGCCTGAGGGCGTCAGCGTGCGCGAGGCGGCGCGACGGGTCGGCGTCTCCAGCGCCGCGCCCTTCCGCCATTTCCCGAGCCGCCGCTCGCTTATGACGGCCGTGGCCGAGGAAGCGACGACGCGCCTGCGCATCGAAGTCCGGCGCGCCATCCGCCCCACAGACCGCACCGCCCTGCGGCGGCTGACCGCGCTGGGCCGCGGCTACCTGCGCTGGGCGGCCGAGCACCCTGCGCATTTCCGCATCGTGTCCGCGCGAGAGCAGATCGACATCGACGCCTCGCCCGGCCTGCTGCACGGCATGCTGGACGTGCGGGCGCTGACCGAGGAAACGCTGCGCACCGCCCAGGCCACGGGGCAGGCCGATCCGGCCCACGACCCGGCGCTGCTGGCCCTGCTGACGCGGGCCTGTGCCTATGGCCTGGCGCGCATGCGGCTGGACGGCCATCTGCCGCAATGGGGCGTGGCGCCCGGCGACGAGGACCGCAAGCTCGACGCGGCCCTGGCGCTGCTGGTTTCGCTGATCGGCAGCCACAGCCACGCCGGGACGGCGGCGCCTGGCGACGGCCCCACGGCATCTGCGCACGACGACCCTGTTTCGACCATCTTCAAGAAAGGCCACTCATGAAAGGCCAATGCCTCTGCGGCGCCGTGCGCGTCGACTCCCCGGATGCGCGCGAGATCGGCGCCTGCCACTGCGGCTACTGCCGCCGCTGGGGCGGCGGCGGCCCGATGCTGGCGGTGCACTGCGGCACCGGGCTGCGCGTCGAAGGCGAGGCGCAGGTCGGCGTCTACGCCTCGTCGGACTGGGCCCAGCGGGCCTTCTGCACGCGCTGCGGCACGCACCTGTACTACAAGCTGCTGCCCACGGGCGAGTTCTTCGTGCCGGCCGGCCTGTTCGACACGGACGACTTCGAGATCACGCAGCAGATCTACGTCGACAAGAAGCCGGGCTTCTATGCGCTGGCCAACCAGACGTCCGAACTGACCGAGGCGCAGGTGCTGGCGCAGTTCGCGCCGCCGGGGGACGGCGGGGCCGGTTGAGCGGCGGGCCGTGGTTCAGTCGACCAGCGCCAGCGCCGCGTAGTCGCCGACCTTGTCGCCCAGGCCCGCTGCGACCAATTCCACACCATCGGTGAGCGAAGGCAGGCGCCCCTCCAGCTGCGACTGCAGCCGCGGGAGCAGGAAGTCGCGGTTGTGCCAGAACACACTGCCGCCCAGGCTGATGCGCGACAGGTCCAACGCAGCCACCAGGTTGTAGAGCAGGCGGCCCATCACGCGACACAGCGCGTCCACCGTGGCCAGGGCCTTCGCGTCGCCCTGCTGCGCGGCACCGAAGAGCTCGGCCGCATCCACCCCGAAACGCCGGGCGATGGCATTGCCCGCCACCAGCGATTCCACGTCGCCGCGGTTGCCGCAGCCACACAGGGCCTCGTTGTCGTCGTCGCTGACGAACAGGTGGCCGGCATGGCCGGCATTGCCGTTCTTGCCACGCAAGGTGCGCCCGTCCACGCACAGGCCGACGCCCACGCCGGTGCTCCAAGTGACGTAGGCGCAATGGTCCTCGCCCTTCAAGGCACCCCAGCGCCGCTCGGCCTCCAGCGCGGCGACGGCGTCGTTCTCCACCCGCACGCGGGCAAATCGTGCGGCCAGCGGCGCCTCGATGGGCGCAAAGGTCCAGTCGTTGGGGAGGCCGCGGTCCGGACCCGCCAGGCCGCCGCAGATGTTGGGCGTGGCCAGGGCGATGGCGCCGTCCCGCAGCACGAAGGGACCCGCCGACGACACGCCCACCTGGTCCACGTCGGACACCGGCACGCCGGCCTCGGCACAGGCGGCCTCGATGAGCTGCATCACCTGCCGGGCCACCGCCTCGTTGTCGCCGGTCTTGGCGGTGGGCGCGTTCTGCCGGGCGATTAGGTCGGTGCTGCCAGCTTTGGCCAGGCTCACCGCCACCTTGGTGCCGCCGATGTCGACGCAGGCTTTCATGCGCAGGGTTTCCTTGGGTCGTTGAAAGAGAAGGGAAAGCTCAGAGGCTGAGAGCTTTTTGGCCGTGCAAGGTGGGCATGGGCAAAAGACGCGCAGCCTCTCAGAGCAAGCGAGCCACGCCGGCCGCGATCATGCTCAGCACCACGGTGCTGGCGACAGGCACTTGCCACACGCGGCCGAAGAGCTTGAATTCGAAGTCGCCCGGCAGCCGACCGAAGCCCAGCTTGCGCAGCCAGCCGGTGAGGCCCTGCAACAGCAGCAGGGCCAACATCGTGACGAGCAGCCAGCGCAGCATCGACGAAGCGGCGCGGCGCGCTCAGCCGGCCAGGGCCGCGAGGGCCTGTCGGTGCAGCTCGGGCGTGGCGGCGGCGACCACGCGGCCGTCGGAATGCAGGCCCAGCGGCTGGCCGGCCCAGTCGGTGATCACGCCGCCCGCGGCCTCCACCAAGCCGGCGGGGCCCAGGTAGTCGTAGGGCTGCAGGCCAGCCTCGACCACCAGGTCGATGGTGCCGCCGGCCAGCTGCGCATAGCTGTAGCAGTCGCCACCGAAGCGGCGCATGGCGCACTGGCGGCTCAGGCGGTCGAAGGCCGTCCATTCGTCGACCGAGAAGATGTCGGGCGAGGTGGTGAAGATGCGCGCCTCGGACAGCTGCGTGCAGTCGCGCACGCGCACCGGTTGGCCGTTGCGCAGGGCCACGCCGTCCTGACCCACCCAGCGCTCGCCGAGCACCGGCATGTCGACCAGGCCCAGCACCACGCGCCCGCCCTCCATCGCGCCGATCAGCGTGCCCCACAGGGGTGAGCCGGTGATGAAGCTGCGCGTGCCGTCGATGGGGTCGAGCACCCACACGCGGGCCGCGTCCAGGTTCTGCTGGCCATGCTCCTCGCCATAGATGCCGTCCTGCGGCAGGGCCTGGCCCAGGATGTCGCGCATGGCCTGCTCGGCCGCGCGGTCGGCCAGCGTGACCGGGCTTTCGTCGGCCTTGGTGATGATGTCCAGCGGCTGGCGGAAATGCGCCATCGACTGGGCGGCGGCGGCATCGGCCAGGGCGTGGGCGGTACGGAGCAGGTCGTTCATGGGCGGGCGGGGATGGCGCGGGGCGGTCGGTGAAATGAAGGAAATCAGAGCGTATGGCTGCGGTCGCCCTGGCGGAAGCCGACGGCATCCCACGATTCGCTGGCGGCGAAGGCGATCACCTTGAACAGCTCGCCCATCTCGTGCTCGTGGATCAGGCGGGCAGCCAGGGCTCGCTCGGCCAGCGGGGCGGCCATCATGCGCTCGGCCAGACCGCAGTCGAGCAGGAAGCGCGCCTGGCTGGTGTAGCCCAGCACTTCCAGACCGGCATCCTGGCCGGCCAGCGCGACGCCGGTGAAGTCGACATGGGCGGTGATGTCCTTGTCGCCCACGGCCACCAGCGGGTTGTCGTCGGAGCGGTGGGCCTGGTGGCACATCAGCGTGCCCATGTGGCGCTGCGGGTGGTAGTACTCGGCCTCGGGAAAGCCATAGTCCAGGAAGTAGGCGGCGCCGCGCTTCAGACGCTCGGCCAGCGTGGCGATGAAGGCGCGGGCCTGCGGATGCACCTCCGTCAAGTAATCCTGAGGACCATCGGGCTCGACGGGCGGGCGCAGGTCGGTCAATCGGTCATCCCAGCCGAAGCTGCCATCGGACTGCACGACGACGCCGCGCTCCAGCCACTGGCCGCCACGCCGCACCAGCAGCTGGACCGGCATGGCGTCCAGCACCTCGTTGCCGACGACCACGCCTTCGATGCCATCGGGCAGTGCATCGACCCAACGCACGCGGCCGGCCCAGGGCGCCAGGCGCTCCTGCTGGCGGGCGCGCAGGGCGCCCGAGAGGTCGACGATGGTGTAGCGCGAAACGCGCTCGCCCAGGCTTTCCAGCAACTGCGCGGCCAGCGCGCCGCTGCCGGCACCGAATTCCCAGACCTCGTCGGTACCGGTATGGTCGAAGGCGTCGGCCACGGCCACGGCCAGGCTCTGGCCGAACAGGGGCGACAGCTCGGGCGCCGTCACGAAGTCGCTGCCCGACTGCGGCAGGTGGCCGAACTTGCGGCTGCCGTGCGCGTAGTAGCCCAGCCCCGGCGCGTAGAGGGCCAGCGCCATGAAGCGGTCGAACGGCAGCCAGCCACCATCCCGCTCGATGGCGCGCCTCACCAGCGCTGCACAGGCAGAAGTGGCGGAAGAGGCGGTCGGTACACTGGGCGGGGTCGTCGGGGTGCTCACGGCACCCATTCTCCCTGCAACCTCCGGGCGGCCCGGCGCCTGGGGTCCTTGCCCTTTCGCGGCATGCCCGGCCGACCGACCGATGCCCCCACCGATCACCCAACCATGAGTGCCCTTCCCTCTGCCAGTGAACCGCGTACCGTGCTGGTGACCGGCGCCGGCCGCCGGCTCGGCCGCGAGATCGCCCTGGCGCTGGCGGCGGGCGGCTGGCAGGTGGCGGTGCACTACCGCAGCTCGCGCGACGAGGCCCAGACCACCGCCGCCGATTGCGCCCGGCTGTCGGGCCGCGCCGCGATCATCAGCGCCGAGCTGGAGGACGAAGCCGCCGTGCGCGCCATGGTGCCGCAGGTGGTGGCCGAGTTCGGCCGGCTGGACGCCGTGGTGCACAGCGCCTCGCGCTTCGAGCACGACGACGCAAGCAGCTTCGGCTACGCCGCCATGGAGGCCCATCTGCGCAGCAATACCGGCGCCGCCATCCTGCTGGCCCAGGCGCTGCGTCAGCACCTGGACGAGCGCGACGGCCACGGCGCCGTGGTCCATCTGCTGGACCAGAAGCTGTGGAACCCGAATCCCGACTTCCTGAGCTACACGCTGTCGAAGGCGGCGCTGGAAGCCGCCACGCCGCTGCTGGCGCTGGCGCTGGCACCGCGGGTGCGCGTCGTCGGCGTGGCGCCGGGCCTCACGCTCACCAGCCACATGCTGAGCGACGAGCGCTTCGAACAACTGCACCGCCTCTCGCCGCTGGGCCGCTCCTCCACGCCACAGGACGTGGCGGCCACGGTGCGCTTCGCGCTCGAGAACAACTCGATGACCGGCACGACCCTGCTGGTCGATGGCGGCCAGCACCTGATGCGCTTCGACCGCGACTTTTCATTGATGTGAAACACCCCCAGGCTCCGCGCTTCGCGCTGCGCCTCCCCCCTCCAGGGGGCGCATCCAGCGGCCCGGCAAAGCCGGTTCCGCGGATGCCCACGCGTGGCCTGCTCCGCGGCCCTCTGCATCCCGCAGGCGCATCGGCCGCCGACTCTCTTCACGACATGCCATGAATGTCCAGCCTACTTCTCCCCTCCTCGGCCAGCAGCGCCTGACGCTCACGGGCCTGCGCTTCGATGCCAACCTGGGCATCCTCGACAGCGAGAAGACCGCGCCCCAGCCGATCCGCGTCGATGCCGAGCTCAACCTGGGGCCGCAGCCGCTGGCACCGCAGGACGACGACATCTTCCATGTGCTCGACTACCGCAAGGTGCGCAAGATCATCATCGACGAGTGCACCGCGCACCATGTGAACCTGCTGGAAAGTCTGATCGGCCAGGTCGCCGGCCGGCTGATGCAGCTGCCCGGCGTGCTGGGCGTGCGCGTGAAGATCGCCAAGCTGGAAATCTTCGACGACTGCGAAGTCGCGATTCAAGTCGAGACCGGCCAGTGGTGAGCGCTGGCGAGGCCCGTCGAGTCGGATTGCATCGTGCTCATTCGGGTTGGATCCCGGCACGCTTGGCGAGCGTGCCGTAGAGGCCGATGTCCCGGTGGAGGAGCTCCGCCAGCTGACGCGGCTCGCCGCCCACCGGCACCAGACCCTGCTGCGCCAGCACCTGGCGCATGCCCGGATCGTCGAGCGCCGCACGCACGTTGGCATTCACGGCCCGGATGACGGCGTCCGTGGTTCCGCGCGGCGCAAAGAGGCCGTACCACAGCGTCATCTCCAGGCCGGCCAGACCGCTCTCGGCGAAGGTGGGAACGTTCGGGAAATCAGCGCTGCGGCGCTTGGCCGCGAATGCCAGGGCCCTCAGGCGACCCGCCTGCAGCTGGGGCCCGACGCTGGGCGCCGAGCCGATCAGGAACTGCACGTCTCCCGCCATCAGTGCGGTGACGGCCTCTCCCGCGCCTTTGTAGGGAATGTGGACGGCCTGCACGCCAGCGACATTGAGGAAGTTCTCTGCTGCCAGGTGAAAGGCATTGCCCACACCCGGAGAGGCATAGGCCAGCTTGGCGCCCGGCCGTCTGGCCGCCGCGATGAAGTCGGCCAGCGTCCTGGCAGGGTTGGCCGCATTGACGACGAGCAGCATGCCCTCGGCCGCACAGACCTCCACCACCGGGCGCAGGTCGCGCTCCGTATCGAAGGGAAGCTTCTTGTAGATGCTGGGATTGATGGCCAGGGAAGGACCATGCAGGAGCAAGGTGTGGCCATCCGGCGGCGCCTTGGCCACGATGTCGGCGCCGATGTTGCCGTTGGCACCCGCGCGGTTCTCGACGATGAAGGTGTTTCCGGTGCGCTGGCCCAGCACGTTGGCCAGCAGGCGGGCCACGATGTCGGGCGCACCGCCCGTGCCGAAGGGCACGATGATCCGTGTCACCCTGCTGTCGCGCTCCTGCGCCAGTACCGGCGGCACGCCACCCAGGCAGGCTGCGGCGGCCAGTGTGGCAAGGAAGGATTTTCTTGTGATTCCAGAGTCGGACATGGTGTCTCCAAGGTAGGGCCCGCGCTGTCTGGCCGGCCTCTTTCTGAGCCCGAGGGCTTCTGCTTCAGGGTTGCAGGAAGGCGTCCACCGTCTCGGTGAACGTCGCAGCCTGCTCGACATGACTCATGTGCGCGGCGTCGGCCATCAACCGGAACTCGGCATGCTGGATGCACGCGGCCAGCGCCTGCGAGACCGCCGGGTTGACCGCCATGTCCTGTTGACCTGCGATCACCAGCGTCGGCATCTCCAGCCGCCCCAGCGAGGCGATATGGTCCAGGCCGCAGATGGCATGGACCGCCGTGGTGTATCCCGTCACGGAGGTGTCGGCGACCATGCGGCCGATCCAATCGGTGGTCGCGGGCGCACGGGCCAGGAAGTCCGGCGTGAACCACCGTTCCAGGGTCGGACGGACCTGCTGCGCCATGCCGCCGGCCTGTGCGTCCGCCACCCGCTGCTGCCAGACGGCCCTCACCGGCGCCGGCGTCACCGCGCCGCAATGCGCGAGCACCAGTCGTCGGATGCAGGAGGGCGCCGCGAGCGCCATGGCCTGGGCCACCATGCCGCCGAACGACAGGCCTGCGAGGGAAAACTCCCGCAGTCCGAGGGGCTCGAGCGCGAGCAGGACCGCGGCCGCGTAGTCATGCAACGCCGCCCCGGGTGGCAGGGCCGCAGAGCGGCCATGGCCGGGCAGATCCGGAACGATGACGCGGAAGCGACGCGCCAGCACGGGAATCTGCAGGCGCCATGCCTCCGCGCGGGTCGCGATGGGATGCAGCAGAACGACGGCTGGCGCGGACTCGGCACCGAAGAGGTCCAGGTGCAGCGGCCAGCTCATGCTGGAACTCCCAGCTGTCCCGCCAGCCAGGCAACGATGGTGGGCAAGGTCTGCGGCGTCAGGCCCATGTGCCCGCCCGGGAACAGCCGCACATGCTTGGGATTGCCGTGTTCGGTCAGCAAGTGCAGATCGGCGATCGGGCACTGCTTGTCCTCGCGCCCGTTGACCAGCAGCAGCGGCGCGCTGCGGCGGTCGAGCAGTCCCTGGTCGAGCAGGGAAAGACGCTTGAAGAAGGCCAGGTATTCCTCGTCGTTGCGGGCGCCCAGCATGCGGCAGCGTGTCTCCACCAGTCCCATCAGGTAGCTGTCGGGATAGCGGGACGCGCCGATCCATTCAGGCTGGAACATGTAGTGCGCGCCACCGCCCCAGTTCACTGCGCCCCGCAGCCGGTCGGGGTAGAGCAGTGCAAGTTTGGTGGCCCAGTAGCCGCCGAACGAACGGCCCAGGCAGGCCAGGCGCTCGCCGTCGAGATCGGACTGCGTGTCGATCCAGTCGAACACCGTGGTGAACTGCCTTTCGGCGTCCTGCACACCCTTGACCGGGGACTCCCCCGTGCCCGCGTTGTCCATCGCGACCGTCGCGATGCCCAGCGCCAGCAGGGCATCGCAGGCCTGGGTCATCTGCTCCTTCCAGGCATCGACGCCGCCCCACATGACCACGACGGGAGGACGTTCGACATTCGCGGGCTTGCGCAGCAGGGCGGTGATCGAGTCCCCCTCGCCCTCCCGGCCAGCGAACGGAATGCGCACCACCTGCACCGGCAGCGTCCAGAGCCGGGCGGCTCTCAGGTAGGTTTCCCGCTCGAGTTCGGCGCAGCGCAGCTTGGCCGGATGATCCGGGCAGGGGAAGCGGCCCATGAAGTAGAGACCGCTCGCCTTCATGAACAGCTTGCAGGCCTCGTCCAGGGCGCCCGCCTGCTCGGCCTTTTCCGCGGAGGCGCTGCAGGCGTCGCCGGCCTCGCGCCAATGCGCGGCCCACTGGGCGCCGTCGAGTCCCGGGAGGCGGTCGATCAGGTCGATGCCCTCGTGCGGATCCAGCGCATTCATCGGGTGGGTGCGAGAGCGCAGCCTCGTCTTCATCCAGACACGCGCCTCGGCGAGCGTCTTGGGGCGTCCCTGGACATCGCCATCCGGCGTCTGCTGGGCATCCTGCATGGGGTCTCCTGTTCAATCGGCGTTGTTCGCAACGGGACTGTGCCAGCGGGCGCCCATAAACAAAAACTGTTCTTGTGGATTCAAACTATTTGTCTGACCTATAGTTTGCGGATGCGCGTCAACCGGCTGGATCTCAATCTCCTTGCATGTCTGGACGCGTTGCTGGCGCACCGCAACGTCAGCCGGGCGGCCAAGCAGATGCACCTGAGCCAGCCTGCGACCAGTGCCGCGCTGGCAAGGCTGCGGGACTACTTCCAGGACCCATTGCTGCTGCGGGAAGGGCGGCATTACGCGCTGACGCCGTTTGCGGAATCCCTGATCGATCCTGTGCGGGACATCTTGTCGCGCGCCCAGGCGCTGACGCAGCTGCGGCCCGAGACGGACCCGCTGCGCATGGAGCGGAACATCACGATCGTGGCGTCGGACTATGTGTTCAGTACCGTCCTGGTGCCGCTGTTCCGGATGGCCGAGACGACCGCGCCTCGGCTCACGTTCGCGGTCCGGCCGGTCTCGGGATACGACTCGCCCGAACTGGAGAACCAGCATGTCGACCTGGTGCTGCTGGGCGCCTCCGCCGTCGCCAGCCATCACCCCAGCGAGCTGCTGCTCTCGGACTCGTTCTGCTGCATCGCGTGGGCCGAGAACCCCCTGATCGGCCGGACCCTTTCGCTCAAGGCCTTCCAGAAGATGGGGCACGTCGTGCCGCTCCTCGGCGACGGCCGATTGCCGACCCTGGATCAGGTCGCTTATGAGATGCAGGGCGTCGTGCGGCGCATCGCGATGCGCGTCCCGACCTTTTCGGCCGTGGCGGAATGCGTGGTCGGGACTTCGCACATCGCCACCATTCCGAAATCCTTCGCCAAGAGCTTGTTGAAGACGCTGCCGCTGCGGCTGATGACCTGCCCGATCCACATCCCGCCCGTGCGCATCGCGATGCAGTGGCACCGGCACCAGGTGGACGACCCGGTGCTGCGCTGGGTGAGGCGCAACCTGCAGGATGTGGCGGTACAGCAGGGATTCCTCCGCCCTCACTCTCCGTCGTGAACAGCGCGGGCGTGGTCGCGCAGAAATCTTCCGCGATAGTCCGCGCCCGAGGCATCCCTGCGCACCCCGTTTCACGGCACCGAAGGCCCGCGCGGTCCATGAGGATGTGGCGTCCCGGGCAAAATCGCGCCCCATGAACGCCGTCTGGACCGAACCCGAAGCCCCTGCAGCCGCCGCCCCCAGCCACCAGGCGGCCGCGAAGATCGAGCGCGAGACGCACAAGCTGGAAAAGCGCCTGTGCCGTGAAGTCGGCCGCGCCATCACCGACTACAACATGATCGAAGAGGGCGACAAGGTCATGGTGTGCCTCTCGGGCGGCAAGGACAGCTACGGCATGCTGGACATCCTGCTCAAGCTCAAGGCCCGGGCGCCGGTCAACTTCGAGCTGATCGCCGTCAACCTCGACCAGAAGCAGCCCGGCTTTCCGGAAGACGTGCTGCCGGCCTATCTGAAGCAGGTGGGCGTGCCCTTCCACATCGAGGAGCAGGACACCTACAGCATCGTCAAGCGCGTGGTGCCCGAGGGCAAGACCACCTGCGGCCTGTGCTCGCGCCTGCGCCGCGGCATCCTCTACCGCGTGGCCGACGAGCTGGGCGCCACCAAGATCGCGCTGGGCCACCACCGCGACGACATCCTGGCGACCTTCTTCCTCAACATGTTCTTCGCCGCCAAGCTCAAGGCCATGCCGCCCAAGCTGGTGAGCGACGATGGCCGGCATGTGGTGATCCGCCCGCTGGCCTACGTGGCCGAGAAGGACCTGGTGCGCTGGGCCCAGCACCGCGGCTTTCCGATCATTCCCTGCAACCTGTGCGGCAGCCAGGAGAACCTGCAGCGCCAGGTGGTCGGCGACATGCTGCGCGACTGGGAACGCAAGCATCCGGGCCGGCTGGAGAACATGCTGCACAGCCTGCAAAGCGTCGCGCCTTCGCACCTGCTGGACGGAACCCTGCACGATTTCAAGGGTCTGAAGCCGACCGGCGTGGCCAGCGAGGACGGCGATCGGGCCTTCGATCCGCCCGAACTGCCGCCCGTGCCCGCCATGCCCTCGGCGGTGCAGGTGGTGAGCCTCGGCTGACACGCGCTTCCGCCAAGTTCCAGCCACGACGCGCGACCGCGCGTCCAGCCGATGCGACAACGACACAGGGGCCGGCCAACGGCCCCAGGGATGACGACGACATGCAACGTGCAGTGCGACTCCTCGGCTTGGCCGCCATGACGGCGGTGGCCGCCGGCCTGGCGGGCTGTGCCACCTCCTACGTGGTGGACAACAACGTCCAGAGCTATGCCAAGGCACCCATTCCGCCTGGCGCCACCTACCGCTTCGAACGCCTCCCCTCGCAGCAAGCGAACGACGCGGCCCAGACCGACCTGGAAACCCTGGCCGAGCCCTCGCTGGCCGCCGCGGGGCTCCGGCGCGACGACGCCAATCCGCGCTATGCCGTGCAGGTGAGCGCCCGCTCGCAGCTGGAACTGTCGCCCTGGGCCGATCCGTGGTTCGATGGTCCGGGCTGGGGCCCCGGCTGGGGTCCGCGCTGGGGCGTGGGCCTGGGCTATGGCCGCCCCGGCTGGTACGGCGGCGGCTGGTGGGGCCCGGGCGCCCTGCCGCCCAACCAGACCTGGTACGGCCGCGAAGTCTCGATCGTGATGCGCTCGCTGCCCGACCGGCAGGTCGTCTACGAAACCCATGCCCGCAACGACGGCCCCTACCCGGACACCCGCCGCATCCTGCCGGTGATGTTCCATGCGGCGCTGCAGGGCTTTCCCAATCCGCCGCAGGCCGTGCGGCGGGTGGACGTGACGGTGGAGACCAAGCCGCAGACCATCACGCCGGCTGCGTCCGCACCTCAAGCGGGCACGCCTGCGCCATCGGCGCAGCCTGCGGCACCGGCCCGCCCCTGACGCCACGGGGCCCGCCCGCCGCGTTCCGCCCGCTGGCGCGTTCTGGGTGACACTCGGCCGATGGACCTCACCCGCCTGATCGCCGTCCGCCATGGCGAGACACTCTGGAACGTCGACACCCGCATCCAGGGCCAGCTCGACATCCCGCTCAACGACGAAGGCCAGTGGCAGGCGCAGCAGGTGGGCCGCGCGCTGGCCGACGAGCCCATCGCCGCCATCTACGCCAGCGACCTGGCCCGCGCCTGGCAGACGGCCAGTGCCATCGCCCAGGCCCACCCCGCCGCACCCGCCCTGATCGCCGAGCCGCGGCTGCGCGAACGCGGCTTCGGCATCTTCGAGGGCCGCACCTTCGCCGAGATCGAGGCCGAGCTGCCCGAGCAGGCCCTCAAATGGCGCAAGCGCGTGCCCGACTTCGCGCCCGAGGGGGGCGAGAACCTGCTGGTCTTCCGCGACCGCATCGTGGCCGTCGCCGCCGAACTGGCGGCGCGGCACCCGGGCGAGCTGATCGTGCTGGTCGCCCACGGCGGCGTGATGGACGTGCTCTACCGCGCCGCCACCGGCCAGGAGCTTCAGGCGCCTCGCACCTGGGAGCTGCGCAATGCGGCCATCAACCGTCTGCTGTGGACGCCCGAGGGCTTCTCGCTGGTGGGATGGGCCGACACCGGCCACCTGAGCCGCGACTTGGCGCGGGACGAGACCAGCAGCTGAGCGCGGCAGACCCTGCCGCCTAGAATCCGCGCTCGCCAGCCTCTGGATGAACCCCATGAACCGCTGCAGCCCACGACTCGCTTTTCCCTTTCTCGCCGCCGCCCTGATCTACCTGGGCACCGCGGCCCTCCTGTCGCCCCTGCCGGCGCAGGCCCAGACCCAGAACGAAGCCGCCAACGGCGGCCGCAACTTCCCCGATGGCACATTGCGGGGACGCCTGCGCATGCTCGACTTTCCCCAGGCCGAGCTCGATGGCCGGCTGGAAGTACTGGCACCCGGCACCCGCATCCGCAATGCCCAGAACATGGTCGTGACCGGCAGCACGCTGCTGGGCCAGGACCTGGCCGTGAACTACCTGCGCGATCCTGCCGGGCAGGTGCAGCAGATCTGGATCCTCTCGCCCGACGAGGCCGCCACCGAGCGCGCGTCGGCCGGCGGCAAGCCGCTGCTCAACATCTGGCCCTTCGTCACCCGCGCCGACAACGAAGGCGGTTGAGCCCATACCTCCGCGGCCCCTGCCCTGCGGGCACACGCACGGCAGGCTGACCGCACCGATCCACGCATTCCATCGATCCCGCCGCCGGTGCCACCGGCCGGCCGCCTTGCAAGAAAGCCCCGCCATGTCCCGCAAAGTCTTCATCAAGACCTTCGGCTGCCAGATGAACGAGTACGACTCGGACAAGATGGCCGACGTCCTCGCCGCCGCCGAAGGCTACGAGCCCACCCAGAACGTCGACGAAGCCGACCTGATCCTCTTCAACACCTGCTCCGTGCGCGAGAAGGCGCAGGAGAAGGTCTTCTCCGACCTCGGCCGCGTGCAGCACCTGAAGGCCAAGGGCGTGAAGATCGGCGTCGGCGGCTGCGTCGCCAGCCAGGAGGGCGAGGCCATCATCGCCCGCGCGCCCTACGTGGACGTGGTCTTCGGCCCGCAGACCCTGCACCGCCTGCCCGAGATGCTGGCCCGCCGCGAGGCGGAGCGCCGGCCGCAGGTGGACATCTCCTTCCCCGAGATCGAGAAGTTCGACCACCTGCCGCCCGCGCGCGTCGAAGGTGCGACGGCCTACGTGTCGATCATGGAAGGCTGCTCCAAATACTGCAGCTACTGCGTGGTGCCCTACACCCGCGGCGAGGAGGTGAACCGCCCGCTGGACGACGTGCTGGTCGAGGTCGCCGGCCTGGCCGACCAGGGCGTGCGCGAGGTCACGCTGCTGGGCCAGAACGTCAATGCCTACCGCGGCAGGATGGGCGACACCAGTGAGATCGCCGACTTCGCCACCCTGATCGAGTACGTCGCCGAGATCCCCGGCATCGAGCGCATCCGCTACACCACCAGCCATCCGAACGAGTTCACGCCGCGGCTGATCGAGGCCTATGGCAAGGTGCCGCAGCTGGTGAGCCACCTGCACCTGCCGGTGCAGCACGGCAGCGACCGCATCCTGATGGCGATGAAGCGCGGCTACACCGCCATGGAATACAAGAGCACGATCCGCAAGCTGCGCGCCATCCGGCCGCAGCTGGCGCTGTCCAGCGACTTCATCGTCGGCTTCCCGGGCGAGACCGAGGACGACTTCGCGAAGATGATGAAGCTGATCGAGGACGTGGGCTTCGACGCCAGCTTCAGCTTCATCTTCAGCCCGCGACCCGGCACGCCCGCCGCCGCGCTGCACGACGACACGCCGCACGAGGTCAAGCTCGCGCGCCTGCAGCACCTGCAGAAGACCATCGACGACAACGTGCGCCGGCTGTCCGATGCGCTGGTCGGTACCACGCAGCGGCTGCTGGTGGAAGGCCCCTCCAAGAAGAACCCGGCCGAACTGATGGGCCGCACCGACTGCTTCCGCGTCGTCAACTTCGAGGCGCCCGCGCGGCTGGTGGGCCAGATGGTGGACGTGAAGATCACCCGCGCCCTGTCGCACACCCTGCGTGGCGAGATCGTGACGCGCGAGCATGACGGTGCCGGCGCCGCGCGTGCCGCGCAGACCGCCTGATGGCGGCCAGCCGGCCGCGCGCACGCGGCTCCTTCCAGCAGTTGATGCTGGCCGCCTTCCTGGTGGTCACGGCGCTGGTGGTGGGGGTGGCGCTGCGCGCCGTCTTCCAGTACGACCAGCTCATCACCCAAAGCCGCGAGGCGGCGCGGCGCGCGCTGCTGCTCTCAGGTGCAGCCCAGTCGCTGGCCGAGCGCAGCGCGGCCATGGAACGCTCGGGCCGCCAGTCGCTGGTGCTCAACGACGCCGTACTGCGCCGCCGCTTCGCCGACGCGCAGAAGGACGCGCAGAACGTGGTGCAGCGACTGGTCGACAACGGGCTGCTGCCGCAGTCGGCGCAGCTCTGGCGCGAGCAGATGAGCGCCATCGAAGGCCTGATGAACGGAGCGCCCGAGACGGCGCTGGCCCGCGAGGGCTCGATGGCGCTGCAGTTCCGCGAGCTGGATGCGCTCAACACCCAGCTCGCCCAGCAGGCGCAGATGCTGATCGAGGCGCAGAACAACGCCCTGGCCGACCGGCTCGAAGGCGCGCGGCGCCGGTTGACACTGCAGGTGGTGGCGGCCAGCGCGCTGGCCGCCGCGCTCGCGCTGGCCTTCGGCATCTGGCTGGCGCGACCCTTCAAGCGGCTGGAGCGCGCCATCGTGCGCCTGGGCGAGAACCGGCTGGACGAGCCCATCGACATCCTCGGCCCGGCCGACGTACGCCGTGTGTCGCAACAGCTGGACTGGCTGCGCCTGCGGCTGATGGAGCTGGACGCCGACAAGGCGCGCTTCCTGCGCCATGTGTCGCACGAGCTCAAGACGCCGCTGGCCGCGCTGCGCGAGGGCGTGTCGCTGCTGGAGGACGGCGTGACCGGCGAGCTCAACCCGGCCCAGCGCGAGGTGGCGCAGATCCTGCAACAGAACGCCGTGTCGCTCCAAAGCCAGATCGAGGCGCTGCTGCGCTTCAACGCCGCCGCCTTCGAGGCCCGCCAGCTCAGGCGCGAACGCTGCAACCTGGTCAAGCTGGTGCAGGAACAGATCGAGGCGCAACGGCTGCAATGGCAGTCGCATGGCCTCACGGTGCGGGTGGAGGGCGAGCCGGTGACGGTGATGGCCGATCCCGCCAAGCTGGGCACGGCGGTGGCCAACCTGCTGTCCAACGCGATCCGCTTCTCGGCCCGCGGCGGCACCATCGCGCTGGCCGTCTCCAGCACCGGCGACACCGCCAGCATCGAGATCAGCGACGCCGGCCCCGGCATCGCGCCGGAGGACCGCGACCGGGTGTTCGAGCCCTTCTTCCGTGGTGAGCGCCAGCCGGAGCACACCGTGAAAGGCACAGGCATCGGTCTGTCCATCGTGCAGGAGTACATTGCGGCCCATGGTGGCCGCATTGCGCTGCTGCCCACCGGCCCCGGCGCACGATTCCGCATCGACCTGCCGCACGGCTGACCTCTCCCGACCCCACGCCCATGACGACCTTGTCCGTCCGCAGCCCCCTCCTTGCCATGACACTGGCCACGGCCGGCGTGCTGGCCGGCTGCGCCAACCTCGCACCCGCGCCGACGCCGCCAGCGGCGGCTCCGGCCCCAGCGGCCAGCGTCAGCACGCCCACCCCTGCACCTCGCCCGGCCGTCCAGCCGGTGGAAGTGCAACCGATCGCGCCCGCCACGCAGATGCAGCCGGCCGGCAATGGCGTCGGTGGCCATGGCTACGGCAACGCGAGCAGCGAAGCGCTTTCCCGCATGCTGGCCTATGCCGACCGGGCGCGGAGCATGCAGTCCGCCGAGGCCATCGCAGAGATTGCGCGCATCGGCGACCCCGGTGACTCGGCCCCGCTGCAGATCCAGCTCGCCCTGGCGCTGGCCCAGACCCGCAATCCGTCCGATCTGGCCCGGGCCACGGCCCTGTTGCAGCGCGCCGCCGCCAGCACGCAGGCCGAGGCCCAGCCACTGCAGCCACTGGCGCGGGTGCTGGCCGCCCGCTACCTGGAGCAGCGCCGCGTCGAGGACGACCGTGACCGGCAGGTGCAGCAGCTCAAGGAGGCGCAGCGCCGCATCGAGCATCTCAACGACCGCATCGAAGCGCTGCGCGCCATCGAGCGCAGCTTTGGCCGCCCGTCCAACGGCGCGGCGCGCCCCTCGCCCTGAACCCGCCGGCACGGCCGCACCCACCCGAACCAGGCAAGCCCATGAGCGATACCGCCAAAGCCGCCGCCACCGGCGCCCGCATCCTGGTCGTGGACGACGATGCCGACATGCTGCGGCTGCTGTCGCTGCGCCTTGCCGCGGCGGGCTACCAGGTCACGGCAGTCACGTCGGCCGAGTCGGCGCTGACGCAACTCGAGATCGAGCATCCCCGCCTGGTGCTCAGCGACGTGCGCCTGCCGGGGCGCGATGGGCTGCAACTGTTCGACGAGATCCGCAAGCGCCATCCGACGCTGCCGGTGATCCTGCTCACGGCGCACGGCACCATTCCCGACGCGGTGGAGGCGACATCCCGCGGCGTCTTCACCTACCTCACCAAGCCCTACGACGCCCGCGAGCTGCTCGACAAGATCGGCCAGGCGATGGCCCTGGGCGCCCCCGCCGCCACGCCGGCCGCGGGCGGCGACGAAAGCTGGCGCGCCGAGATCGTCAGCCGCTCCAGCCGCATGGCCGAGGTGCTGGCCGAGGCGCGCATGGTGGCCAAGTCGGACGCCAGCGTGCTGCTGCGTGGCGACTCCGGCACCGGCAAGGAAGTGCTGGCCCGCGCCATCCACAAGGCCAGCGACCGCGCACGCAAGCCCTTCGTGGCCGTCAACTGCGGCGCCATTCCCGAGGCGCTGCTCGAATCCGAGCTGTTCGGCCACGTCAAGGGCGCCTTCACCGACGCCCATGCCAACCACAAGGGCCTGTTCCAGCAGGCCGATGGCGGCACGCTGATGCTGGACGAGATCGGCGACATGCCACCCGCCCTGCAGGTCAAACTGTTGCGCGTGCTGCAGGAGCGCGCGGTGCGTCCGGTGGGCGCCACTCAGGCCATCGCGGTGGATGTGCGCATCATCTCGGCGACCCACCGAGACCTGGAGGCGGCCATGGCGGCGGCGCAGTTCCGCGAGGACCTCTACTACCGCCTGAACGTCGTCACGCTCACGCTGCCACCGCTGTCGGCCCGGCGCGAGGACATTCCGCTGCTCGCCAACCACTTCCTGCAGAAGCTGGCCGGCAAGTACGGCAAGCGGCTGTCGGGCTTCGCCCCCGAGGCGCTCAAGGCCCTGACCACCGCCCCCTGGCCGGGCAACATCCGTCAGCTCTACAACGTGGTGGAGCAGGTGTGCGCCCTGTCCAGCTCGCCGCTCATTCCGCTGGCGCTGGTGCAGCGGGCGCTTCGCGTGCCGACCGTGGAGGTGCAGACCTATGCCGAGGCCAAGCAGCGCTTCGAGCGCGATTACCTGGTCGGGCTGCTCAAGCTGACCGACGGCAACGTGGCCGATGCCGCGCGGCTGGCCGACCGCAATCGCACCGAGTTCTACCGTCTGCTGCAGAAGCACGAACTCACGCCTGGCCACTTCAAGAACGACGGTGTCGCTGGCGCCTCAGAGCCTGTCGCCGACGAGCGACAGGGCTAAGTCATTGATTTGATTGGATTTGGACGCGCACCCTCGACGGTTTGTCGGGCTGCGGCGACAGATCCGGGGCCATTTGGGCTCTCGCTGCCAAAAATGCCAAAAATCCGCCGAGAAATCGACGGTAAGTTGCTGATTCTTAAGCGCTAATTCGTGCTGGCATGGGGATTGCCCTATGACCTGCATGACCCTCCTCACCACACCCCCTGTCATCCTGCGTCCGCAGCGTGATGCCCTGCGTCGCAAGACCGCGCAGACGGCCCGCGCCCGCTCGGCACGGAGCCAGGCCCATGCGCCGGCGCTCGCCGCCAGCGCCAGCGCGGACTGCGTCTTCAAGCGCCTCCCCGCCATCGGTGAGACCCCCATTTCGAATTTCCAGCACTGGTAAGGCCTCGCCATGAAACCGAACGAGTTTTCGCACCTGAAGGTCCTGACGCCCGAGCAGTTCCAATCGCGCCGCCCTGCCGCCCGCGAGGAACGCCATCCGAATGCCGTCACGGCGCCGCCGATCAACCGCGGCTCCATGACGCCCCGCCCGTGGCGCGGTTTCTGGAACAGCATCGGCACCGCCCTGCTATTGAAGATGGGTGCTGGCCGCGCCAGCGCTGCCGCCCAACCCGCGGGTCCCGTTCAGCCTTGGGAGCGCGCCGCCAAGCGCCGCCGCCTGACCTTCACGATGCTGGCCCTGTTCAGCACCGTGCTGGCCTCGGCCCTGTTTGCCCAGGTGCAGCCGGACTACGACAACGCCTTCCTGGAATACGGCCAGATCGCGCTGTATGGCCTGCTCTCCGGTTGGGTGGTCACCGGCTTCGTGACCGCGCTGATGGGTTTCTACGTGTCTGTGCGTGGCGACAAGTACGCCCTGTCGGCCAAGCAGGTCGCCGACCATCCGATGAATCCGAAGGCCCGCACCGCGATCATCATGCCGATCTGCAACGAGGACGTGGCCACGGTGTTCGCCGGCCTGCGCGCCACCTGCGAATCGGTGGCCAACACCGGCCATGCGAAGCAGTTCGACGTCTTCGTGCTGTCCGACAGCTACAACCCCGAGATCGCCAAGGCCGAACGTGCCGCGTGGGAAGAACTGCGCGCCGCCCTGGCCCAGTCCTTCGCCGACAGCCCGAACAAGCCGCAGGTCGAGGTGTACTACCGCCTGCGCACCCGCCGTACGCACCGCAAGGCCGGCAATGTGGCCGATTTCTGCCGCCGTTGGGGCAAGGACTACCGCTACATGGTCGTGCTCGATGCCGACAGCGTCATGAGCGGCGACTGCCTGACCAGCATGGTCAAGCTGATGGAAGCCAACCCCACCGCCGGGATCATCCAGACGGCCACCCAGGCCATCGGCCATGTGACGCTGCATGCACGCGCCCAACAGTTCGCCAGCCGCGTGACCGGCCGCCTGTTCACCCTGGGCATGCAGTTCTGGCAGCTGGGCGAATCCCACTACTGGGGTCACAACGCCATCATCCGCGTCGCTCCCTTCATGGAGCACTGCGCCCTGGCCCCGATCAAGGGCACGGGCGGCATGTCCGGCGGCATCATGAGCCACGACTTCGTCGAGGCAGCCCTGATGCGCCGCGCCGGCTACCACGTCTGGCTGGTGTCCGACCTGGTCGGCAGCTACGAGCAACAACCGCCGGACCTGCTGGCCGAACTGCAGCGTGACCGCCGCTGGTGCCAGGGCAACCTGCAGAACGCCCGCCTGATGGCCGAGCCCGGCATCCACCCCGTGCACCGCGCCATGTTCGTGACCGGCACGATGGCCTATGTGTCCGCCCCCATGTGGCTGGCGTTCATGACGCTGGGTACCGCGCTGTGGTTGACGGGTTCCCGCCTGGTCCAGGATTGGGCCGTGCTGCCGATGGAACTGGCCGGGCTGTGGGTGTGGACGCTGTGCCTGCTTTTCCTGCCCCGCATCCTCGGGGTGGCCGCCGTGTTCATGCGTGGCGAACAGAAGAATTTCGGCGGTGCCGCCCGCCTGTTCAAGAGCGCCGTGCTGGAAAGCGTCATGGCGATCGTGCAAGCCCCTGTGCGCATGCTCGCGCACTCTCTGTTCGTGATCGTTGCCCTGACCGGCCTCAAGCTGGAATGGAAGTCGCCTCCGCGGGAAGCTGCTGCCGTGCCCTGGAGCGAGGCGTTCAACCGCCTGGCCCCGATGAGCGGACTGGTTGCCGTGCTGGCCTGCGGTGTGGCCCTGATCGACGCCAGCGCGTTGGTGTGGCTCATGCCGGTCGGCCTTCCTCTGCTGCTGGCAATCCCGATGGCCGTGCTGACCAGCCGCATCGACGTTGGTGGCGTGATGCGCGAGCGCAACTACCTGCTGATTCCCGAGGAATCCCGCTCGCCCGCCGTGCTGCGCCGTGCGTGGGCCCATGCGGACCGACTGGCCCTGAAGGCAGCCTGAGTCCGGCGCCTCGCCAAAACAAAACGCCCGCGAATTTCGCGGGCGTTTTTCATTTGGGAGATCGGTCGTTTTACCGAAGGATAGATGGGTCGAAGGGCTTACGCCGAGGTATTCAACAGGCTCAGCCCGAACGGCCTCGGGTCAACCGGACCGCATGACCGGGCGACCCGCTCCTCGCGTCAGAACGGCAGCTTGGGCCCACCAGGGCCGCCCATACCGGGCATTCCCGGCATGCCCTTCATGCCACCCAGCCGCTTCATCATCTTCATGAGGCCGCCGCCCTTCATCTTCTTCATCATGCCCTGCATCTGCTCGAACTCGTTGAGCAGGCGGTTGACCTCTTGAACCTGCACGCCCGCACCCGTGGCGATGCGCTTCTTGCGGCTGGCCTTGATGAGTTCGGGCTTGCGACGCTCGGCCGGCGTCATGCTGTGGATGATGCCTTCCTTGCGGCGGATGTCGCGCTCGGCGCGCGTGAGGTCGGCCTCGCTGGCCTTGGCGGCCAGCTGCGTCGGCAGCTTGTCCATGAAGCTGGAGAGGCCGCCCATCTGCTTCATCTGCTGCAACTGGGCCAGGAAGTCTTCCAGGTCGAAGTGGCCGCTCTTGACCTTGGTGGCAAGCTTCTTGGCCGCCTCCAGGTCGACACCGGCCGACACCTGCTCGACCAGCGCCACGATGTCGCCCATGCCCAGGATGCGGCCCGCGTGGCGCTCGGCGTCGAATACCTCCAGGCCGTCGATCTTCTCGCTGGTGCCGGCGAACTTGATCGGCACACCCGTGATCTGCCGCACCGACAGCGCCGCACCGCCACGCGAGTCGCCGTCCATCTTGGTCAGGATGATGCCGGTCAGCGGCAGCGCTTCCTTGAAGGCTTTGGCGGTATTGGCGGCGTCCTGGCCCTGCATGGCGTCGACGACGAACAGCGTCTCGACCGGGTTCAGCGCGCCGTGCAGTGTCTTGATTTCCTCCATCAGCACTTCGTCGATGGCAAGCCGGCCCGCGGTGTCGACCAGCAGAACGTCGAAGTAGTGCCGCTTGGCATGGTCGAGCGCGGCACGGGCGATGTCCAGCGGCTTCTGGTCGGGCGTGCTGGGAAACCACTCGGCGCCGGCCTGCTTCGTCACCGTCTTGAGCTGCTCGATGGCCGCCGGGCGGTAGACGTCGCCCGAGACGGTCAGCACCTTCTTCTTGCGCTTCTCGATCAAGTGCTTGGCCAGCTTGGCGGTGGTGGTGGTCTTGCCGGCGCCCTGCAGGCCGGCCATGAGCACCACGGCCGGCGGCTGGGCGTTGAGGTTGATGTCCGAGACGCCCTCGCCCATCGTGGCCGCCAGTTCGCGGTTGACGATGCCCACCAGCGCCTGGCCAGGCTTGAGCGAGCCCATCACCTCCTCGCCCATCGCCTTTTCCTTGACGCGATTGACGAAGTCGCGCACGACGGGCAGCGCCACGTCGGCCTCGAGCAGCGCCATGCGCACCTCGCGCATCATGTCCTGCACATTGGATTCGGTGATGCGCGCCTGCCCGCTCATCTGCTTAACGAGACGGGAGAACTTGTCGGTGAGTGCGGTGGCCATGGCTGGAGGGGAAGAAGGCTGGGGGAGGAAGGAGGCGGCGGCAGCCGACTCCGGGGCCGGCACGGCGGGGTGTCCGGCGGCCCCGTCCGCTGGGGCCCAAAGGCTAAACTCAGCCGATGATTCTAGCGAGCCCCTCCCCACTCAGCGTGGCCCTGGGCATCGCCACGGCTGCGGCCTACGGCGTGGCCGCAGCCTTCTCCCACAGGCTCAACCGGGGTGCCACGCAGGCGCTCGTCGCCATCGCGTGGCTGCTGCATGCGGCGGCGCTGGCCACCGGGCTGCTGCCTGGCACGCCCCGCTTCGGCTTCGCGCCGGCCCTGTCGATCACCGCCTGGCTGGTGATGACGGTGTATGCCGTGGAGAGTCGGCTCTTCCCGGGCCTGACGGTGCGCCGCGCGCTCGCCGCGCTGGGTGCGCTGGCGGCACTGCTGGCGGCTGCTTTTCCGGGCTCGCCGCTGCATATGTCCGCCTCGCCGTGGCTGCCACTGCACCTTGCGTTGGGCATCGCTTCCTACGGACTCTTCGGCGCGGCGGTAGTGCACGCCTGGCTGATGACGCGGGCTGAGCGACGCATCCGCCAGGCGGCCGATCCGCACGCAGGTCTGCCGCTGCTGACGCTGGAGCGGCTGACCTTCCGCTTCGTCACCGCCGGCTTCGTGCTGCTGTCGGCCACGCTGCTGGCGGGCCTGCTGTTCAGCGAAACGCTGTACGGACCGCAGGTGCGTGCCTGGAAATGGGACCACAAGACGGTGTTCTCGCTGCTGGCCTGGCTGAGCTTCGCCATCCTGCTGGCCGGTCGCAGCCGGTTCGGCTGGCGGGGTCGCACGGCCAAGCGTGTGCTCTATGCGGGGGCCGTGCTGCTGCTGCTGGCCTACGTGGGCTCGCGCTTCGTGCTCGAAGTGGTGCTGCACCGGCCCGTCGCCTGATGAAATTCCTGCTCGTGACCCTCGTGGTGGCTGTGGCCATCTGGATCTGGCGGCGCAACCGCCAGGAAGAACTGGACGCCGCCCCGCCGCGCAAGCCCGCTGGCCGGCCGGCCGTCAAAGGGCCGCAGCCGATGGTGCGCTGTGCCCACTGCGGCCTGCATCTCCCGGCCGCGGACGCCGTCGCCGGCCGCCACGGCATCTATTGCAGCGACCGGCACCGCAGCGCCGCGGAGCCATGACACCGGACACGGACTTTCCGTCGAACACGGACTGGTCCGCGCTGGAGATCCGGACCGAGCGCAGCCAGGCCTTGCAGCGGGTCTGGCGCGGCTTCATGACGGCCCGACCCGCGGTGGGGCTGCTGCTGCTGGCGCTGCAGGGCATCGCCTTCGCCCTGGGCCAGCCCATGCACGCTCCGACCCTGGCCATCACCGCGCTCTACGCCGCCTTCACCTTCGCCGACCGGCTGCGCACGCCCGCGCGGCTGCCGCTGCGGCGGCTGGGCATGACCTGGCTGCTGTGCATCGGCCTCGACGTGGCCGTGTTCGCGCTGCTGCAGGCCCTGCAGACCGGCACCACGGTCAACTACACGCCCTTGCTGGCCCTGCCTGTGCTCATGGCGGCCGTGGCCGGTGGCTTGGTGGTCGGACTGGCCACCACCTCGGCCGCCACGCTGCTGATGCTGGCCGAGGCGCTGCGCTTCCAGCTGGCGGCAGGCCCCGACGGGCCCGGCCGTTTGCTTCAGGCCGCACTGACCGGCACGGGCCTCTTCGTGCTGTCGCTGCTGGCCCACCAACTGGCGCTGCGCCTGGCCCGCGAGGAGGCCCGCGCCAGCCGCAGCCAGGACTCGGCGCAGCTGCAGGCGCAGATCAACGCCCTCGTGATCGAGGCGCTGTCCGAAGGCGTGCTGGTGGTGGACGAGGCCGGCCGCGTGCACACGGCCAACCCTGCCGCCGACGCGCTGCTGGGCGGCGGCCTGGACCGCGGCTCGCTGCCGCGCTCGCTGGTGGCCCATCCGGCCTGGCAGCCGCTGGCCGATCTGGCACAGCGCACTTTCGACGAAGGGGCCGACTGCAGCGCCGACCTGCCCATCGCCCAGCCTCATGCGACGCCGCGGGAACTGCGCGTGCGCACCCGGCTGACGGCAGTGGACGGGGCCCGCCACCGCGGCTTCTGCGTGATGTTCCTGCAGGACCTGCGCCAGCTGGAGGCCCGCATCCGCACCGAGAAGATGGCCGCGATGGGCCGCATGTCGGCGGCGGTCGCGCACGAGATCCGCAACCCGCTGGCCGCGATCACCCAGGCCAGTGCCCTGCTGGAGGAAGACCTCGCAGAGCCGGCGCAGCAGCGGCTCAACGCCATGGTGCAGCAGAACGCGCGCCGGCTCGGCCGCATCGTCGACGAGGTGCTGGACGTTGCCCGCGTGCGCCAGCAGGGCGGCGACGTGGGCAACGGCACGGCACTGCCGCTGGCAGCCAGCGTCTACGCCATGGTCGACGAGTGGAGCCGACAGAGCGGCCGCGTGCCGCCGTCCCTGCGCCTGGTGGAAAGCCTTCCGCCGGTGCGCTTCAATGAGGAACACCTGCGCCGCATCCTCGTCAACCTGCTCGACAACGCGACGCGCTATGCAGGGCCGGGCGCCGAGTCCATCCGCGTCCATACCTTCGCCACGGGCGATGGACGCCCCACCCTCGCCGTCTGGAGCGACGGCGCGCCGCTGGAGCAGGGCGTGGAGCGCCACCTGTTCGAGCCCTTCTTCTCCTCCGAGAGCCGCTCCAGCGGCCTGGGGCTGTTCATCTGCCGCGAGCTGTGCGAACGCCATGGGGCCACCATCCGCTACGAGCGCCTGCGTCCCGCACCCGACGTGCCCGCCGGCAATGCCTTCCTGCTGAGCTTCGAGCCAGCGCAGGCGGGCGCTTTGCCACAATAGCGCCGGTGAGCAGCTCCTCCGCATCGCCGCCGGCGCAGATCCTGGTCGTGGACGACGAACCCGACCTGCGCACCCTCTACGAACTGACCCTGCTGCGCGAGGGCTACCTGGTCGAAGCAGCCAGCAGCGTGGAAGAGGCGTGGCAGCACCTGCAGGCCAACCGCTTCGATGCCGTGATCACCGACATGCGGCTGCCTGACGGCCTCGGCCTGGAGCTGCTGCAGCGCATCGCCCGCCACCAGCGCAGCGAGCGCTGCGTGGTCATGACGGCCTACGGCTCGGCCGAGAACGCCGTCGAGGCGCTCAAGGCGGGCGCCTTCGACTACCTGACCAAGCCGGTGGACCTCAAGCAGTTCCGCAGTGTGGTGGCCTCGGCCATCCAGGAACGCCCGGGCGCCACGCCGGGCCGTGCGGCGCCGCTGCGCGAGGCCCTCCCTGTCGTGCCCGCCGAGGAAGCACCGGCCGACGTGGGCTTTGCACCCGTGGCGCGTGCTGCGCTGGCGCGCCTGGTGGGGGAGTCGGACGCGATGCGCGCCGTCAAGGCCCGCATCGTGCGCGTGGCGCGCGGCATGGCGCCGGTGCTGGTCCACGGCGAATCGGGCACCGGCAAGGAGCTGGTGGCGCGGGCGCTGCATGCGTGCAGCCAACGTGGCGGCGGCCCCTTCGTCGCCGTCAACTGCAGCGCCATTCCCGAAGCACTGCTGGAAGCCGAGTTCTTCGGCGCGCGCAAGGGCTCCTACACCGGTGCGATGCAGGACCGCGACGGCTACTTCCAGGCGGCGCGCGGCGGCACGCTCTTCCTCGACGAGATCGGCGACCTGCCGCTGGCCATGCAGTCCAAGCTGCTGCGGGCCATCCAGGAGCGCTGCGTGCGACCGCTGGGCAGCACCCAGGAGGAGCCCGTGGACGTGCGCATCGTCAGCGCCACACACAAGGACCTGCAGGCCGAGGTGCAGGCGGGCCGCTTCCGCCAGGACCTGTTCTACCGCCTCAACGTGATCGAGTTGCGGCTGCCGCCGCTGCGTGAGCGCCGCGAGGACCTGTCCGCCCTGTGCGACGCCCTGCTGGCCCGCATTGCCGAGGAGAGCGGCCAGCGCGTGCCCGCGATGACGATGCAGGTCCTGCTCAAGCTCGAGTCGCATCCGCTGCGCGGCAATGTGCGCGAGCTGGAGAACCTGCTGCACCGCGCTGTGGCCCTCAGCGAGGGCGACACGCTGCAGCTGGACGTCGAGGCCGCGGACGGCAGCGGCCTGCAGGACCTGTCCATGCCGCTCTTTGCGATGGCAGCGCCGGGCGCCGTGACGGCCATTCCCGTGCCGGAGGCCGCGCACACCCGATCACCGTCGGCCGCGGGTGAGCCCCCCGTTCCGGCCGACCTGCAGCAGTATCTCGACGACCAGGAGCGCGGCATCGTCGAGCGCGCGCTGCGCGAGGCCAACTACAACCGCACCGCGGCTGCCGCGCGCCTGGGCCTGAGCCTGCGCCAGATCCGCTACCGCATCGCGCGCCTGGGCATCGCGGTGCCGCATGGCGACGATGACTGAGCCCGGCGCGGGCATCTGGGACGACGGCTGGCTGCGGACAGCCCGGCGGCTGGACTCCCCCAACTTCGGCCCCCGCCCGGCCGGGGCATGCATCGATCTCCTGGTGGTGCACTCCATCAGCCTGCCGCCCGGGCGCTACGGCGGCGAGGAAGTGCAGCAGCTCTTCACCAACCGGCTGGACTGGAACGCGCATCCGTACTTCGCGCAGATCCGGGGCCTGGAGGTCTCGGCGCACTTCTACATCCGCCGCGATGGCGAGCTCTGGCAGTTCGTGAGCGCGGACGATCGGGCCTGGCACGCCGGCGTCTCGCAGTGGCGGGGACGCGCCAACTGCAACGACGACTCGATCGGCGTGGAACTGGAGGGCCTGGAAGGCGAGCGCTTCGAGGATGCGCAGTACGACACCCTGGCCCAGCTTGCGCGGGCACTGTCGGTGCGCTATCCGATTGCCCACGTCGCCGGCCACGAACACATCGCCCCCGGCCGCAAACAGGACCCGGGGCCGGGCTTCGACTGGCGACGGCTGGCGCGTCAGCTCACGGGTGCCGGCATCGCCTTCCCGCCCAACCCCTAAATTTTTCAATCGATCCTCGCGAAGCGATGGCGCGCGCGCTTTGCAGCGGGCTCCGGGGCAGGCGGGTGGCAAGCCAATATTCATGCGGGTTTGCGCGCCAAATCGCCCGGCAAGCCCCATCGTTGCGCCATCTTTGGCGCGACCGCCCACTGCCACTTGGCTTGGGCGCGCGACCTTGGGGTTTTACCGGAAGTCAAGGGTGACCCGGCAGTTCACCCAAACACTACCTGTAGTGCATTTGCCCCCTTCGAGACACCAGATATAGTGCCCCCATCGACGCGGCGGCATGACTTGCTGCCGCCGCGCGCCCTGATCGACGAACACCAAGCCCCCTCAAGAGGAACCGCATGCAGACTGCCTTGAACTCTCCCGCCACCTCCGCCAAGCCCCTGCCGACGATGACCGCTGGCCGCGACGTCGCGGGCACGACGGCCCCCGCCCTCGCCCACTACCAGATCATCCGCCGCAACGGCGCCGTGGTGCCCTTCGCGCCCGAGAAGATCACCGTGGCGATGATGAAGGCCTTCCTGGCGGTGCACGGGACGCAGGGCGCGGCTTCGGCAAGCGTGCGCGAGACCGTCGAAGGCCTGACGCAGGCCGTGGTGCGCGCACTGGTGCGCTCGCGTCCGGGCGGCGGCACCTTCCACATCGAGGACGTGCAGGACCAGGTGGAACTGGGCCTGATGCGCGGCGGCTACCAGGAAGTCGCCCGCGCTTATGTGCTGTATCGCGAGCGCCGCGCGCAGGAGCGCTCCAAGCAGGTCGAGCAGACCGCCACCGCGGCGGCGCCTCAGCTGCATGTGCTGGACGGCGGCGAGCGCGTGCCGCTGGACATGGGCGCGCTGCAGTCGCTGCTGCAGTCGGCATGCGTCGGTCTGGGCGACGGCGTGAAGGCCGAGCCCATCGTCGCCGAGACCATGCGCAACCTGTACGACGGCGTGCCGCTGGACGAGGTCTACAAGGCCTCCATCCTGGCCGCCCGCACGCTGATCGAGAAGGACCCCGACTACACCTACGCCACCGCGCGCCTGTTGCTGCACACCATCGTCAAGGAAGTGCTGGGCCGCGAGACCGCGCAGGCCGAGATGGGCGCCGCCTATGCCGACTACTTCCCGCAGTTCATCAAGAAGGGCGTCGAAAACGAGCTGCTCGACGAGAAGCTGCTGCAGTACGACCTGGCCCGCCTGGGCGCAGCCCTCAAGGCCGACCGCGACCTGAAGTTCGACTACCTGGGCCTGCAGACCCTGTACGACCGCTACTTCCTGCACGTGCGCAAGACGCGCATCGAGCTGCCGCAGGCCTTCTTCATGCGCGTGGCCATGGGCCTGGCGCTGGGCGAGATCGACCGCGAGGCCCGCGCCATCGAGTTCTACGAGGTGCTGTCGAGCTTCGACTTCATGTCGTCCACGCCCACGCTGTTCAACAGTGGCACGCTGCGCTCGCAGCTGTCCTCCTGCTACCTGACCACCGTGCCCGACGACCTAGACGGCATCTACGAGTCGATCAAGGAAAACGCGCTGCTGTCGAAGTTTGCCGGCGGCCTGGGCAACGACTGGACCCGCGTGCGCGCCCTGGGCTCGCACATCAAGGGCACCAACGGCGAATCGCAGGGCGTCGTGCCCTTCCTCAAGGTGGTCAACGACACGGCCGTGGCCGTCAATCAGGGCGGCAAGCGCAAGGGCGCGGTCTGCACCTACCTGGAAACGTGGCACCTGGACATCGAGGAGTTCCTGGAGCTGCGCAAGAACACGGGTGACGACCGCCGCCGCACCCACGACATGAACACGGCCAACTGGATCCCAGATCTGTTCATGCGCCGCGTGATGGAGAAGGGCAACTGGACGCTGTTCTCGCCCTCCTCCGTTCCCGACCTGCACGACCTGTTCGGCGCCGACTTCGAGCGCGCCTATGTCGCCTACGAAGAGAAGGCCTCCCGCGGCGAGATCAAGCCCGCCAAGACGGTGCCCGCCACCGACCTGTGGCGCAAGATGCTCTCGATGCTGTTCGAGACCGGCCATCCCTGGATCACCTTCAAGGACGCGTGCAACGTGCGCTCGCCGCAGCAGCATGCCGGTGTGGTGCACTCGTCGAACCTCTGCACCGAGATCACGCTCAACACCAGCGACACCGAGACTGCCGTCTGCAACCTGGGCTCGGTCAACCTGCTGCAGCACTTGAAGGATGGCGGCGTCGATCACGAGAAGCTCAAGAAGACCATCTCGGTCGCCATGCGCATGCTCGACAACGTCATCGACATCAACTACTACGCCGTCAAGAAGGCCCGCGACTCGAACCTGCGCCACCGCCCGGTGGGCCTAGGCCTGATGGGCTTCCAGGACGCGCTGTACGAGCTGCGCATCCCCTACGCCAGCGAGCAGGCTGTCGACTTCGCCGACAAGTCGATGGAAGCCATCTGCTACTACGCCTACTGGGCCTCCACCGAGCTGGCGGCCGAGCGCGGCCGCTACAGCAGCTTCAAGGGCTCGCTGTGGGACAAGGGCATCCTGCCGATCGACTCGCTCGACCTGCTGGAGAAGGCCCGCGGCGGCTACGTCGAGGTGGACCGCTCGCGCACCCTCGACTGGGACGCGCTGCGCGCCAAGATCAAGCAGGACGGCATGCGCAACTCCAACTGCGTGGCCATCGCGCCGACGGCGACCATCTCCAACATCATCGGCGTGGACGCGTCCATCGAGCCCTGCTTCGGCAACCTGTCGGTCAAGTCCAACCTGTCGGGCGAGTTCACCGTCATCAACCACTACTTGGTGCGCGACCTCAAGCGCCTGGGCCTGTGGGACGACGTGATGGTCATGGACCTCAAGCACTTCGACGGCTCGCTGCGTCCCATCGACCGCGTGCCGCAGGACGTGAAGGCGCTGTACGCCACGGCCTTCGAGGTCGAGCCGCAATGGCTGGTCGAAGCCGCCGCCCGCCGCCAGAAGTGGATCGACCAGGCGCAGAGCCTGAACATCTACATGGCCGGCGCCTCGGGCAAGAAGCTGCACGACACCTACACGCTGGCCTGGACCCGCGGCCTCAAGACCACCTACTACCTGCGCACCATCAGCGCCACGCACGCCGAGAAGTCGACCGTGCAATCGAGCCGACTCAATGCCGTGTCCTCGGGTGGCAGCTCGTCGATGGCGATGCAGCCTGCCGCTGTCGCGAGCGCACCGAGCGCACTCGAAGCCGCTGCAGCCGCCGCACAGGCGCAGATGAACGCGGTGCCCGCCACCGACATCAAATTCTGCGCCATCGACGATCCGGGCTGCGAAGCCTGCCAGTGATCGCTGCGCGCATCGCGCATTGATGCATGCGTTCCTGCGCAAAGCAGGAACGCATGCCGTCATGTCGGGGCATCGGACGACAGACCCGATGCCCAGGCACAACAAAATTCAGCAACGACACAGTCGAAGAACTTTTCAATCGTGTGTCGTTGCTCTGATAATTGAGCATTGGATTTTTCTATGTTGACCTGGGACGACGAAGTCAAGCCCTCCAATTCGGGCGCACTGTCGAATACATCGGACATGGCCGCCGGCCGGTCGATGGCATCCCCTTCTTCCCCCGCTTCCTTTGCACAGCCCGCGTTGGCCACGCACAGCTTCAGCGCGCCCGTTGCTGCGCAACCTGTTGCAGCAGCAACCGCAGCGGCCCGTCGTGTGAATGCCGCCGACAAGCGCATCATCAACGGCCAGACCGACGTCAACCAGCTGGTGCCCTTCAAGTACAAGTGGGCCTGGGAAAAGTACCTCGCCACCTGCGCGAATCACTGGATGCCGCAGGAGGTCAACATGAACCGCGACATCGCCCTCTGGAAAGACCCGAACGGTCTGACCGAGGATGAACGCCGCATCGTCAAGCGCAACCTCGGCTTCTTCGTCACCGCCGACTCGCTGGCCGCCAACAACATCGTGCTCGGCACCTACCGGCACATCACCGCGCCCGAGTGCCGCCAGTTCCTGCTGCGCCAGGCCTTCGAAGAGGCGATCCACACCCACGCCTACCAGTACATCGTCGAGTCGCTGGGCCTGGACGAGTCCGAGATCTTCAACGCCTACAACGAAGTCCAGTCGATCCGCGACAAGGACGAGTTCCTGATCCCGTTCATCGACGCGATCATGAACCCCGACTTCAAGACCGGCACGCCCGAGACCGACCAGACGCTGCTCAAGTCGCTGATCGTCTTCGCCTGCCTGATGGAAGGCCTGTTCTTCTACGTCGGCTTCACGCAGATCCTCGCGCTCGGCCGCCAGAACAAGATGACGGGTGCCGCCGAGCAGTACCAGTACATCCTGCGTGACGAGTCGATGCACTGCAACTTCGGCATCGACCTGATCAACCAGCTCAAGCTCGAGAACCCGCACCTGTGGACGCCCGAGTTCAAGGCCGAGATCAAGGCCCTGTTCCAGAAGGCCGTCGAACTCGAATACCGCTATGCCGAAGACACCATGCCCCGTGGCGTGCTCGGCATGAACGCCTCCATGTTCAAGGGCTACCTGCGCTACATCGCCAACCGGCGTGCCACGCAGATCGGCCTGGAAGCGCTCTTCCCGAACGAGGAAAACCCGTTCCCCTGGATGAGCGAAATGATCGACCTGAAGAAAGAGCGCAATTTCTTCGAAACCCGCGTGATCGAATACCAGTCGGGTGGTGCGCTCTCATGGGACTGAGCAATCCTCTTTCCTGAAGGACGAATGGATCTGAGACCCGCCCTGAACGCCATACGCACCGCAGAGTGCGGCGTTCGGGGCTTTCCCATTCGTGGCGGCGGGGTGTGCCCCGGCGCCATGAATTGCCGTTCGCAGGCACACGTGCGGACGGTGCAATTCGAAGGTTGATTTCCAACTTGATCAAGGAGAAAGAAATGGCAACTGCAAAGAAGGCTCCGGCCAAGAAGGTCGCTGCAAAGAAGGCCGCCCCGGCCAAGAAGGTCGCGGCGAAGAAGGCGGCTCCGGCCAAGAAGGCCGCACCGGCGAAGAAGGTTGCAGCCAAGAAGGCAGCGCCCGCGAAGAAGGTCGCAGCGAAGAAGGCTGCACCGGCCAAGAAGGCGGCGCCGGCGAAGAAGGTCGCGGCCAAGAAGGCTGCACCGGCCAAGAAGGTCGCGGCGAAGAAGGCTGCGCCCGCCAAGAAGGCCGCCGCACCGGCAAAGAAGGTTGCGGCCAAGAAGGCAGCGCCCGCGAAGAAGGTTGCCGCCAAGAAGGCTGCACCGGCCAAGAAGGTCGCCGCCAAGAAGACGACGGCTGCCAAGACTGCTGCCTCCAAGGCCCCCGCCAAGAAGGCTGCTGCCAAGAAGGCCGTCAAGAAGCCTGCCTCTGCGAAAGCGCCTGCCCCTGCCCCTGCGGCCGCCCCCGCGCCTGCCGCTGCTCCCGCAGCCCAGACCACGCTGAGCCCGCAGGCGGCCTGGCCCTTCCCCACGGCCAGCAAGCCCTGAGGCTGAGCGAAGTGCCGCGCAAGCGGCCTTCGAAGCCCGAACCCGGCGACCGGAAGGCGCCGGGTTTTTTTATTGCATCGGCAGCGCGCTCAAAGGCCCAGTGCGGCGCGGTCCACTTGGTAGTTCTGCGGGCCGCGCTGTGCGATCTTGAGCGCACCCAGGCGGTTTCCCAACTCGGCGCAGCGCACCAGGTCCCAGCCCTTTTCCAGGCCATAGAGCAGACCACCGCGCCAGGCATCGCCACAGCCGGTGGGATCGACCACCGCTTCGGGCGTCACCGGGGCCACGCGTGTGGCCTCGCCGCCGACCCACACGTCGCAGCCCTCGGCGCCCAGTGTGACCACCATGCCGCGCACACGGCGCGAGATCTCGGCCGTGCTCCAGCCAGTGCGCTCGCTGAGCATGCGGCCTTCGTAGTCGTTGACCACGACCCAGTCGGCCTGGTCGATGAAGTGCGCGAGGTCCTTGCCGTCGAACATGGGCAGGCCCTGGCCCGGGTCGAACACGAAGGGAATACCGGCGGCCTTGAACTGCGCCGCATGCTGCAACATCGCCTCGCGGCCGTCGGGCGCGATGATGCCCAGGCGGATGTCTTCCCGCGCCTCGATGCGGTTGAGGTGGGCCTGCTGCATCGCGCCCGGGTGGAAGGCCGTGATCTGGTTGTTGTCGCGGTCGGTCATGATCATGGCCTGCGCGGTGTAGCTGTCGTCCAGCTGCAGGATGAACTCGGTGCCCACACCCAGTTCCTTGAGACGCTGCACATAGTCGGCACCATCGCTGCCCACGGCCGCCATCGGCAGCGCGCGACCACCCAGGGCATTGAGGCTGTAGGCGATGTTGCCCGCACAGCCGCCGAAGTCGCGCCGCAGGCCGGGCACCAGGAAGGACACGTTGAGGATGTGCAGCTGGTCGGGCAGGATCTGCTCGGCAAAGCGGCCCTCGAAGGTCATGATGGTGTCGAATGCGAGCGAGCCGCAGATCACGGAAGCCATGGCGGGATCAATCCTGCAGAAGCGGTTGGAGACAAAGCGAAGCCTTCGGCACGGAGCGACCGAAACGGCTTCAGGGATAGAAGGCGAGCACGCTGTGGCCCACCACCGAAGGCAGCGGCCGACCCTCGGCCGCATGCAGTTGCAGGGCCAGGGCCACCTCCTCTTCGGTGCGCCCCGGCAAGGTGGCCGCGCGGGCCATCTCGCCCGGCTGCACCACGCGGCGCAGCACCGGGCGCTCGGACCCGTCGAGCAGCGACAGTTCGATCGCCGGCATGGCCACCGCGATGGCCGCGGCATTGCGCACCGTGAAGACCAGCCGGTAGTGCCCCTCGGCGCCATCGCGCATGAGCGTCGAGCCATCCACCCGGATGTCGTCGATGCGGCGCGGTGCCTCGATGGCACAGTCCGTCGCGCGGCACACGGCCGACACCAGGGGCAGCAGCGCCGGACGGGACACAGCCCACTGGTCGCGCTCCTGCCGCAACACCTGCACACCCAGAATCATCAGCAGGACGAGCGCAGCCAGCGACCACAGCCAGAAGCGGCGGCGCCGAGGCGCAGTGCCTTCCGCGTTCTCGTCAGGCGTATCCATGAAGCTCGGCCGCAACGGCGCGAGCGCGAGCCCCTCGGTGGGCTCGCTTTCGAGGGCCGGCGCATCCGGCGGCGGCAAGGCCGACGAGGACAGCCCTGCCACATCGGGCGATGGCGGCAGTAACGAGGGCGGCGCGGACTCGCGGACCAACGCCTCCGGCGTGGGGCCGTCTGGGGCGGGAGCATCGATGTTGACGTCTTCCGCCGCGGAAGAAGAATCGAAGGTCGGAGCCTCTCCATCCAGCGAAGGCTCGATGGTGTTCTGGCGCGGCGCGGACGCCGCGGTGCGCCCAGGTCGAAGGAAGGCCGCCAGCGCTGTGGGCTCGGCATTCGCCCATGCGCGACCTCGGCGCAGGACGCGGCCAACCTGCGCCGCGTCAGCCGCGGGCCGTACGGGCGGAGAAGCGGTCCTAGGGGCGGCGGATGAGGGCCGACCCTCCTGCGGCGAGGGCTCCTCTGCATCCTCGGGCGATCCCAGGTCCAGCAGATCGGGCGACGGCATCCGCGGCTCGACCCGTTCGGCAGCCGGGGCCGAAGACGTCGCACCGGATGCAGACAGGTCCAGCCAATCCCCAGAAGGCCATGCTGCGCTCCCCGACGGCGAACTCTCGGGCGGCGGCGAAACGGCGGCAGGTGGATGTTCCTCGACCGGGTCGCTTTCCGAATCCTGCAGCGTGTGGGCGGGTGCACCCTCGCCGTCCACGGACAGGCCGCGTGGCGCATCCACGGAAGCCGGCCCCGCCAGCACTACCCAGCTGCCATCGGGCAACTGCTCGCGCAGGTCGGACTGCGCATCGAACACCTCCCCACACCGGCCGCAGCGCACCCAACCCTCGGACAGGCGCAGCTGGTCGCGCACCACCTTGAAGGCAGTCGCGCAGGCGGGGCAGCGCGTGACGAGGCTCACGGAGCTGCCTTCGACTTGGCGGGCGATGCAATCGCCTTTCGGAGCGGGAGGGCGGTGATCATGCCGCGCGGCGGCCCGTCATCAGAATCCAGCCGTCTTCGGTATCGGAGACCTCGAGCGCGATCCACGGTGCATAGGCCTCCTTCAGCTCGTCGGCCTGTCGCGCAAGGATGCCGGCCAGCACCAAATGGCCGCCCGGTCGCACATGGGCGCAGAGCAGCGGCGCCAGCACCTTGAGGGGAGTGGCCAGGATGTTGGCCAGCACGGTGTCGTATTCGCCCTCGGCCCGATCGGGCAGACCCGGCGAGAGTTCGACTGCATTCGCCTCGGCATTGAGGCGGGTCGATTCGACGGCCGCCTCGTCGATGTCGACGGCATCGATCTCGGTGGCGCCGAATTTCGCGGCGCCGATGGCCAGGATGCCCGAGCCGCAGCCGTAGTCGAGCACGCGCGAACCGAGCACGTCGGCCGGCTGGGTCGCGATCCAGCGCAGGCACATGCGCGTGGTCGGGTGCGTACCGGTGCCGAAGGCGAGGCCCGGGTCGAGGCGGATCACCTGCACGGCCTGCGCGGGCGGCTCGTGCCAGGTCGGGACGATCCAGAAGCTCTCGGTGATCTCCACCGGCGCGAACTGCGACTGCGTGAGGCGCACCCAGTCCTGCTCGGGCACCTCGGCAATACCCGCCAGGCTGCAGCCCTCGAAGAAGTCCTGCGCCTGCAGCAGGGCCGCGGCGTCGTCGGCCTTGGCACGGGTATCGAAGAGGGCCACCACGCGCGAGCGCTGCCAGCCTTCGCGCGGGGGCGGCATGCCCGGCTCGCCGAACAGCGCCTGCTCGGCCTCGGTGTGGGCATCGGCGTCTTCCACCGAGACGGACAGGGCATCGAGCGCATCCAGTGCCTCGCCCACCACCTCGACCCGGTCTTCGGGCGCCAAGAGCCGCAGTTCGAACATGAATCGCCTTTCATATCGGCCTGACCGCGGCAAGCCGCGCCGGCCCCCATAACAAGCGCGCCGCGGACCGGAAGGCCGGGCCGCGGCGCAAGTCTTCCAAAGTATCGCCGCAGCGGGTGACCCCGCCCGGGACTGCGCGCCGGTCAGCGCTTATGGGATGCCATCCACTCTTCCAGATAGTGGATGTTGGTGCCGCCGGCCATGAACTTGGCGTCCACCATCAGCTCGCGGTGCAGCGGGATGTTGGTCAGGATGCCCTCGACCACCGTCTCGTTCAGCGCCGTGCGCATGCGGGCCATGGCCTGCTCGCGCGTGTCGCCGTAGACGATCAGCTTGCCGATCATGGAGTCGTAGTTCGGCGGGACGAAGTAGTTGGTGTACACGTGCGAATCCACGCGCACGCCCGGACCGCCCGGCGGATGCCACATGGTGATGCGACCCGGCGAAGGCGTGAACTTGTACGGATCTTCGGCATTGATCCGGCATTCGATCGCATGACCCTTGAGCTGGATCTGGCGCTGCGTGAAGGGCAGCTTCTCGCCGGCGGCGACCATGATCTGCGTCTTGACGATGTCGATGCCGGTCACAAGCTCGGTCACCGGATGTTCCACCTGCACGCGGGTGTTCATCTCGATGAAGTAGAACTCGCCGTTCTCGTACAGGAACTCGAAAGTGCCGGCGCCGCGGTAGCCGATCTTCTTGCAGGCGGCGGCACAGCGCTCGCCGATCTTCTCGATCAGCTTGCGCGGGATGCCAGGGGCCGGCGATTCCTCGATCACCTTCTGGTGGCGGCGCTGCATGGAGCAGTCGCGCTCACCCAGGTAGACGGCGTTCTTGTGCTTGTCCGCGAGGATCTGGATCTCGACGTGCCGCGGGTTCTGGAGGAACTTCTCCATGTACACGGCCGGATTGTTGAAGGCCGCGGCCGCCTCGGCCTTGGTCATCTGGATGGCATTGACCAGCGCCGCCTCGGTGTGCACCACGCGCATGCCGCGCCCACCGCCGCCGCCGGCGGCCTTGATGATCACCGGATAGCCGATGGCGCGGGCGATGCGCTTGTTGGCCGCCGCGTCGTCCGACAGTTCGCCATCGGAGCCGGGGACGCAGGGCACCCCGGCCTTGATCATCGCCTGCTTGGCCGACACCTTGTCGCCCATGGTGCGGATCGACTCAGGCGTGGGGCCGATGAACTGGAAGCCGCTCTGCTCCACCCGTTCGGCGAAGTTGGCGTTTTCCGACAGGAAGCCGTAGCCGGGATGGATGGCTTCGGCGTCCGTCACCTCGGCGGCCGAGATGATGGCCGGCATGTTGAGGTAGCTCTGCGACGACGGAGCCGGGCCGATGCACACGGCCTCTTCGGCCAGTTTGACGTACTTGGCCTCGCGGTCGGCCTCGGAATAGACCATGACCGCCTTGATGCCCAGTTCGCTGCAGGCGCGCTGGATCCTCAAAGCGATCTCGCCGCGATTCGCGACCAGGATCTTCTTGAACATTCAGCGTCTCACTCGATGATGAACAGCGGCTGGCCGTATTCGACGGCTTGGCCGTTCTCGCCGAGGATCTGTTTGACGGTGCCCGACTTGTCGGCTTCGATCTCGTTGAGGATCTTCATCGCCTCGATGATGCAGAGGGTGTCGCCCTCCTTCACCTGCGAACCCACCTCCACGAAGGCGGGGGCACCCGGGCTGGAGGAGCGATAGAAGGTGCCGACCATGGGCGACTTCACCACATGGCCCGAAGGCGCTGCCTCTGCAGGCGCCGCGGCCGGTGCCGCTGCCTGCCCGGCCGGTGCGGCCGCCATCACGGCAGACGCCGCAGATGGGGGCATCGCAGCCTGCACGTACTGAACAGGGGCGGCTTCACCCGCCTTCACGATGCGCACCTTGCCTTCGGCTTCGGTGATCTCGAGTTCGGAAATATTGGATTCAGACACCAGGTCGATCAGTGTCTTGAGTTTGCGCAGATCCATGATTCTCCAGCGCCGGCCGCGGGGGCCGTCTATCGAACTTGCTTGAAAGTCGGCGTACGTCGGCGTTTTGACGCCATCTGCCGAGAAGGTCGCGGATTCTAGCCGTGAACCACTGCGCGCTGCCAAGCCTGCAGGTCGGCGGGCTCGACCTTGCCCATTCTACGGTCGCGCACGGCGCCGCCCGAATCGAGGACCAGCGTGAAGGGCAAGCCCCCGCTGTCGTTGCCCAAGGTCTTGACCAGCGACAAGGCCTGAGAGCCCGCGATCCCGATGGGAAACTCGACCGGAAGACGGGCCAGGAACTTGTCGACGGGTTCGGCACGATCCACGGCGATGCCGACCACCTGCCACCCATTGGCGGCGTTTTCACGGTGGAAACGGTCGAGCAGGGGCATCTCCTCCACGCAAGGGGGACACCAGGTCGCCCAGAAGTTGACCAAGGTCGGCTTGCCCCGCATCGTCGCAAGTGCCAACTCGCCACCGCCAGGCCTGGGCAAGCGCAGTGACCACAGGGCGTCGGGGACCTCCCCAGCAGCCCGCGCACCGGCATCTTTCAGTTCACGATGGCGCCACAGAGCGAGGCCCGCGCCCGCCGCCACGACGGCGGCACCGCCGTAGGCCAGCCAGTGACGACGGTTGACCGTCATCGCCCCTCCTCCACTAGACGCCGGACCGAAGCGAGATCGCCGCGGGGCGTGCGACCCTGGCTGTCAGGCCGCAAGGCACCGCGCAGATCGTCCAGGTCGTAGATCATCAGGTGCACCCCCACCTCGGTACCCAGTTCACGACTGCGGGCGTGGACGCTCAGCGCCTCGACGCTGTCACCATGGAAGCCGGTAACGGTGCGTGGCTCGTATTCGACGCGGTGATCGATGAGTGCGATCTCCGCCGATTTGGAGTCATCACAGAACAACTGGATGTAGATGTCGCTCAGCCGGGTGGCGGTCCCGTGCCAGACAGAGCCGCCGAGATGCGGCCTGAAGGCCGCCATGTGCTCCATCCACTCGAGTGCGAGGCGTCGAAGCGCCTGCAGCTCGGCAGGCTGGGTGTCGGCGCAGAAGATGCGGATGTAGTCGCGCACCTCCTCCTCGACCTCGTCGTTGCCGGGCAGTGCGGTGCGCTGCGGCAGGCCCAGATCGCGCAGGGCCCGGCGCTTGGCGGGGCCGTATTCGAGCCCTTCCTCCACGATGAGGCGGGCTGCGGCGGCAGCGATGTCGCGCTTGGCGGAGTCCATCGGCGCATTGTGCCGCCGCAAGGCCGGCCCCGGAGCGGACGGCCCTGCGGCCCTTCCTAGAATCCGCCGATGCATATTCACATCCTCGGCATCTGCGGCACCTTCATGGGCGGCCTGGCCGCCCTGGCCCGCGAGGCCGGCCACCGCGTCACAGGCTGTGATGCGGGCGTCTATCCGCCGATGAGCACGCAGTTGCGCGAGCTCGGCATCGAACTGATCGAAGGCTACGGAGCCGACCAGATGGCGCTCGGGCCCGACATGTTCGTGATCGGCAACGTCGTCTCGCGGGCGCGGCTGGCCGATGGCCGGCCCAAGTTTCCATTGATGGAAGCGATCCTGGATGCAGGCGCGCCCTACACCAGCGGCCCGCAGTGGCTCGCCGAGCATGTGCTGCAGGGCCGCCATGTGCTGGCCGTGGCCGGCACCCATGGCAAGACCACGACCACCTCGATGCTCACCTGGGTGCTGGACCAGGCCGGCCTGCAGCCCGGCTTCCTGGTGGGCGGCGTGCCGCTGGATTTCGGTGTCTCCGCGCGCCTGGGTCGCGGGGCTGCCGAAGCTCTCGCCTCGACGGGCTTGGAAGAAGCGGCCGTCGCTTCCGCGGCGCGAGCAAGCCATCCAGCCCCCTTCGTCATCGAAGCCGACGAGTACGACACCGCCTTCTTCGACAAGCGCAGCAAGTTCGTCCACTACCGGCCGCGCACGGCGGTGCTGAACAACCTGGAGTTCGACCACGCCGACATCTTCGACAACCTGGCGGCCATCGAGCGGCAATTCCACCACTTGGTGCGAACCGTGCCCTCCACCGGCCGATTGGTCGTCCACGCGGGCGAACAGAGCCTGGAGCGGGTGCTGGCCCAGGGTTGCTGGAGCGAAGTCGCCCGTTTCGGCGAGGCGCCCGACGCGCACTGGCGCGCACGCGGCCCGGCCCATGCCTTCGACGTGCTGCGCGGCGACACCGTGGTCGGGCGTGTGGAATGGAACCTCAGCGGCCAGCACAACCAGGCCAATGCGCTGGCCGCCGTCGCCGCTGCCGAGCATGTGGGCGTGGCCCCGGCCCAGGCGGCCGAGGCGCTCTGCCGCTTCCGCAACGTGCGGCGCCGCATGGAGCTGCGCGGCGAGGTGGCACAGGCCGGCGCCGAGCCGATCCGCGTCTATGACGACTTCGCCCACCACCCGACCGCCATCCAGACGACGCTGGACGGCCTGCGCCAGCGGCTGGACGCCGACCGGTGCCAGGGCGAACGCATCCTCGCCATCTTCGAGCCGCGCAGCAACACCATGAAGCTGGGCACCATGGCCGCCCAGTTGCCGGACAGCCTGCGCGATGCTGCCCTTGCTTTCTGCCACACCGCCGGTCTGGACTGGGACGTGGCCGGCGCCCTGGCGCCGATGGGCGAACGCGCCGGCTGCTTCGGCGACATCGACAGCCTGGTAAGAGCCGTGGTCGCGGTGGCGCGTCCTGGCGACCACCTGGTGTGCATGAGCAATGGCGGCTTCGGCGGGATCCATGGCAAGCTCCTCGCCGCGCTGCAGGCGACCTGAGCGCAGGAGAGCCCGCTATGCCCCCGCCCCCAACCTCGCGTTCCCGCCAGTTGATCGAGACGCTGCAGTTGCAACCTCATCCGGAGGGCGGCTGGTATCGGGAGGTGTTCCGCGCCCCGGCTTCGGTGCAACCGGGCGACCATCGCGGGCCGCGCGCCGCACTGACCAGCATCTACTTTCTGCTCGAGGCCGGTCAGCATTCGCGCTGGCACCAGGTGCTGTCCGATGAACTCTGGGTGCACCTGGAGGGCGTGCCGCTCACCCTGTGGACCGCCGACGCTGCCTTCCGCACACCGCCGGCCCACGTGCGGCTCGCCGCGGTGGACGTCCACGGCAGCCGCCCCCAGCACGTGGTGCCCGCCGGCCAGTGGCAGGCCGCACAGCCGGTGGCCACGCACAGCGCCGGCGACTACACCCTCGCCGCCTGCGCCGTCGCGCCGGGTTTCGACTTCGCGGACTTCACGCTGATGGATGCCCAGGGCGAGTTGGCGGCCGCCCTGCGGCACCACTGGCCCGCACTGGCGTCTTTCATCTGACTCAGCCGCGCCGCTTCTTGACGGCCTGCGACAGCACCTCCAGCAGATTGCGCGAGTCGTCCCACCCCAGGCAGGCATCGGTGATGCTCTTGCCGTATTCCAGGGCCGACGGCACATCCTTGCCCGGCGAGAACCTCTGCGCGCCGGCCTGGATGTGGCTTTCCACCATCACGCCGAACACCTTGCGACTGCCGCTGGCGATCTGGTCGGCGATGTCGCGCGCCACGTCCACCTGCTTCTGGTGCTGCTTGCTGCTGTTGGCATGGCTGCAGTCCACCATCAGCGTCGGGGGCAGGCCGGCGGCCTCCAGGTCGCGGCAGGCGGTCTCGACGCTGGCGGCGTCATAGTTGGGCGCCTTGCCGCCGCGCAGGATCACATGGCAATCCTTGTTGCCGTTGGTCTGCACGATGGCGACCTGGCCGTTCTTGTGCACCGACAGGAAGTGGTGGCCCCGCGCCGCCGCCTGGATGGCGTCGGTGGCGATGCGGATGTTGCCGTCGGTACCGTTCTTGAAACCGATGGGCGCCGACAGGCCCGACGCCAGTTCGCGGTGCACCTGGCTCTCGGTGGTGCGCGCGCCGATGGCGCCCCAGGCGATCAGGTCGCCGATGTACTGCGGCGAGATCACGTCCAGGAACTCGCTGCCTGCCGGCAGACCCAGGCGGTTGATGTCGATGAGCAACTGGCGCGCGATGCGCAGGCCCTCGTCGATGCGGTAGCTTTCGTCCAGGTATGGGTCGTTGATCAACCCCTTCCAGCCGACGGTGGTGCGCGGCTTCTCGAAGTACACGCGCATCACGATCTCCAGCGAGTCGGCGTACTTATCGCGCTCGGCCTTGAGGCGGCGGGCATAGTCCAGGGCCGCGGCCGGGTCGTGGATGGAACAGGGGCCCATCACCACCAGCAGCCGGTCGTCCGTGCCGGCCATGATGTTGTGGATGGCGTGGCGGGTGCCGGTGATCAGCTTTTCTACCGCCGTGCCGTGGATGGGGAAGAAGCGGATGAGGTGTTCCGGAGGGGGCAGCACGTTGATGTCCTTGATGCGTTCGTCGTCGGTCTGGCTGGTTTTCTCGACGGGCGCATACCAGGGGTTGGCGGTGGCGTTGCTGCTGTTCATGGGAACGATCCTTCTTGTGGGTTGGTGTGTGACGGAAAGCGATGGGACGAAAAAAAACCGCCGGGGCTTTTGGCACCGGCGGTTTTTGAGGGGTTGGGTTGTTGCGTTTACGCGCGCGCCTCTCGTCCGCCGGAGTCCGGAAACCAAAAGTAGGCAAAGTAATAAGCGCGTTGAGCGAACATGAAGCGCGACTCTAGCACGTGAAAACGGCTTGCCAAGCTGTATTTATGTTCAGGCCGTGCCGCCGACAGTGAGGCGGTCGATGCGCAGTGTGGGCTGGCCCACACCCACCGGCACACTCTGGCCTTCCTTGCCGCAGGTGCCCACACCGGTGTCCAGCTTCATGTCGTTGCCGATCATGCTCACGCGCGTCAGCGCGTCCGGGCCGTTGCCGACGATGGTCGCGCCCTTGACCGGATACAGCAGCTTGCCCTTCTCCACCCACCAGGCCTCACTGGCCGAGAACACGAACTTGCCGCTGGTGATGTCGACCTGGCCGCCGCCGAAGTTGATGGCGTACAGGCCCTTGTCGATGCTGGCGACGATCTCGTCCGGGTGGCGGTTGCCGCCCAGCATGTAGGTGTTCGTCATGCGCGGCATGGGCAGGTGCGCATAGCTCTCGCGCCGGCCGTTGCCGGTGGGCGCCACACCCATGAGTCGGGCGTTGAGCGAATCCTGGATGTAGCCCTTGAGGATGCCGTCCTCGATCAGCACATTGCGCTGGCTGGGGTTGCCCTCGTCGTCCACGTTGAGCGAACCACGGCGGTCGGCGATGGTGCCGTCGTCCAGCACCGTCACGCCCTTGGCCGCCACGCGCTGGCCGATGCGGCCGCTGAAGGCGCTGGAGCCCTTGCGGTTGAAGTCGCCTTCCAGGCCGTGGCCCACGGCCTCGTGCAGCAGGATGCCGGGCCAGCCGGGGCCGAGCACCACGGTCATCTCGCCGGCCGGGGCCGGGCGCGACTCGAGGTTGGTCAGGGCCGAATTGACGGCATGGTCCACGTACTCGGCGATCTGCTCGTCGCCGAAGTAGGCCAGACCGAAGCGGCCGCCGCCGCCGCCGGAGCCGATCTCGCGCCGGCCGTTCTGTTCGGCGATGACCGTGACCGACAGGCGCACCAGCGGCCGCACGTCCGCGGCCAGCGTACCGTCGGCACGGGCCACCAGCACCACGTCGTATTCGCTCGCCAGGCCTGCCATGACCTGCGCGATGCGCGGGTCGCGGCTGCGGGCCAGCTTCTCGACCTTTTCGAGCAGCGCCACCTTGGCCGTGCTGTCGAGTGTGGCGATGGGATCGATGCCGCCGTAGAGCTGCCGACTGGGCGCCACCTTGCGGGCCGGCGTCTTGACGCGGCCCGACTTGCCGGCTGTCGCGATGGTGCGCACGGTGCGGGCGGCGTCGAGCAGCGAGGCTTCGGAGATGTCGTCGGAATAGGCGAAGGCGGTCTTCTCGCCGCTCACCGCCCGCACGCCCACGCCCTGGTCGATGGAGAAACTGCCCGTCTTGACGATGCCTTCCTCCAGGCTCCAGCCCTCGGCGCGGGTGTACTGGAAGTACAGGTCCGCGTCGTCCACCTTGTGTGCGCGGATCTCGGCCAGGGCTTTGGCGAGGTGCGTCTCGTCGAGCCCGAAAGGCGTGAGCAAAAGCTGCTGCGCCGTGGCCAGGCGCTCGAGGGTGGGTTCGCGGGAGATCATCGACAGATTATTGCTCGCGCCTCCGGGCGCCGCCGCCGCCCTCGCGGATCGGCAGGCCGGGCATCAGGGGCAATGCCCACGCGGCGCGCGCGGCCGCCATCGACGGGCGAGCGCGGGGGCGAATCGCGGTCCGGGCGAGTCAACGCTGCAGGCGCTCGCCGGAGAAGACAGCGCCGCGCGACCGCGGGGTGATCAGCTCTGCATCAGGCGCCGCGAGCGCGCGATCGACATCAGGATGCCCAACCCCAAACCTAGCGTCACCATGGCCGTGCCCCCATAGCTGATGAACGGCAGCGGCACGCCCACCACCGGCAGGATGCCGCTGACCATGCCCATGTTCACAAAGGCGTAGGTGAAGAAGATCATCGTCACCGCACCGGCCAGCAAGCGCGAGAACAGCGTGGGCGCCGACGAGGCGATGGCCAGGCCACGCAGAATCAGGAAGGTGAAGGCGCAGATCAGGAACAGGTTGCCGGCCAGCCCGAATTCCTCGGAATAGGCAGCAAAGATGAAGTCGGTGGTGCGTTCGGGAATGAACTCCAGGTGCGTCTGCGTGCCCTGCATGAAGCCCTTGCCGCCAAGGCCTCCGGAGCCGATGGCGATCATGCCCTGGATGATGTGGAAGCCCTTGCCCAGCGGGTCGCGGAAGGGATCGAGCAGCGTGCACACCCGCTGGCGCTGGTACTCGTGCAGGATGCGCCAGTCCACGCCGTCGGCACACAGCTGCGGCTCGTACCAGACGATCAGCGTCACGACTACGGCGATCACGATGACCGGCGGCACGATCAGCTTCCAGGGCAGGCCGGCGAAGAAGATGACCGACAGCCCCGCCGCCAGCACCAGCAGCGAGGTGCCGAGGTCGGGCTGCTTCATGATCAGGCCCACCGGCACCGCCAGCAGCACGAAGGAGACGACGAAGTCCAGCGGTCGCAGCTGGCCCTCGCGCCGCTGGAACCACCAGGCCAGCATCATCGGCATGGCGATCTTGAGGATCTCGCTGGGCTGGATCACCACGCCCACGTTGAGCCAGCGCGTGGCGCCCTTCTTGGTGACGCCGAACAGCGCCACTGCCACCAGCAGCGTGACGCCGAAGGCATACAGGGGCACCGCCAGGCTCATCAGCCGCTGCGGCGGCACCTGGGCCACCAGGAACATGATGCCCGCCGCCAGCAGCATGTTGCGACCGTGGTCCGAGAAGCGGGTGCCGCTGTCGTAGCCGGAGGAATACATGGCGACCATGCCGGTCGAGGCCAGCACCAGCAGCGCCAGCACCAGCAGGATGTCGAAGCCCTGGAACACGGGCGCGATGCGGCGCAGGAGCGAGGGGCGCTGGAAGACGGCGGACATGAGGCGCGCGATTATCCGCGTGCCCCGCTACAGTGCGGCGAATGCCCACCACCCATCTGCTCTACCTGCATGGCTTTCGTTCCTCGCCGCAGTCGGCCAAGGCCCGGGTGATGGCGGCCCGGATGACCGCGCGGCATCCGGCGGTGCACTGGTGGTGCCCGCAGCTGCCGCCCTCGCCGCGCGCGGCGGCCGAACTGATTGCGCAGGGCACGGCCGACTGGCCGGTCGATGGCATGGCGGTGGTCGGCTCCTCGCTCGGCGGCTTCTATGCCACATGGCTGGCCGCACGAACGGGCTGCCGCGCGGTGCTCATCAACCCGGCCGTTCACCCGGCGCGCGACCTCGAGAAGTACATCGGCGAGCAGACCGCCTGGCACGACCCCGAAGCGCATTTCTTCTTCCGTCCCGACTACATCGACGAACTGCGTGCCCTGCAAACCGGCGCACTGCCGCATCCGGAGCGCCTGATGGCCGTGATCGCCAAGGGCGACGAGCTGCTGGACTGGCGTGAGATGACGGCCCGCTACCCCGGCAGCCTGCTACGCGTGGTGGAAGGCGGCGACCATGCGCTGTCCGATTTCGAGACGGCCCACCTGAATGCCGTGATGGCCTTCCTGCAGCCGGCTTGAGCCTGCCCAGCGCCCGGCTCGCCGCGGGGCGCATGTGACAATCGCCGGATGTTTGTGTTGTTCGAAGAAGCCGGCAAGTACTTCGGCGGCCGCGTGCTGTCCGAGGCCGAAGCGTCGGCGCAGGTGGAGCTGGAAAGCGGCAAGCGCGTCAAGGTCAAGGGCGCCAATATCGTGCTGCGTTTCGACAAGCCGGCGCCCGCCGAGCTGATCGCCGAGGCGCGCGCGCTGGCCGCCACGATGGACCTGGATCTGGCCTGGGAATTCGCGTCCGACGAGGAATTCGGCTTTGCCGAACTCGCCGCCGACTATTTCAGCGACAAGCCCACGCTGGCGCAGCAGGCCGCCGCCCTCTTCGCCCTGTTCGAGGCCCCACACTACTTCCGCCGCAGCGGCAAGGGGCGCTTCCGCAAGGCGCCGGCCGAAATCGTGCAGCAGGCCCTGGCCGCCATCGAGAAGAAGAAGGCCATCCAGGCGCAGATCACCGAATGGGCCGGCGAGCTCGTGGCGGGCCGCTGCCCGGCCCCGATCCGCGAGCAGCTCTACCGCATCCTCTTCAAGCCCGACAAGAACGCGCCCGAATACAAGGCCGTGGTCGAGGCCGCCCGCACCGCGCAGCGCCCGCCGCTGGAGCTGCTGACCACCGCCGGTGCCATCGACTCGTCCTACCAGTTCCACTGGAAGCGCTTCCTGTTCGAGAACTTCCCCAAGGGCACGGGCTTTCCGGCTTCGCTCAGCGCGCCCGCCGTGGCGGACGACCTGCCGCTGGCCGAGGGCGTGCAAGCCTTCTCCATCGACGACTCGCAGACCACCGAAATCGACGATGCCCTGTCGGTGCAGGGCCTGGGCAGCGGCACCGTGACCGTCGGCGTGCACATCGCCGCGCCCGGCCTGGCGCTCGCCCCCGGCGACGCGCTGGACCAGGTGGCACGCGCGCGCATGTCCACCGTCTACATGCCGGGCCACAAGATCACCATGCTGCCCGACGCCATCGTGCAGACCTACACCCTGCTCGAAGGCGCGCCGCGCCCGGCGGTGTCGCTCTATGCCCGCTTCGACGAGGCCACGCTGGCGCTGCAGGGCATCGAGACGAAGATCGAGCGCGTGCCGGTGGTTGCCAACCTGCGCCACGACCAGCTGGATGCCGTGATCGACGAAGCCTGGCTGGAGGCACCCACCGCCACTGGCGGCCCCGACGCAGCGCAGCGCCTGCATGCGCCGCTGGCCTTCCTGTTCCGCCTGGCCAAGGCGCTCAAGGCGCAGCGCGAAGTGGTGCGCGGCAAGCCCGAGAGCTTCAACCGCCCCGACTACAACTTCCGCCTGGTCGGCCATGAGGACCGTGCCGAGCCCGACGGCAGCGAGACCGTGCAGATCACCACGCGCCGCCGCGGCGCGCCGCTGGACCTGATCGTCTCCGAGGCCATGATCCTGGCCAACAGCAGCTGGGGCGGCTGGCTGGGCGAGCTGGGCGTGCCCGCGCTCTACCGCAGCCAGGCCAGCCTGGCACCCGGCATCAAGGTGCGCATGGGCACCAAGGCCCTGCCGCATGCCGGCCTGGGCGTGAAGGCCTATGCGTGGAGCACCTCGCCGCTGCGCCGCTACACCGATCTGGTCAACCAGTGGCAGATCATCGCGGCCGCGCGCCACGGTAAGACCGCTGCGCTGGCGGCGCCCTTCAAGCCCAAGGATGCGGGCCTGTTCTCCATCCTCTCCGGCTTCGACGCGGCGTACGCGACCTACAACGCCTACCAGTCCGGCATGGAGCGCTTCTGGACGCTCAAGTACCTGCAGCAGCAGGGCATCCGCGAGCTGGAGGCCACGCTGGTGCGCGACGCCGGCGGCGGCGAGGCACTGGCCCGCGCCGACCTGCTGCCGCTGGTGCTGCCGGTGATCGGTGCCCAGGGCCTGCCGCGCGGCGCCCGTGTGCGCCTGCGCCTGGGCGACATCGACGAGATCGCGCTGGCCGTCAACGGCAGCGTGATCGAGCGCCTGGACGCCGAGGCCGCGCCTGCGGCCGATGACGCCGACGCGGACGAGGAAGAGGCCGCGACCGGTGCGCTCACCATCGCCGTCGACGTCAATGACGCCGAACCCGAGGCCGCCGCGCCTGCGCCTGCCGCCTGATCCCCGTTCCCGCCTGCCATGCGTCTGGCCGACCTGACTCCGCTGCAGATGGCACTGGGTGTGTCGGTGCTGGCGCATGCGGCCGTGCTGGGCGTGCGCGTGGCCAACCCGGCCGCCTTCGACCGCGTGATGCAGGAATCGCCGCTGGAGATCATCCTGGTCAATGCCCGCAGCGCGCAGACCGACCTGCCGGCCAAGCCGGCGGCCCTGGCCCAGGCCACGCTGGCCGGCGGCGGCGATCTGGAGCGCGGCCGCGCCACCAGCCCGCTGCCGCCTTCGGCCTTCCGCGCCGTCGGCGATTCAGACCAGGACGCGCAGCGCCGCATCGATGCGCTGCAGGAGCAGCAGCAGATGCTGCTCGCGCGCGTGCGCAAGCAACTCGCCGCCCTGCCGCCGCCCGACCCGAGCCACACCGGCCAGACGGCCGACAGCCAGGCACAGGAAGAGCGCCGCCGCCAGTTGCTGGACCTGCTCGCCGAGATCGAACGACGCGTCAACGAAGAGAACGCCCGTCCCAAGCGCCGCTACATCAGCCCGTCCACGCGCGAGGTCGCCTATGCCGGCTATGTGGATGCGTTGCGCCGCCGCATCGAGGCGCGCGGGACGCAGAACTTTCCCGAGGCGCGGGGCCAGAAGCTCTACGGCCAGCTCACCCTGCTGATCACCGTCAACCATGACGGCCGCCTGCTGGCGACCGAGCTGGTGGAAAGCTCCGGCAGCGCCGACCTGGACCGGCGCGCCCAGGCCATCGTGCGCAGCCTGGGCAACTTCGGCCCCTTCACCGACGCCATGCGCCGGCAGGCCGACCAGATCGTGCTGCCCTCGCGCTTCCGCTTCACGCGCGACGAGACGCTGGAGACCCAGGTCTCCGGTGCCGCGCAGTGAGCGGCCGCCGCCCTCTTCTTTCGACCGCTTCAAGACCCCCATGGACCGCTATTGCGTGATGGGCAACCCGGTGGCGCACAGCCGTTCGCCGTGGATCCACGCCCGCTTCGCCCAACTCACCGGCCAGACGCTGGACTATGGACGCCGCGAGGTCGCCCCCGGCACCTTCGCCCAGGCCGTGGCCGACTTCCGCCGCGAGGCACGGGCCTCCGGCGACCGGGCCGGTGGCTGCAACGTCACTGTGCCCTGCAAGTTCGACGCCGCGGCCCTCGCGGGCGAGCGCCTGAGCGAGCGCGCTCGCCTGGCCGGCGCCGTCAACACGCTGCGTTTCGACGAAGACGGCCACGTCCACGGCGACAACACCGACGGCGCCGGTCTGGTGGCCGACATCGAGCGCCATGCAGGCCGGATGCTCGCGGGTGCGCGGGTCCTGCTGATCGGCGCCGGCGGCGCGGCAGCGGGCGTGATGGGCCCGCTCATCGACGCAGCGCCGACGCGCCTGGTGGTGGCCAACCGCACGGTCGCCAGGGCCGAGGTGCTGGTGGCACGCCATTCCGCCTGCGGGCACCGTGCGGATTGCGACCTGCAAGCCGCGGGTCTGGACGGCCTGGGCGACGCGCGCTTCGACATCGTCGTCAACGGCACGGCGTCCAGCCTGTCGGGCGACGGCGTGCCGGTGCCCGCGTGTGTGCTGGCCGAGGGCGCGCTGGCCGTGGACATGATGTACGGCCCCGCCGCCGCCGGCTTCATCGGCTGGGCGCAGGCCCACGGCGCCACGGCCCGCGACGGCCTAGGCATGCTGGTCGAGCAGGCCGCCGAAGCCTTTGCCGTGTGGCGCGGTGTGCGGCCGGATGCCGCGCCCGTGCTGGCCGAGTTGCGCGCCCTCGTCGACGGCAGCGCCGCATGATGCGTTCGTTCGGCCGCTGGCTGGCCTGCCTGGTGTTGGCCGGCGTGGCGCTGCAGCTGTTCTTCCTGCTGCGCATCGCGCTCATGCTGGTGCTCGATCCGCAGTCCACCAGCTTCCAGCGCTCGGAGATGTGGCGCCTGGCGCGGCAGGACGGCCCGAACGCGCAATGGAGCCAGACCTGGGTGCCCTATGAGCGCATCGCCGATCCGCTCAAGCGTGCCGTGATCGCCAGCGAGGATGCCGCCTTCGTCGAGCACGGCGGCGTGGAATGGGAAGCCATCGAACGCGCGCGCCAACGCAATGCCCGTGCCGAGGAACTGGCCGCCCGGCGGGCCGCCCGCGCCGCCGCGCAGGGCAGACCCACCCGACCGCCGCAGCTGCGCGGCGGCTCCACCATCAGCCAGCAGCTGGCCAAGAACCTGCTGCTGTCGGGCGAACGCACGCTGCTGCGAAAGGGCCAGGAGCTGGTGCTGACGCAGCTGCTCGAGCTCTTCCTGGGCAAGCGCCGAATCCTGGAGATCTACCTCAACAGCGTGGAATGGGGCGAGGGCGTCTTCGGTGCGGAGGCCGCGGCCCGCCACTACTTCGGCAAGGGTTCCGACCGCCTGACGGCCAGCGAGGCCGCACGCCTGGCCGTGATGCTGCCCAGCCCCAAGTTCTACGAGAAGCGGCCCTACTCGACCTACCTCAACGGCCGCGCCGCCACCATCGTGGCGCGCATGGGCGCGGTCGAGTTGCCCTGAGGGCGGCCCGTATCATCGACCGATGTACCTTGCCAAGCTGACGGGCGCCCTGCTGCTGGGCGTCACGCGCCTGCTCACCGGTGCCCAGGCGCGCTGGTGGGGCTGCCCGCCCAAGGCCGAGCAGCGGATCTACTTCGCCAATCACCAGAGCCACATCGACCTGGTCATGATCTGGGCCGCGCTGCCCGGCGAACTGCGCAGCATCACCCGCCCCATCGCCGCGCGCGACTACTGGGCCAATTCGCCGCTCAAGCGCTGGATCACCACCGAGGTGTTCAACGCCATCTACGTCGAGCGCGGCGGCACGCCCGCACCGGCCGAGGACGGCGCACCGCCGCCCGACCCGATGGCACCGCTGCAGCCGCTGATCGAGGCGCTCCGAAGCGGTGACTCGATCATCATCTTTCCGGAGGGCACGCGCGGCCACACCGGCGAGCCGCAGAAATTCAAGTCGGGCCTCTACACACTGGCGCAGATGTTTCCGGAAGTGGTGCTGGTGCCGGCCTGGATCGACAACGTCCAGCGCGTGATGCCCAAGGGCGAAGTGGTGCCTGTGCCCATCCTGTGCTCGGTGACCTTTGGCGCGCCCCTCCGTATCGAACCGGGCGAGGAGCGGCGCGCCTTCCTCGATCGGGCGCGCGAGGCCGTGATCGCTCTGCGCGACGTGTAGGAAGGACGCCGGCCATGGAGAACTTCCTGCGCAACCTCGGCGCCTCGCAGCAGGTGGCCGCACTTTTCCTGCTGGTCTTCGGCATCCTGGCGCTGGTCAGCGCTGCCCTCTTCTTCGTCGGCCTGCGCGAGCGCCGCAACCCCGTGCATGGCGAAGCCTGGGAAGAGGAGCTCGTGCACCTGCGCGCCCTGCTGCGCACCACCTGGGTGATGGTGATCGTCTTCTGGATCGGCTGGGCGCTGGGCGAGACGGTGGCCACGGTGCTCTTCGGGCTGATCGCCTTCCTGGCGCTGCGCGAGTTCATCACGCTCTCGCCCACGCGGCGCGGAGACCATCGCAGCCTGCTGCTGGCCTTCTTCGTGGTGCTGCCGATCCAGTTCGTGCTGGTGGGCACGGCCCGCTTCGACCTGTTCACGGTGTTCATCCCGGTCTATGCCTTCCTGGCGCTGCCCACGGCCGCGGCGCTGGCGGACGACCCGGACCACTTCCTCGAACGCAATGCCAAGCTGCAGTGGGGCATCATGGTCTGCGTCTACGGCCTATCGCATGTGCCGGCGCTGCTGTTGCTGCAGTTCCCGGGCTACGAGGGCAAGAACGTCTTCCTGGTGTTCTTCCTGGTCGCGACGGTGCAGACCTGCATGCTGGTGCAGCACCTGATCTACCGCCACCTGGCCGCCTCGGGCAGCGACAGCCAGGCCGGCCCACCGGCGCCGCCCGGCCGTGGCGGCCTGCTGCGGCAGATCCTGCGGCCCCGCGCGCCCATCGCGCCGCATGTCAGCCGCAGCTTCAACTGGGCCAGTTGGGGCGTGGGCATGGCCGTGGCCAGCTTCGTGGGGGCACTGCTGTCCTTCATCACGCCCTTCCACTTCTGGCAGGCCTTCGTGGCCGCGCTGGTGGCCTGCGTGGCGGGCTCCATGGGCCACCTGGTGATGAAGGCCCTCAAGCGCGACCGGGGCGTGCCGCACTGGGGTCGCAAGGGCGTGGGCATCACCGGCGCCAACGGCCTGCTGGACCGGGTGGATGCCCTGTGCTTCGCGGCACCCATCTTCTTCCATTCGGTCCGCTGGTACTTCAACGCATGAGGACGATGCGCGTACTCGGCATCGACCCCGGCTTGCAGACCACCGGCTTCGGCGTGGTGGATGTGGACGGCCCGTCGCTGCGCTATGTGGCCAGCGGCACCATCACCACGCGACACCTGGGCAGCACCGACCTGCCGGCGCGGCTCAAGGTGCTGTTCGACGGCATCGGCGAACTGAGCCGGCGCTACCAGCCCGACGCGGCCTCGGTGGAGATCGTGTTCGTCAACGTCAATCCGCAGTCCACGCTGCTGCTGGGCCAGGCGCGCGGTGCCTGTCTGACGGCCCTGGTGACCAGCGGCCTGCCGGTGGCGGAATACACCGCCACGCAGATGAAGCAGGCGGTGGCAGGCCACGGGCGCGCCGCCAAGGATCAGGTGCGAGAGATGGTGCGGCGACTGCTGGAATTGCCTGGACTGCCCGGCAGCGACGCCGCCGATGCGCTGGGCCTGGCCATCACCCATGCGCAGGTGGGGCGGGTGCGGGCTCGCCTCGGCCAGGCCACCACGCTGCAGCCGCGGGCCAGCGGGCTCTACAAGGGCGGGCGCTCGCGCTGACAAGCGGACCCGAGCACGGAGGGCCGGGCGCAAGCGCCAGACAGGCCGTGCGCAATTGAATGGCTGGCGAGAGGAGTACCGGCTAGTCCTACTGCAGCGCAGTCTCGCTGTCGCTTACCCAGCTCGCGGAGCGGCCGATGCTGTCCAGCAGGTGCTCGGTGAAGGCACGGACCTTCACATTGGCCCGCGGCGCCGCGCGCAGCATGAAGATGCCGCTGGCCGGCTGAGGCGGCGCACCCTCCAGCACCAGTTCGACGATGCGGCCCGCGGCCAGGTCTTCGCCGATGGCCCAGTTGGGCATCAACGCAATACCCAGACCCTGCGCGGCACAGTGGCGGCGCGAGTCGCAGTCATCGCTTTCCAGCACGAAGTGCGGCGGCCGACTCCAGTCGAAGCCGTCCAGCTCGCGCCAGCCGCGGGCGCTGGTGCTGTGCTGGCGGTCGATCAGCCGGTGATGGGCCAGGTCCTCGAAGCGCTCGGGCCGCCCGTGGCGCGCCAGATAGGCAGGCGAGGCGCCCATGATGTAGCGCTGGCTGCCGATGCGCTGGCCCACCAGGCTGCTGTCCGGCTGCGGACCGATGCGGATCACGAGGTCGAAGCGTTCCAGCACCGGATCGACCAGGCGCTCGGTCAACTCCAGTTCCACCCGCAGCGCCGGGTGGCGGTCGAACAGCGAGCCCAGGTGCGGCACCACGTGGCGGCGGCCGAAGGCCGGCACGCAGCTCACCCGCAACAGACCCTGCACGCTGCGGTCGAGCGACACGACCTCGGTGCGCGCGTCGGTCATGTCGCGCAGGATCTTGCGGGCCCGCTCCAGCAGCAGCGTGCCGGCCTCGGTGGGCACCAGCGCGCGTGTGGAGCGAGTGAAGAGCGGCACCTTCAGGTCCTGCTCCAGACCATCGATCTGGCGCGCGACGGACGAGGCCACCATGCCGCGCCGCCGGGCCACCGCCGAGAAGCTGCCCGCTTCGGCCACGTCGACGAACACGGCCAGGGATTCGGCGAAGCGGATCGATTCCATCTGTGCAGACCTCGCAAAGGCGTTTGGCAGACGCAGCGGATTCTGCAGATGCCACGCAAAGAATAGCATCCAGGCCACTTCACAAGAACCAGGAATCGACCATGTTCCAGCAAGAGACAACGCGCGGCGGCGCCTCCCGCCGCAGGCTGATCGGCCAGGGCCTTTCACTCGGCCTTGGCCTCGGCCTGGGCCTTCTGGCGGCCGGCTCCGCGGCGGCGCAGCCGGCCTTCCCCTCGCGGCTCGTGACCATCGTCGTGCCCTTCGCGGCCGGCGGCACGGTCGACAAGGTGGCGCGCCAGATCCAGGAGCCGCTGGCCGCCCGCCTGGGCCAGCAGGTGATCATCGACAACCGCGGCGGTGCCGGCGGCACCATCGGCATGGCGCTGGTGGCCAAGGCACCGCCCGACGGCCACACGGTGGCGATGGTGTTCGACTCCTACGCGACCGAGCAGCACATCTATCCCCGGCTGACCTACTCCACCGAGCGCGACCTCACCGGCGTGTCGTACATCGCCCGTTCGCCCATGGTGCTGGTGGTACCGGCCAACTCGCCCTACCGCACGCTGCAGGACTACGTGGCGGCCGCCAAGGCGGGCAACGGCGTTTCCTACGCCTCGGTGGGCGCGGGCAGCTCCAACCACCTGGCGGCCGAACTCTTCCTGGAGACCGCGGGCGGCAAGGGCACGCATGTGCCCTTCAAGGGCGGCGGCCCGGCCATGACCGACCTGATGGGCGGCCATGTGGACTCGATGATCGCCAGCCTGCCGCTGGTGCTGCCGCAGGTCCAGAGCGGCAAGCTGCGCGCGCTGGCTGTGACCTCGCCGCAGCGAAGCGCGGCCCTGCCCGACGTGCCGGCCGTCGCCGAGCGCTACAAGGGCTTCGAGGTCTATTCCTGGGTCGGGATGGTGGCGCCCGCCAAGGTGCCGGCGCCGGTGCTCGACCGCCTGGCCGCCGATGTGACCGCGACGCTGCGCCAGCCGGAGGTGGCCAAGCGCCTGGCCGAAGGCGGCTTCGAAGTGGTGGCCGGCTCGCGGGAGGCAATGAACCAGCTCGTGCGCAGTGAAAGCGCCCGCTGGGGCCGCCTGATCAAGGCCCGCAACATCGTCGCCGAATGAAACCCTTCGTCTACGAAAGCCGGGCGCAGCGCGTGCTGTTCGGCGCCGGCACGCTGGCACAGGTCGCGGCGGAGGTCGAGGCTCTGGGCGCACGCAAGGCGCTGGTGCTGTGCACGCCCCCGCAGCGGGCCCAGGCGGAACAGGTGGCCGACCTGCTCGGCGAAAGGGCCGCGGGCGTGTTCGACGGCGCGGTCATGCATGTGCCCATGGCGGCCGCGCGCGAGGCCCGGGCCGTGGCGCAGCGCCTGGGCGCCGACTGCGCGGTGGCAGTGGGCGGCGGCTCCACCATCGGGCTGGGCAAGGCCATCGCGTTGGACTGCGGCCTGCCGATCCTGGCCGTGCCCACCACCTATGCCGGCTCCGAGATGACGCCCATCTATGGCCTGACGGACGAGGGCGTGAAGCGCACCGGCCGCGACCCGCGCGTGCTGCCGCGCACGGTGATCTACGACCCGCAGCTCAGCCTGGGCCTGCCCGTGGGCCTGTCGGTGGTCAGCGGCATCAATGCCATGGCCCATGCGGCCGAGGGCCTGTATGCCGACGACGCCAACCCGGTGACGCAACTGATGGCCGAGGAAGGACTGGCCGCCCTGGGCCGGGCGCTGCCGGCCATCCACGCGGACAGCGGCGACGCCCAGGCGCGGACGGACGCGCTCTATGGTGCGTGGCTGTGCGGCACGGTGCTGGGCAGCGTGGCCATGGCCCTGCACCACAAGCTGTGCCACACGCTGGGCGGCAGCTTCAACCTGCCGCATGCCGAAACCCACACCATCGTGCTGCCGCATGCGCTGGCCTACAACGCGCCAGCCGCGCCGGCGGCCATGGCCCGCATCGCCCGCGCCCTCGGAGCAGACGACGCGCCGCGGGCGCTGTACGAACTGGCGCGGCGGCACGGCGCACCGGTGGCACTGAGGGAGATCGGTCTGCGCGAAGAGGATCTGGACCGCGCCTGCGCGCTGGCGATGCAGAACCAGTACCCGAATCCTCGGCCCCTGGAGGCCGCGGCGCTGCGCCAGTTGCTGCAGAACGCCTACGACGGGGTGCGACCGTCGGCGTGAGCCCAGGCGGCTGCGACCCTGTCGCTCAGGCCAGCCGCTCGGCGATCAGCACGGCAAAGAAGCCGAGCGCCGCCAGGAAGGTCCACTTGAAGACGATCCAGCCCAGGCGCCGATAGCGCATCTGGCCGGTGGCCGCATAGAAGGCGAAGCACACCCCCGCCACCAGCAGCAAAAGGAGGATGACCCAGCGGAAGAGCAGCATGCGGATGCGGCGGGCGCCTTACCAGGCGCGGGCGATCTCGCCGAAGCCGCGGGGGGCCTGGCGCGTGTCCTCGAAGGTCACGATCTCGTAGGCATCGGACTGGGCCAGCAGTTCACGCAGCAACTTGTTGTTGAGCGCATGGCCCGAGCGGAAGGCGCTGTAGGCGGCCAGCAGCGGCTTGCCGACGATGTAGAGGTCGCCCATGGCGTCCAGGATCTTGTGCTTGACGAACTCGTCGTCGTAGCGAAGGCCGCCGGCATTGAGCACCTTGTGGTCGTCCATGACGATGGCGTTGTCCAGCCCGCCGCCCAGGGCCAGGCCCTTGCTGCGCATGTACTCGACCTCCTTGGTGAAGCCGAAGGTGCGTGCACGGGCGATGTCGCGGGCATATTGGCCCACGCTCAGGTCGAACTCGTAGCGCTGGCCGGTGGCATTGACCACGCGGTGGTCGAAGTCGATCTCGAAGCTCAGCTTGAAGCCGTGGTAGGGCTCCAGCCGGGCCCACTTGAGGTTGTCGCCCTCACCCTCGCGCACCTCAACGGGCCGCAGTACGCGGATGAAGCGGCGCGGCGCCTTCTGCAGTTCGATGCCCGCGCTCTGCAGCAGGAAGACGAAGGACGAGGCCGAGCCGTCGAGGATCGGCACCTCGTCGGCGGTGATGTCGATGTAGAGGTTGTCCAGCCCCAGGCCGGCGCAGGCCGACATGATGTGCTCCACCGTCTGCACCTTGGCGCCGCCGGTGGAAACCGTGGACGCCAGACGGGTGTCGGTCACCGACTCGGCCCGCATGGGGATGTCCACCGGCTCGGGCAGATCGACACGCCGGAACACGATGCCCGTGTCCGCCGGCGCGGGCCGCAGCGTCAGCTCCACGCGCTGCCCGCTGTGCAGGCCGACGCCCACGGCGCGGGTGATGGACTTGAGGGTTCGTTGTTGCAGCACGGCGCGGATTGTAATTTTGGCCACCCCGCGCCAACCCCACTCTTCGGCCTATGACCGTGATAGCCGTAAGGAGGCGTAAGTGCCCGCAGGCAGGCAAGACGAACGAAAGCGCCACGCATCGAACCCGGTGCGTGGCGCCAATTTCTGCTCGGATTGCGCACCGCAGCCGCAGGCTGCCGGTGCCTTCAGTCGAGCGCAGGACGACTGATGGTGCAGCGGGCGTAGCGAGCGGTCCGAGGTCGCATCGAGCATCGCAGCCGTACTCGGGTACGGCGAGAAGCACAGATGCGAGATCGGACCGCGCAGTAGCCCGATGCGCCGTCAGTCAGCTTGGCGGCGGAGGAAGGCGGGGATCTCGAAATCGTCCATGCCGCCAGAAGACAGCGCATCCACCTTGGCGGCCGCCATCGTCCGGTTGGTGCGCCACACGCTGGGCACGGCCATACCGTCGTACTTGGCCTGACCGGCCGCGCCGGAGGCCACGCCGCTGGCCAGCGCGCCGCCCAGCGTCGGGACCTGGAAGGCCACGTTGTCGGTGCCGGTGCGGATGACCTGCAGCTCAGGCTGGCCGCGGCCGGCGGCCGGGCGCGACAGGCCGGTGGCCACCACGGTCACGCGCATGTCGTCGCCCAGGCTGTCGTCGTAGGCGGCGCCGTAGATGACGTTGGCTTCGGGAGAGGCGTAGGCACGGATGGTGTTCATCGCCAGCTTCGATTCCGACAGCTTCAGCGAAGCCTTCGAAGCCGTCACCAGCACCAGCACGCCCTTGGCGCCGGACAGGTCGATGCCCTCCAGCAGCGGGCAGGCGACGGCCTGCTCGGCGGCGATGCGGGCGCGGTCCGGCCCGTTGGCCGAGGCGGTGCCCATCATGGCCTTGCCGGGCTCGCCCATCACGGTGCGCACGTCCTCGAAGTCGACGTTCACGCCGCCGTACTCGTTGATGATTTCCGAGATGCCGCCGACGGCGTTCTTCAGCACGTCGTTGGCATGCGCGAAGGCCTCGGCCTGCGTCACCTCGTCGCCCAGGACTTCGAGCAGCTTCTCGTTCAGGATGACGATCAGCGAATCGACATTGGCTTCGAGTTCGGACAGGCCCGACTCGGCGTTGTTCATGCGCTTGCCGCCTTCCCAGTCGAAGGGCTTGGTGACCACGCCGACGGTCAGGATGCCCATCTCCTTGGCCACGCGGGCGATGACGGGCGCCGCGCCGGTGCCGGTGCCGCCGCCCATGCCGGCGGTGATGAACAGCATGTGGGCACCGTCGATGGCGGTGCGGATCTCGTCCACGGCCGCCTCGGCCGCCTCGCGGCCCTTGTCCGGCTTGCCGCCGGCACCCAGGCCGTTGCCGCCCAGCTGGATCAACTTGGGCGCGCCGCAGCGGTTGAGCGCCTGGGCGTCGGTGTTGGCGCAGACGAACTGCACCCCCTGCACGCCCCGCTCCATCATGTGGGTGACGGCGTTGCCGCCGCCGCCGCCGACACCGATCACCTTGATCTGCGTGCCTTGGTTGAACTCTTCGACTTCGATCATTTCGATGGGCATCATGAACTCCTGGATCCTTGCAGTTGCTGCTTGACTGACGTTGCTGTTGTTGTCGGGGGCGGGGTGGTGAAAGTGGAAGGAAGAACTTCCTGCGGTGGCGGCGGCCCCGTACGTCGCCATCGCTCGTTGAAATGGATGAGGTGGAGCCGAGGTGCTGTGTCGCGCATCAGAAATTCCCCACGATGAAATCCTTGAATCGGCCGAAAGCCGTCTTCACTGAACCATTTTTTTGCGCGACCTTGTAGCCACGCATCCGCGCGTGACGGGCTTCTTCCAGCAGGCCCATGACGGTGGCAGCGCGCGGCTGGGCCACCATGTCCGACAGCGCGCTGGCGTACTTCGGGATGCCGCGGCGCACCGGCTTGAGGAAGATGTCCTCGCCCAGTTCGACCATGCCCGGCATGACGGCGCTGCCACCGGTGAGCACCACGCCGGACGAGAGCACTTCCTCGTAGCCCGACTCGCGCACCACCTGCTGCACGAGCTGGAAGATCTCTTCCACGCGCGGCTCGATCACGCCGGCCAGCGCCTGCTTGCTCAGCATGCGCGGGCCGCGGTCGCCCAGGCCGGGCACCTCGACCTGTGTCTCGGGGTCGGCCAGCAGCTGCTTGGCGAAGCCGTTCTCGACCTTGATGTCCTCGGCGTCCTTGGTGGGCGTGCGCAGCGCCATCGCGATGTCGCTGGTGATCAGGTCACCCGCGATCGGGATCACGGCCGTGTGGCGGATGGCGCCGTTGGTGAAGATGGCCACGTCGGTGGTGCCGGCGCCGATGTCCACCAGGCACACGCCCAGCTCGCGCTCGTCCTCGGTCAGCACCGCCAGGCTGGAGGCCAGCGGGTTCAGCATCAGCTGGTCCACCTCCAGGCCGCAGCGGCGCACGCACTTGATGATGTTCTCGGCCGCGCTCTGGGCGCCGGTCACGATGTGCACCTTGGCCTCCAGGCGCATGCCGCTCATGCCGATCGGCTCCTTCACGTCCTGGCCGTCGATCACGAATTCCTGCGGCTCCACCAGCAGCAGGCGCTGGTCGCTGGAGATGTTGATGGCGCGCGCCGTCTCCACCACGCGGGCGACGTCGGTGGTGCTGACCTCGCGGTCCTTCACGGCCACCATGCCGCTGGAGTTGATGCCGCGGATGTGGCTGCCGGTGATGCCGGTGTAGACGCGGCCGATCTTGCAGTCGGCCATCAGCTCCGCTTCCTTGAGCGCCTGCTGGATGCTCTGCACGGTGGCGTCGATGTTGACCACCACGCCGCGCTTGAGGCCGTTGGACGGTGCCACGCCCAGGCCGGCGAGCTTGAGCTCGCCGCCCGGCAGCACTTCGGCCACCACCGCCATCACCTTGGCGGTGCCGATGTCGAGTCCGACAACCAGGTCCTTGTAGTCTTTGGCCATGATGTGTGAGTGTTCCCTCGGGGCTCTCGTTCGTTCTGTCTGTCTGTTCGGTCTACCGCCGCCGTGCGGCTGCTGCGGCGGGCGCATCGGCCGAGACGGTGGTGACGCCGCGGATGCGCACTGCGTACGCGTCGGCATGGCGCAGGTCGGCGCTTTCGATGGATTCGATGCTGCGGCCGTATTGCGCGGCCACATGGCGGGCACTGAGCAGGAAGCGCCGCACGCGCGCCATCACCTCCTCGGGCGTGCCACGGCCAATCTCCACGGTGGCGCCGGAGTCCAGCACCGCCTGCCAGCCGCCACGGGTGGACAACCGCAGCTCGGTGAGCTTCAGGCCGCTGCCGTCGAAGGCCGGGGCCAGCTCGCGGTACATGCCTAGCACCTGGCTGGCCTGGTCGTCCGGGCCCTCCAGACGCGGCAGGTTGTCGCCCGCCTCGTCGGTGTTGGCCTCGAAGACCTCGCCGTAGGTGTTGATCATGCGGGACTCGTCCTCGGCACCCCACAGCGCGGCCGGCACATGCTCGGTGAGCGTGGCGCGCAGCGCATTCGGAAACTCGCGTCGCACCACCGCCTTGCGTACCCAGGGCACCGACTCGAAGGCGGCGCGCGCGCGCTGCAGGTCGACGGTGAAGAAGTTGCCGGCCAGCCGGGGCGCCACGTTGGCCCGCAGCGTGATCGGGTTGTTGTGCGCCACGTCGCCATCCACACGGATCACGCCCAGCGGCAGGAAGGGCTGACGCAGCACCCACCAGCCGCCGGCGGCGAGCAGCATCAGCCCGCACAGCGCGTACAGGACGGTCGCCGTGAGGTTCATGAGGCGCACGTCGAGCGGGACTGCGATGCCGTCGGCCATGGGTCAGGCACCTTCCTTGGAGACGGGGCGGGTGTCCAGCGCGGCGGTGGCCAGGATGCGCAGGCACAGGTGCTCGTAGCTCAGGCCCGCGGCGCGCGCGGCCATGGGCACCAGCGAATGGCCGGTCATGCCGGGCGAGGTGTTCATCTCCAGCAGGAAGGGCTGCTGGTCGCGCGCACGCACCATGAAGTCGGCCCGGCCCCAGCCGCGGCAGCCCAGGCTGCGGTAGGCGGCGACGGCCAGCCGGCGCACCTGCGCCTCCAGCGCATCGGGCAGGCCCGCGGGGCAGTGGTACTTCACGTCGTCGGTGAAGTACTTGTTCTGGTAGTCGTAGGCGCCCTCGGGCGCGGCGATGCGGATCACCGGCAGCGCGACGGCGCCGGCACCCGTGCCGAGCACGGCGCAGGTCAGCTCGTCGCCGTCGATGAATTCTTCGCACAGCACCTCGGGGTCGTAGCGCGCGGCCAGCTGCACGGCCTCCTGCATCTGCGAATAGCCCTGCACCTTGGTCACGCCGATGGACGAGCCCTCGTGCGGCGGCTTGACGATCAGCGGCAGGCCCAGGGTGTCGGGCACCTCGCGCACCCGCTCGCGCACCTGGCCATCGGCCTGGAGCAGCACATGGCGCGGCGTGGGCAGGCCCTCGGCCAGCCACACGCGCTTGGTCATGGTCTTGTCCATGGCCACGCTGGAGGCCATCACGCCGGAGCCGGTGTAGGGAATGCCCAGCAGCTCGAGCGCGCCCTGCACCGTGCCGTCCTCGCCGTGGCGGCCGTGCAGCGCGATGAAGCAGCGGTCGAAGCCTTCGTGGCGCAGCTCGGCCAGTTCGCGCTCGGCCGGGTCGAAGGCATGCGCATCCACGCCCAGCGAACGCAGCGCCTGCAGCACGCCGGTGCCGGACATCAACGACACCTCGCGCTCGGCCGAGCGGCCGCCGAAGAGCACGGCCACCTTGCCCATGGCGGCGGCGTCGGGCAACGGGGGGAAGGCGAACTGCGGGTTCATGCAGGCTGTCCTTGTTGCTGCGCGCGTTCCACCACCTGGCCGGCGACCGCGCCGATGGAGCCGGCGCCCATGCACAGCACCACGTCGCCGTCGCGGGCGTTGTCCAGCACCGCCTGCGGCAGTGCCCGCACGTCGTCGACGAACACCGGCTCGACCTTGCCGGCCACGCGCAGCGCGCGCGCCAGGCTGCGCCCGTCCGCCGCCACGATGGGCGCCTCGCCGGCCGCATAGACCTCGGTCAGCAGCACCGCATCGGCGCCGCCGAGCACCTTGACGAAGTCCTCGAAGCAGTCGCGGGTGCGGGTGAAGCGGTGCGGCTGGAAGGCCAGCACCAGCCGCTGACCCGGAAAGGCGCCGCGCGCGGCCGCGATGGTGGCGGCCATCTCCACCGGGTGGTGGCCGTAGTCGTCAATCAGCGTGAAGCGCCCGCCGCCGGTGGCGGCCACTTCGCCATAGCGCTGGAAGCGGCGGCCCACGCCCTTGAACTCGGCCAGGCCGCGTTGCACCGCCTCGTCGGGCAGGCCCAGCTCGACCGCGATGGCGATCACCGACAGGGCATTGCGCACGTTGTGCTCGCCCGGCAGGTTGAGCACCACCGGCAGGTCGGGCAGCACCACGCCGTTGCGACGCTGGGCGGTGAAATGCATCTGCGCGCCCACGGCGCGCACGTCGACGGCGCGCACCTGCGCGTCCTCGCTGAAGCCGTAGCTGGTCACCGGACAGGTCACCTGCGGCAGGATCTGGCGGATGGCCGGATCGTCCACGCACAGGATCGCCGTGCCGTAGAAGGGCATGCGGTGCAGGAAGTCGACGAAGGCCTTCTGCAGCCGGCCGAAGTCGTGGCCGTAGGTGTCCATGTGGTCGGCGTCGATGTTGGTGACGACCGCCATCACGGGCAGCAGGTTGAGGAAGGAGGCGTCGGACTCGTCGGCCTCGACCACGATGTATTCGCCCTGACCCAGGCGCGCATTGGCGCCGGCACTGTTCAGGCGTCCGCCGATGACGAAGGTCGGGTCCAGCCCGGCCGTGGCCAGCACGCTGGCGGCCAGGCTCGTGGTGGTGGTCTTGCCATGGGTACCCGCGATGGCGATGCCGCTGCGCAGACGCATCAGCTCGGCCAGCATGAGGGCACGCGGCACCACCGGGATCTTCTTGGCGCGGGCGGCGACCACCTCGGGGTTGTCGGCCTGCACCGCGGTGGAGGTCACGACTGCGTCGGCACCGGCGATGTTGGCGGCGTCGTGGCCCACGAAGGTGCGGATGCCCAGGCCGCCCAGGCGGCGCAGCGTGGCGCTGTCGGCCAGGTCCGAGCCGGACACGCCATAGCCCAGGTTGAACAGCACCTCGGCGATGCCGCTCATGCCCGAGCCGCCCAGGCCGACGAAATGGATGTGGCGGATCGCGTGCTTCATGGCTTGACCAGCTCCTCGCAGGCCAGGGCCACCTGGGCCACGGCATCGGTCTTGCGCATCGCATGTGCGCGCTGCGCACGCTCGAGCAGCTCGGCGCGCGTCGTTTTCTGGATCAGGTCGGACAAGAGTTCAGGCGTCAGATCGGTCTGCTGCACCAGCCAGGCGCCGCCGGCGTCCGCCAGGAAGCGGGCATTGGTGGTCTGGTGGTCGTCGACCGCGAAGGGAAAGGGAACGAAGAGCGCGGCGGCGCCGACCGCGGCGATCTCGGTCACGGTGCTGGCGCCGGCGCGCGCCACGATGAGGTCGGCCGCGGCGAAGGCCTCGGCCGTGTTGTCGATGAAGGGCACCAGCTGAGCCTCGACGCCGGCGGCGGCATAGTTGGCGCGCAGCTCGTCGATCTGCCTTTCGCCGCTCTGGTGCAGCACCACGGGCCGCTCGGCCGGCGCGATGCGTGACAGTGCCTGCGGCACCACGGTGTTGAGCGCCTTGGCGCCCAGGCTGCCGCCGACCACCAGCAGCTTGAGCGGGCCGCTGCGGCCTTCGAAGCGCGCGGCAGGTGCCGGCTGTGCCAGGAAGGGCTCGCGCAGCGGATTGCCCACCCAGCCTGCGTTCGGCAGCACGTTCGGGAAGGCGCTGAAGCAGCGGTCGGCGATGCGCGCCAGCAGGCGGTTGGCCAGGCCGGCCACCGAGTTCTGCTCGTGCAGCACCAGCGGACGGCCACGCAGCACGCCCATCATGCCGCCCGGAAAGCTGATGTAGCCGCCCAGACCCACCAGCACGTCCGGCTTGACGCGGCCCACGGCCTGGAAGCTCTGCCAGAAGGCCCGCAGCAGCTTGAGCGGCAGCAGCGCCAGCGTGAGCGGGCCCTTGCCGCGCACGCCGCCGAACTGGATCGGCTCGAAGGCGAAGCCGCGCGGCGGCACCAGGCGCTCTTCCATGCTGCCGGGCGCGCCCAGCCAGTGCACGCGCCAGCCGCGCGCGCGCAGCTCCTCGGCCACGGCCAGGCCGGGGAAGATGTGGCCGCCGGTGCCGCCGGCCATCACGAGTGCGGTGCGGGCGCCGGTCATACGCGGCCACCTCTCATCAGGACTCTGTTCTCGTAGTCGACACGCAGCACCACCGCCAGCGCCACCACGTTCATCAGGATGGCCGAGCCGCCGAAGCTCATCAGCGGCAGGGTCAGGCCCTTGGTGGGCAGCGCACCCAGGTTCACGCCCATGTTGATGAAGGTCTGGAAGCCCATCCACACGCCCACGCCCTGCGCGGCAAGGCCGGCGAACACGCGGTCCAGCGCAATCGCCTGGCGTCCGATGTGCATGATGCGGCGCGTTAGCCACAGGAAGAGCGCGATGGCCACCAGCACGCCGACCAGGCCCAGCTCCTCGCCGATCACGGCGAGCAGGAAGTCGGTGTGGGCTTCGGGCAGCCAGTGCAGCTTCTCGACGCTGCCGCCCAGGCCCACGCCGAAGATCTCGCCCCGGCCGATGGCGATCAGCGAATGCGAGAGCTGGTAGCCCTTGCCCAGCGCATGCTCCTCGCTGAACGGGTCCAGGTAGGCAAAGATGCGCTCGCGCCGCCAGGGGCTGGCCGCGACCATGGTCGCGAAGGCCACGACCACCAGCATGGCGATCAGGAAGAACATGCGTGCATTCACGCCGCCCAGGAACAGGATGCCCATGGCGATGATGGCGATCACCATGAAGGCGCCCATGTCGGGCTCGGCCAGCAGCAGCATGCCGACCACCACCACGGCCACACCCATGGGCAGCACGGCGCGGAAGAAGCGCTCCTTGATCTCCATCTTGCGCACCATGTAGCTGGCCGCGTAGAAGACCATGGCCAGCTTGGCCAGCTCCGAAGGCTGGAACCGCATGAAGCCCAGCGGCAGCCAGCGGCGCGCGCCGTTGACGTTGATGCCCACGTGCGGGATCAGCACGATCACCAGCAGCAGCAACGCCACCACGAAGAGCCAGGGCGCCGTGCGCTCCCAGGTGCGCATCGGCACCTGGAAGGCGATCAGGCCGGCCACGAAGGCGAACACCAGCGAGATCGCATGCCGGATCAGGTGATAGGACTCGCTGTAGCCCGCGCGGTTGAAGCGCGGGTTGTCGCCCATGGCGATGGAGGCCGAGAACACCATCACCAGCCCCCACATCAGCAGCGCGATGGTGACCCACACCAGCGGCTGGTCGAAGCCGGCCACGCGCACCGGCGCGGCGCGGGTCTGCGCGATGTCGGCGCCGCCCAGGCGCACAGGCAGGTGCATGGGCAGCGCGTCCATGCCGCTCTTGGCGGCGCGACGGAACCAGCCGAAGAAGCGGCCTTCGCGCGCGTTGGGCGTGGCGGCGGCAGGCATGCGGGCGCTCATTCGGAAATCCTCCGTGCTGCGCACTGCGGATGCGAGCGCCTGCGGAACGGCCGGGCGGCGCTCATTCGTGCACCTCCTCGTCGGCCAGCGCGTCGACCGCCTCGCGGAACACGTCCGCCCGGTGCGCATAGTCGCGGAACATGTCGAGGCTGGCGCAGGCGGGCGACAGCAGCACGGCATCGCCGGGTCGAGCCTGCTCGGCACACAGGCGCACCGCCTCGGGCAGCGTCGCGGCGCTCAGCAAAAGAACGCCCGTCTCGGCCAGGGCCTCGCCGATGGCGGGACCGTCGCGGCCGATCAGCACGGCGGCGCGCACGTACTGGCGCACCAGCGTCGCCAGCGGCGAGAAGTCCTGGCCCTTGCCGTCACCGCCCAGGATGACGACCAGCTTGCGCTCCAGCCCCAGGCCCTGCAGGGCGGCGGCGGTGGCGCCGACGTTGGTGCCCTTGCTGTCGTCGAAGTACTCGACCTCGTCCACGATGGCGATGGGCTCGACGCGGTGCGGCTCGCCCTGGTATTCCCGCAGGCCGTAGAGCATGGGCGCC